>CAMWVR010000012.1 GCA_947177795.1 uncultured Clostridia bacterium | reverse complement strand
ATAGTAAGTATTGCTTTATTGATTATGCTTGTGCTTTCAGAGGTTTTTGACAGTTTTAATGTGGGAAATTTGATTAGTATGAAAAAAAGATTGAAGGAAACTAATACAGATTTAGATAAATGTAGAAAAGAAAATGAAGGACTTAGGAATCAATTAATAGCCCAAATAAATCTTATTGCAAAACAGAGTAATACTCAAAACATTATATTAAGTGATAATTATGAGAAACTATTAGGAGTGGAAAAAGCTACTAATAAAGATGAGCAAAGCGAAGCAATACAAAAAGATGATGATGTTTTGGAAAATAAAACAACTAATTATAAAAATGATATGCATAAAAGAAGACTGTTTATGCAGGGCTTTGAATCATTTGCCTTTGAAAAATTGATTGATGACTTAAAAATTGATAAAACAAAAATATTTAGAGATATGCAATTTAAAGAGGGAATGATTGGGATTGATCCGATTATGGAAAAGAATATTCGTTTTGATGGATATTATACTAATGACGATTGCGACTATTTTATTGAAATAAAATCTCGGGTATTAAGTTTTTCAGATATTTATACAACTTATTATGCACTTAATAAAATATACTTCTATAGAAATGCAAAGAACAAGAACGCAAAGTTAATTTTGGTTTTACCAATTTATGACAATGATATAAAGGAATTTAGAATAGATACTGCAAAAAGTTTTGAAACTATGAAAAATATGTTTATGCCAGCAATTAGTAATAATTTATTGGATATTAGACCAATTTATATTGATGCAAAATTGTATGAAAAAATTATTGCAGATGAAGAGTCTAAAAGTTCTAATTAGATATACAATATAAATATTGCAGGTGTAGTTCAATGGTAGAACTACGGCTTCCCAAGCCGTCAGCGCGGGTCCGATTCCCGTCACCTGCTCCAAAACAAGCAAGATGATTGTCGTCTTGCTTGTTTACTTACTACCTATTACTTCTTCACTATTACCTTTTCACTTTTAAGGTATTTATAGCTTTGACTTACCGACTTAAAATATTTATACAAATTTTGGAAAAAGTATAGATTTTTCCGTTGCAATATATTAAAATAGATTTAGAGTAAATCTTGCAGGCACAAATTAAATTATACGCCTGTAAGGAAAAGGAGAACTATATGCAACCTACGATTGGCATAAGACCGATTATTGACGGCAGATGGGGCGGCATCAGAGAGAGCCTTGAAGATCAGACTCGTCGCATGGCGCAATCTGCTAAAAAACTTATTGAAAGCAATCTTTTCTATACAGACGGCACGCCGGTACGCGTCGTAGTATACGACGGCACTATAGGCGGAGGCGCAGAGGCGGCAAAGTGCAAAGAATTTTTTGATACGCAAAACGTCGTCGGTACGTTGAGCGTTACGCCGTGTTGGTGCTACGGATCTGAGACTATTGACCTTGATCCGTCCACTGTCAAGGCGGTGTGGGGACTCAACGCAACGGAGCGTCCAGGCGCGGTATATCTTGCCGCGGCAATGGCGATACATGCGCAGAGAGGCTTGCCTGCGTTTGCCATTTACGGCAGAGACGTGCAGGATAAAGACGACGAAAATATTACGCCTGACGTAGCGGAAAAGATTTTGCGTTTTGCAAAAGCGGCAATTGCAGTAGGCAGTATGCGCAACAAAGCGTACGTAGGACTGGGCAGCGTTTCGATGGGTATAGGCGGATCCTTCTTGGACGGCAATCTTATGCAAAAGTATTTTGGCATTAGAGCCGAATGGGTGGATATGTCGGAGATAAACCGCCGTATCACTCTCGGCATATATGATAAGAAAGAATACGAAAAAGAACTTGCTTGGATCAAGGCAAATTGCAAAGAGGGCATAGACACCAATGCAAATCCTAAGACGAGGCAAGAAAAAGATAAGCAATGGGAGTTTATCGCAAAGATGACTTTGGCAATCAAAGATATCATGATTGGCAATCCCAAACTCAACGAAATCGGCTGGCACGAAGAGGCTCTTGGCCGCAATGCGATACTCGGCGGTTTCCAAGGTCAGCGTATGTGGACGGATTGGCTTCCTAATGCAGATTTCAGCGAATCAATTCTCAACACGTCTTTTGATTGGAACGGCAAAAAAGAGCCGCTTATATTGGCTACGGAAAATGATACGCTCAACGGTATGAGTATGCTCTTTGAAAAACTCTTGAGTTATCAAGCAAGTATATTTGCTGACGTTCGTACATTCTGGTCACCCGAAGCAATAAAGCGTGTGACAGGTTGGACGCCTACGGGCAGAGCAAAGGACGGTTTTATGCACCTCATCAACAGCGGCGCAGCTGCGCTTGACGGCACGGCTATGTCAAAGAATGAGAAGGGCGAAAGCGTAATCAAGCCTTGGTGGGAAATGAACAAGAAAGACATCGACGCGTGTATGTCCAAGACTGATTGGTGTCAAGCCAACCTCGGTTATTTCAGAGGCGGCGGCTTTAGTTCGCACTTCAAGACGGAAGCAGAAATACCCGTGACGATGATGAGAATGAATATGGTAGACGGTCTCGGACCCGTAATACAGATTGCAGAGGGATATACTGCTATCGTGCCTGACGACGTGCAGAAGATACTTTGGGACAGAACCGACCCGACTTGGCCTAGCACTTGGTTTGCTCCTCGTCTTACCGGCAAAGGCGCATTCAAGGACGTTTACAGCGTTATGGCTAATTGGGGCGCAAATCACGGCGCATTTACTTACGGACATATCGGTGCAGACATAATCACGCTTGCGTCAATGTTGAGAATACCCGTGAGTATGCACAACGTCGACGAAGACAAGATTTTCCGTCCGCACGCTTGGACTGCGTTTGGCACGGAAGACAAAGAAAGCGCTGATTACAGAGCTTGCGCAAATTACGGAGCGCTTTACAAATAATCCGCTTCCACCTCAAAAGATCGCATCTAAACGCATTCTTCGGTTGCCTTACGCGCGACGCTCGGTCGACGTACATATAGTACGACTTTCCTCGACGCCGAGCGTAATCCAAACCAAATTATGCAGTTTAGACGCAAAGCGATTTTATAAATAAAATTGCGTTCTTTTAAGTGTGTCATCGGATTTTAAACTATCTCTAAATCAATGGCAATAAATATATACGGCGGTCGTATGATTGCCGTATAAAACAAAATAGGAGAACAATATGAACATAAAGACGCTGTCGACGAAAGAACAGGTTTTGTTGGCAATGAACAGAGTATACTCAAACGCGTTGACGACTACGTCGGGCGGAAACATATCTGCAATGGACGAGAGAGGGCATATCTTTATTACGCCAAGCAGCATTGACAAAGGGACTTTGACTATCGACGATATAGTTGAAGTGTTGCCCGACGGAACTTGCATTGGCAAGCACGCGCCGTCAATGGAGTTGCCTTTTCATTCCAATATTTACAGAGAATGCAAGGATATAAAGGCTATAGTTCACGCTCACGCTCCTGCGGCGGTGGCGTACGCCTGTATGCGAGTTGCTCCCGACCCTACTTGCGCAAGAGCCTATGAAGAAAAACTCGGCAAGATCGCAGGATCGAGATACGCTTTGCCCGGTTCGCTTAAACTCGGAGATATCGTAATGCAAGGCTTCAAGGACGGCTATCGCACAGTGATGATGGATAACCACGGCGCAACGGTGGGCGGAGGAGATATGCAAAAGGCGCTTGCAATGTACGAGACGCTAGACTATCTTTGCCGTTCGCTATTCCATGCGCAGACGCTTGGCGGAGCAAAGTATATAAAGGATAAGATAGCTTTGAAGCGTACGCAATATCCCGTCGATAAAATCGGCAAGGGCGACGTTTCAAAACGAGAGGAATTGACGGCGTTTATAAAGAGAGCCTACAAAGGTCAGCTCGTCGGCAGCGGTTGGGGAACTCTTGCGATCAGAGACGGCGACGGTGTGTTGTTTAATGCCGATTGCGACAGTCCGCTCGATCTGTCGGCGGAAGATATCGTCAGATATGAGAACGGCAAAGTGTCGGCGGATAAGCCTTGCAAATATCTCGATTTGATTTTGAAGATATTTGACAAAACTCCCGAGGCGCAAAGCATATTCGTATCAATGCCGTCGGCAATAATGGGGTTTGCTATGGCAAACGTAGAATTTGACGCAAGACTGATACCCGAGAGTTACATCATGCTCAAAGACGTCAAGCGATTGCCGTATTCTGCAATCGCAGATTACGACTCGATTGCCAATACTTTGACTACGGCTTGTCCTGTTACGGTCATTGACAACGAGTGTATCATTACGATAGGCAAGAATACGATAAAAGCTTTTGACAGATTGGAAGTGTGCGATTATTCTGCTCGTTCGGTCTTGCTTGCAAAGTCTGTGGCAAAGATAAATCCAATCGACGAAACGCAAGTCAAGGAGATAGACGACAACTTCAACGGGTGGTAATCATGGCAAATGACGTAAGAGTACTTGCAATCGATCTTGGCGCAAGTTCAGGCAGAGGAATAATATTTCAACTTTGCGGAGACAAGTTGCAACAAAAGGTAATACACCGTTTTCCCAACGGCGCAGTCGAGAGAGACGGCAGACTGTATTGGAATTTGGATATGCTTTTTGCAGAGGTAGTCAATGCTATAAGGTTGGCTTGCAAAGACGGCAAAATCGACGGCGTGGGTATAGATACTTGGGGCGTCGACTTTGGATTTGTCGGCAAAGACGGCAAGACGGTTTGCGACGACTTCCGCAATTACCGCAATCCTGCCAATGCGCAAGTTAGGGGTTCTCTTGACGAAAGCAAGAGGAAGCAACTCTTTGACATTGCAGGTATTTCCGACAACGATTTCAACACGACTTATCAGCTCATCGCGAGAGCAAGGGAGAATTATAATTTCGACGGCGTAAAGCATTTGCTTTTCACACCTCAACTTTTGGGATACATGTTGACGGGCGTTGCCGTAAGCGAGCCTACCATATCTTCGACGAGCGGTTTTTACAGACAAAGGCAGGGCTTTGACGAGGAGTTTTTGAAACAATGGAATATACCAAAAGAAATCTTGCCAAAGTCTGTCGACACGTGCTCGATCATTGGTAATCTAAAAGAAGAGATAAAGCGTCAAGTCGGCATTGATTACGATTTGCCTGTCATAGCCACGCCGGGACACGATACTGCTTGCGCAGTGCTTGGAGTGCCGTCGCAAGAGGAATATCCGCTATTCTTGAGTAGTGGAACATGGTCACTCTTTGGCGCGCTTGAGGATAAGCCTGTCGTCAGTGACGACGCTTGGAAATACGGCTATACCAACGAACTTGCCTTTGGCGGAAAAGTAAGACTTTTGCGCAATATTATGGGTATGTGGATAATACAGGAGTGCCGTCGACAATGGATAAGCGAAGGCGAAAACATAGACTATCCGCAAATCGTGGCGCTTGCCAAAGACAGCGAGGATAAGGGCGCGTATATCGACGTCAACGACAGCGCATTCGCTTTGCCTTGCAATATGGCTGATAGCGTCAAAACTTACGTTTTTGAGAAACAAGGCATAAAGTTGCGCAGTATAGGAGAAGTCGCAAGATGCGTATATACTTCGCTTGCAAAGGCGTATAAAGACGCTTATGACGGTCTTGTCAAACTGACGGGCAGGGAGTACGGCAAGCTGTATATAATAGGCGGCGGAGCCAACAACGATTATCTCAATCAAATCATTGCGGATACTTTGGATATCGAAGTGTCGGCGGGACCGTCCGAGGCAAGCGCGCTTGGCAATGCAATAGGTCAACTCGTCGGCTTGGGCGCAATCAAGCCAAGTCAAATCAAAAATATCATTATGGAGAACTGCGACGTAAAAGTCTTTTTTCCACAAAAATGAGATTTAAATATAAAATATTAAAGACGGCCGTAGGTCGTCTTTTTTAAATTGGGTATTGCAATTGATATATTTATATGTTATAATTAAGATAACCAATGGAAATTGCTGTAAAAGCAATTTGGCGTTTTGCATACAAAGTATAGGGGGTGTTAAGTGATGAAAAAGAAAGCGGTATGGACAATATCAATTTTGTTGGTAAGTTGTATCGGTTTGTTATCTTTGTCAGGATGTTTTCATTTTAGTAAATATCTTCAAAAAGTAAATATACACGATACTTTGAAATTGACGCAAGTATATCAATTGATAAGCGGAGACGTTGTTTTGAATATAGAGAATTCAGGGGTAATTGCCTATGATGATAGCGTAGAGTATACGTTAAACGACGGAAAAGATTGGCATATTGCAAAAAAAGTTCCGCTAGTTGAGAGCGAGCGAGTTGAGTATCGTTTTGAAATTACAGCAAGCCATTATGGCAATACGTATGACGTTGCCGTAAGAATAGCCGAGGATGATGATAAAAAAGCCGGCAGAATATCAAACACTGTGACATTTTTTGTAAAGGCTCCAAGCAAGGTTAAAGAAGAGACTGTAAACGGATTTTATGCAACTATAGGAAACAAAACTCCAATTGAAGGCACGTATAAATTTGTTGCCGAAAATAATAACGTCGTATTAAAAAGATATTATAAAGATGAAATCGGCAATATCGTTCTCAAGTCTGTAGGCAATGAAGATAGGATTTGCGTTGAATACAGTATATTTGCGAATGAAGATATCGTTGATGAGAAAGATATAAATTTTGTTAAAGATACTTTTGAGTCTTATGAAGTGCAAAAAATATTAAAAGATGAAAATGATCTATATGATATTGCAAAAACTTTTGAGGTATTTGTAAAATATGATGAAATGAAAAATAAAGATTCAGATACTATAGATAGAATGGATTGATTACGATTACGCTAACGGCATATCAATTGATGAGTACTCTCAAAGCATTGTTGCAGGGTTTGACTTTGATGATGAATATATTATAAGAACAGGAAAATTATTTTTTATGTTGGTAAGAGTAAAGGGGGATGACACCACGTTGACGTCTAAGACCTTTATAGTAAAATGCTGGGTAAGCAATGAAAATTAAGGAAAGCAGTTCGTTAAGTCAGAGACTTTTGTAAATAATAAGAGCCATTCATTAAGCGAATGGCTCTTTGATTTTTAAAACGTATTATTTCGTGCCGAAGAGTCTGTCGCCTGCGTCGCCGAGACCGGGGACGATATATCCGTTTTCGTTGAGACCTCTGTCGAGAGTGGAGATGAATACAGGCACGTCGGGATGAGCGAAAGCCACTTTTTCCACGCCTTGCGGAGCGGCGATTATCGACATTAGGCGTATCTTTTTGCAACCTCTTCTTTTAAGCGCATCGAGTGCGTCGACGGCGGACCCGCCCGTTGCAAGCATTGGGTCGACGAGGAAGACCGTCTTGTCTTCTATGCCCTCGGGGAGTTTGCAGTAATACTCTTGCGGCATAAGAGTCTCTTCGTCGCGATACATTCCGATATGACCTACCTTTGCCGTGGGGAAGACTTTATGTACGCCGTTGACCATACCGAGACCTGCTCTCAAGATTGGCACTATAGCCACGCTGTCGTCGGGTACTTTGTATTGAGTGGTTACCTCAAGCGGAGTCTCCACTTGCACGGGTATAAGGTCTACGTCTTTCATGCTTTCATAAGTCATGATAGTAGTTATTTCTTCGACGAGTTCTCGGAATTCTTTCATTGAAGTATTTTTGTCGCGCAGTATTGCTATCTTGTGTTTGATAAGCGCATGGTCAAATATAAATACGTTTTGGAATTTTGTCATAATTTCCTCCTTAATATCAGTTGATATCTTTATTATCATTATGTATTTCAGTATCGACAGTCGTATCTTGCAAACATTGCTCTGCGGTATTTACCGTAGCGTCTGCGGTGATTTCTGCGACTTCTTCTTTTGCAAGGTCTTGCGTATCGTCTATATTTGCAGACTTGTCTTTTTTCTTGATATTGACGAGCAAGTTGACGAGAATACCTAGTATAAGCGCGCAAGCCACTTCTGTGACCGTGATAGAACCGAAGTTGAGAGTCATGCCGCCTACGCCTGCGATGAGAATTACGGATACGACAAAAAGATTTTTGTTGTCGCCGAGGTCAACGCCTTGGAGCATCTTCAGACCCGACACTGCGATAAAGCCGTATAGAGCTACGCATACGCCGCCCATTACGCAAGAGGGGATAGTCGAAAGGAACGTGACGAATGGAGCGATAAAGGAAAATAGTATCGCCAATATAGCCGTCGTCAGTATCGTCACTACAGATGCGTTGCCCGATATAGCCACACAGCCCACAGATTCGCCGTAAGTCGTGTTGGGGCAGCCGCCGAATATTGCGCCTGCCATAGAGCCGACGCCGTCACCGAGCAGCGTTCTGGTGAGACCCGGGTCTTTCAATAAGTCGTATTCTATTATGCTTGATATATTCTTGTGGTCGGCAATGTGCTCGGCAAATACTACGAACGCCACGGGGATATACGCCACCGCAATCGTGCCAATGTAAGAGCCTATCGAGCCTACATCGCCCGTCTGGAACTCGCCTTTGAAAATCGGTAAAAATGCAAACTCGGGATACCACTGCATATTGTTGAAAAGTGAGAAGTTGATGATTTGCAAAGCTTCCGTATGCGTTGCGTGACCAATGCCCGTGAATATTGCCGCAACTGCATAACCCGACAAAATTCCTATGACGAAAGGTATCATCTTCATAAGCTTTTTGCCGTATACCGAGCATACTATCGTCACGGCAAGCGTGATAAGTCCGCAGAGGAAAGCTAAATAAGGGGAGCATACCATTTGCGAAGAAGTCACTTCTTCGATGACGGCGTTACCGTCCACTATCTTTGCAATTATCTCCGTCACGTTCTTTGTTACGTTGCCTTTGAATAGATCGCCCACGGCGTTGCCTGCAAGCGAAAGTCCGATGATAGCGACAGTCGGTCCTATTACGACGGCGGGCATGATCTTATCCACCCACTTTACGCCTGCAAACTTGACGACGATTGCGATTATCACGTATACCAAACCTGCAAATATTGCGCCTATGATAAGTCCGAGATATCCAAGCGAGGTTGATACGCCTCCTGCAAACGCCGCTCCCATAGAGCCGAGAAAGGCAAAAGAACTGCCCAAGAAAACGGGGCTTTTGAATTTGGTAAAGAGCAAATATACTATCGTGCCCACTCCTGCGCCGAATAATGCCGCCGAGGGCGACATCCCGTTGCCGATTATCATCGGGACGGCAATCGTTGCCGCCAATATGGCAAGCAATTGCTGAAGCGAGAAAAGTATGAGCTGTCCTGCTTTGGGGCGGTCTTTGACGCCGTAAATCATCTTCATGGAAAAATCCTCTCTTGTATTTTAACAACTTTCGTTGCGTTTATCTTTAGGAATTTCATGCGCTTAATACAAAGAGAGCACTCTGCGTAAACACGGTAAATTCTTTAATAATAAGTTTACCATATATCGTTGCGCTTTGCAACAAAGTTAAAAAGTTTTGTAAAAAAACGGAGAAGTATTTGAGACGATCTGCGCCTATAAATATCGTTCTATATTATATACGGAGTGATTATGCTTGCGACGCGAATATATCCTTCTTTCGTCAAGTGCAGTCCGTCCACGCTGTATTCGCTCTTGAGGTTGCCGTCTTGATCCTTGAGAGAAGAATTGACGTCTATATACGCGCAGTCGCATTGCTTGCACAGATCTTGCAGAAGTAAGTTGAGTTCGTCGATGGCGGCATTGCTTCGACAGCCCGTCTGGCTGAAGAAAGTCGGCTTTCTGACGGGATTGACGGGATAGACCGATTGAATATATATTTTGCAATTTGGCAAAGCCTCTTGCGTCTGTCGAATGATGTCTTTAATATTGTCGACGATATCTTGCGGAGCGATATTTTTTCCTATATCGTTGGTGCCGCCCAAAAATACTATCTTGGCGGGCTCAACGTCGATCACGTTGGACTTCAAGCGGTTGAGCATGTCCTCGGTCGTGTCTCCCGATATGCCTCTGTTGCAGGCGTTGAGAGAGGGATAGTATTCTTTTAGATTGCACATTTCCGTAATTGAATCTCCAAAAAATACTATTTCGCCACGAGTTGCGTCGACTCCTGCGTTGGCATACGCAGCGGCTTTCTTGTCTTTATTGCCGAGAAAGGTTGTGGCGTGCGGTCCGTAGATTGCAAAATACGACGCAGTGACGGTAATACATATTATTGCCGTCGCAGTGACGAAAGCAAGGACTGAATTTCGTATTTTCTTGTCGTAATGCGTCATTTTTTGCAACTCCTTATGCTTTAATATTATACGTTTTTGGAGTTTAAGTAAATAGGGAAACTTCAAAAAAACAAATATTTACAAAAATTATACAAAATGCAATCATTTGATTTTGCAAAGCGGCGCGTATATGATATTATATTGATAAGCGATTCTAATGACATTCGAGAGGTAAACATGGCGAAATTATATCTTGTCGGCACGCCTATAGGTAATCTTTCCGACATAACTTTGAGAGCGCTTGAGACGCTCAAATCCGTCGACGTCATTGCGTGCGAAGACACTCGCCATTCTCTTAAGCTGCTCAATTATTACGAGATAAAAAAGCCTCTTATTGCCTGTCACAAATTCAATGAGAAACAGAGCGTAGATAAGATATATTCGTTGCTTGAAGAGGGTAAGGACGTTGCGCTCATCACGGACGCAGGCATGCCTTGCATATCCGACCCCGGCGCAGTCGTCGTCAACGGACTTTTGGAAAAGGGGGCGGACATAAGCGTGATCCCGGGAGCAACTGCTCTCACTAGCGCAATGGCGATGTCGGGCATATGTCAGCCCATATTTACTTTCATAGGTTTTTTGCCTGCCAAAAACAAAGATAGGGACAGGCTCTTATCTCAATTCAAAAACGTCAAGACGTCGATGGTATTTTATTCTTCGCCGTACGACCTCAACAAAGATATTGAATATTTAAATAAATTTTTGGGCGACAGAAAGTTGCATATCGTCAGAGAGATCACCAAGATACACGAAGAACATATCGTCACTACTTTGGCGGAGGGAGTTCAAGAGACTCCGAAGGGAGAATACGTGCTTATCGTCGAATGCGCCGAGCAAGAAGAGAGCGCACCTCAAGGCAGTATAGAGGATCAACTCGACGAGTTGATCAAAAGCGGCGTCGACAAGAAGGTCGCCGTAAAACAGGTCGCCAAAGCCAACGGACTTACCAAAGACGAAGTATATAAGATAGCAATAAATATGTGATAATTTGAAAAGAAAACAGGTGTTGACTTTTGAACGGTTGTCGTGTATAATGATATATTAGAGGAATATATGATAGAAAAAAGTCAATACCGTAGCGCAATAAGGTCTAAGAAGTTTATTAAAAACGCTTTTTCAGAGTTGTTGCAAAAAAAAGATTTGGATAAGATTACCGTCACGGAGATAGTCAAGCTGTCGGGACTCAACAGAGGCACGTTTTACGCGCATTACAACAATATCACAGACGTGCTTGAGGAGATAGAAAAAGAAGTGACGGACAAGATACTTTCTCTCTTCTCGGCGTATAAGGACAGTATCATAGGCAATCCCACTCCTTTTCTCAAGGAGATTGCAGACTTTTTGCAAAAGGATTATGAATTTTATAAGCGGCTGATTTGCGCAAAGATGGGCGAGAATTTTATAGACAAACTCAAGGAGTTTTTCGTCGCAACCGTTATGGAAGAAATCAAGACGGACGAAGTGCAGGACAAGGCAAAGTTTTTGCTTATCGTCAGATTTTATACCAACGGATTTGCCAATATGTACGTCGACGTATTCAAGGGAAAACTAAACGTCACGTTGGACAAACTTACGTTGATGATGGGCGAGATCATCGCAGTAGGCATAGGGGAATTCAAGATAATACCGCAATAAACTAAAGTAAGTATCATTGATAGCAATATCAAGATAATATAATTAAACTGACAGGACAAGTCAAATATCTAAAAAGCCGTACGGCTGATAAGGAGCAAATATGAATTACAATGCAAAAGAATACGGAATCGTCGCAGGCGAAGATATAAGCCATACTCTTCAAAAGGCGCTTTGCGAATTGGAGAACGTAGAGGGCGAAAAGACTCTCACGTTTGAGAGCGGAGAGTATCATCTTTATTCCAACAAAGTGTGCGTCAAAGACCTTTTTATTACCAACACGGTGGGCGACAAGCAGTGGCGCAGAGGTACGGTGCCTCATCGCAACAATATAGGTATTTGGTTAGAAAATCAAAACGACCTGACGATAGACGGCAACGGCTGCGTATTCGTCATGCACGGCAAAATGACGAATATAGCCGCGGTCAACTGCAAGAATGTAAAACTGAAGAACTTTTCTATCAAGGTCGACAATCCCGATATGCACGAGTTTAAAGTCGTCGAGGTGGGCAAGACGCACGTGGACTTCGAGATCGACAAAGAGTCGAGGTATCACAAATTCCATTGCAGATATTATTTTGTGGGCGAAGACTATCGCTCTAGGTTCAAAAAGTCTACTTTCGGTTGGTGGTTCGGACATATACCCAACGGAGATGAGAATACTATCATGAGAAAGGCTCATCCTTTGAGAGGAGCTTATATGATAAAAGAGCTTGAGCCTCATAAGTTCAGAGCAAAATATCTTCAAACGCTGAGATTCAAAGTAGGCGACAGATATTACGTATACGACGAGTTGAGAAAATACAACGGTATCTTCGTGGAGAAGAGCGATAACTTTGCGCTTGAGAACGTCAATCAGCATTTCAATTACGGATTGGCGTACGTTGCGCAAAATTCAAGCAATTTGCAGATAAACGGATGTAATTTCGCGCCTCATGAAGAAAGCGCAAAGCTTATGATTTCGGCGGCAGACTTCGTTCATATCTGCATGTGCCGAGGTCAAGTAGTCATTAAGAACAACAAGTTCGTCGGCGCAGGCGACGACACTCTCAACGTGCACGGTATTCACTTCAAGATCAAGAAGATTGACGGAGACAAGGTTGAAGTGAGATTTTGTCATCATCAAGCTCATGGATTCAATCCTTTGCGCATCGGCGACGAGATTGCGTTCGTCGACGTGTCGTCTATGCTTGAACACGGCAGGGCAAAGATTTTGGAGTCCGAGCTTATCAACGAGACTACCATAAGACTTAAGCTTGACGACGTGTCGCAAGCGGTGGTCGGAGAAGTGATTGAAGACAAGTCCGCCAACCCCGACGTAGACTTCTCTCACAACTTTATGACGAGAATTATCACGAGAGGAGTATTGATGACGAGCGGCGGCAAGGTCAAGATAACCGACAACAATTTCGACAATACCTCTATGCATTCAATTCTCATTTCCGACGACGCAAAGTCTTGGTATGAGAGCGGCGCAGTCAATGACGTTGAGATTGCTCGCAACAGATTCGGCAGAGTTGAGGGGTATACGGTGCAGGTTATGCCCGAAAACACCGTTCACAACGGCGCAGTGCACAAAAATATCTATATTCATGACAACGTCGTAGACAACGTCGACAAGGGTTGGTATTTTAAGTCGGTTGACAACGTCGTGCTTGAAAACAATACTTCCGATAAGCCTATGGAAATGAAAGTGATCGACGCCGACGTGAAGCAAAAGTAATTGAGATACTTCAAAGTATGGAAATTTTTGAAAGTTGTTGCGTAGGCAAAGTAAATTTAAAAAACAGGATAGTCCGTTCTGCCACTCACGACGGTTTGGCGGACGAAGACGGCGGACCTAGCGAAGAACTCATTCGCAAGTACGCCTTTTTGGCAAAAAACGAAGTCGGGTGTATCATTGCAGGCTATGCGATAGTAAGTCACGAGGGTAGTTCTTCTTATCCGAGATGTCTTGCGTTCTACGGCGACAGCGTTGCCGAAAAATACAAGGCGCTTACCGACGCCGTACATCGATACGATACGCCTATCATCGCCCAACTTGCTCATTGCGGACGGCAGACTTCGAGCAAAGTTATCGGCGAAAAAAAGATTGCGCCCAGCGCAAAAAGACATCTCTTTTATCCCGACAAAGCCAAGGCGATGACCGTCGAAGACGTGCTGCGTGTCGAGGACGCTTTTGTCGAGGCGATTGTCAAAGCAAAGGAATACGGTTTTGACGGCGCTCAAATACACTTGGCGCACGGCTATTTACTTCACGATTTCGTGTCCGCCAACGGTAATAAGCGCAAGGACGAATACGGAAGAGATATTTACGGCAGATGCCGTATCGTTAAAGAGATATTGCAAAAGGCGAGAGCCAAAGTCGGAGATTTTCCGATTTGGGTAAAGCTCTCGGCTACGGACAGGCGTAAGAAGGGCATACGATTACCCTATGCGATAGAGGTGTGTAAATTACTCAAAGAATACGGAGTCGACGCAATCGAGGTGTCTTGCGGAAGCGTGCAGGACGGAATGAATACCATGAGGTCTAAGCGTATGCCAATGGACGCCGTATTCAAATACAGAGAGCCCGTCGCAAGTATGCCTAAGGCGCTCAACAAATTTTGTCTTGCCTGCGCAAAACTTGTCAATCCGCTTATTCCTCAGCCAAAGCCGCTGACCATGTTCAACTACGATTCGGCAACGGCGATAAAAGAGCAAGTAGATATCGACTTGATATTGGTGGGCGGAGTGGCAAAACTTGACGATATGCAAAAGGCTGTCGACAGCGGCATAGGCGCAGTGTCAATGTGCCGTCCTTTCATTTGCGAGCCAAATCTCGTCAAAAAACTCAAAGAGGGCAAGGCTACGCAAAGTCAGTGCGTGATGTGCAATTACTGCGGACTCGTCATAGAAAAAGAACCCACCAAGTGTCTGCTTGGCAAAATCAAAAAATAGACGATAAATATATTTTAAATATATTTTTTCGGCAGGGCGAAAGTCCTGCCTATTTTTTTACCTCATAGTCGGCGTTATTTTCTGTATTGACTTGACTTTACTTAATAAAATATATAAAATTAAAATATAATACTATTTTTTACGAGGTTTTATGAAAAGCGATATTGAGATAGCAAACAGCGTCAAACTTTTACCCATAACCCAAGTGGCAAAAAAACTCGATATTCAAGACGACGATTTAGAGCTTTACGGCAAATATAAAGCCAAGATATCCAAAAAGCCGTCGCCCAAGACAAAAAATCTCGTGCTAGTGACGGCTATAAATCCCACGGCGTTCGGAGAGGGCAAGACCACGACGTCTATCGGGCTTGCCGACGGAATGAGCAAGCTTGGCAAAAAAGTTTGCTTGGCGTTGAGAGAGCCGTCGCTGGGTCCCGTATTCGGCATCAAGGGCGGAGCCACCGGCGGAGGTATGGCGCAGATTGCCCCTATGGAAGATATCAACTTGCATTTCACGGGAGATATGCATGCAATTACCACCGCCAATAATCTCATATCGGCGATTCTCGATAATCATCTTATGCAGGGCAACGAGCTTGACATCGACGTAGACAATATCATCTGGAAGCGTTGTATGGATATGAACGACAGATCGTTGAGATATATCCAAGTCGGTCAGGGCGGCGCAAAGAACGGCGTGCCTAGAAAAGACGGATTCAATATCACGGCAGCATCGGAGATTATGGCGATACTCTGTCTCTCCAACGATATGGCAGACCTCAAAGCAAGACTTGGCAATATCATCGTCGCTTACGACAGAAAGGGCAATGCGGTCACGGCAAAAGATCTTGGCGTCGTAGATGCGGCGGCGATCGTGCTTAAGGACGCTCTTAAACCAAATCTCGTTCAGACGCTTGAGGGCACTCCCGCAATAGTGCACGGCGGTCCGTTTGCCAATATAGCTCACGGCTGCAATACGATTATTGCGACAAAGCTTGCCATGAGCGTAGCCGATTACGTCATCACAGAGGCAGGTTTCGGCGCAGACCTCGGCGCAGAAAAGTTTTTGGACATCAAGTGCAGAGCGGCAGGCATAGAGCCAAAGGCAGTCGTGCTCGTGGCTACGGTGAGAGCGTTGAAATATAACGGCGGAATCAAAAAAGAAGACGTGGCTAAAGAAGATTTGACTGCGCTCGAGAAAGGCATGCCTAATCTCGTGGGACATATACGCAATCTTCGCGACGTATACGGCGCAAACGTAGTCGTCGCCGTCAACAAATTTATCACGGATACCGACGAAGAAATCAAGATGATAGAAGACGCTTGCAAGGCGGAAGGCGCAGTATGCGCTTTGTGCGAATGCTGGGCAAAGGGCGGCGAAGGATCAATAGAGCTTGCCAATGCCGTACTCAAAGCTATCGATAAGCCGTCTCAACTCAAGTATGCCTATGACCTCGATATGAGCGTCGAGGACAAGATTTTTGCCGTGGCAAGCAAAGTCTACGGCGCAAGCTCGGTCGAGTATAGCGACGAAGCGAAAGAGAGCATTGCCAAGATAAACAAACTCGGCAAAGGCAACTTGCCTATATGCATTGCCAAGACGCAGTATTCTTTCTCCGACGATATGACCAAACTCGGCAGACCCACGGGCTTTACGATGACGGTGCGAGACGTGGAAATTAGAGGCGGAGCGGGATTTTTGGTAGTGGTATGCGGCAGTATCATGCTCATGCCGGGACTTGGCAAGAAGCCAAGCGCTTTGGGAATGACTATCGACGCCGACACCAACGAGATAAAAGGTCTGTTCTGATTGGAGTAATCTAAAAACAATATCGACAATAAATTAATCAAGGATATATATGGAAGAAATCAAGTCAACTAATTTTATCGAAGAGTTTATCAACGAGGATTTGGCTCAAGGCAAGGCAAAGGAGATCATCACGCGTTTTCCGCCCGAGCCTAACGGATATTTGCATATCGGACATGCAAAGTCGCTTTGCATCAACTTCGGTATGAAAGAAAAGTATCACGGCAAATGCAACTTGCGTTATGACGACACCAATCCCAGCAAAGAGGATATTGAATACGTCAATTCTATCAAAGAAGACATCAAATGGTTGGGATTCGAGTGGGATCAGGAGTTGTATGCGTCGGACTATTTTGACAGAATGTACGACTGCGCCGTCGGACTTATCAAAAAGGGATTGGCTTACGTCTGCGACTATACGGCTGAGCAGATCAAGGCTACGAGAGGCACTTTGACTCAACCCGGCGAAGAAAGTCCTTGGAGAGGCAGAAGCGTCGAGGAAAATCTTCGACTTTTTGAGGAGATGAAAGAGGGCAAGTATGCCGACGGAACTAAAGTGTTGCGCGCAAAGATAGATATGGCAAGCCCCAATATCAATATGCGCGACCCCGTAATATACAGAGTTTTGAGAGCCACCCATCATCGCACGGGCGATAAGTGGTGTATCTATCCTATGTATGATTTTGCACATCCGCTCGAAGACGCTTTCGAGGGCATCACGCACAGCATATGTACGCTTGAATTTGAAGACCATAGACCGCTTTACGATTGGGTTAAGACAAATTGCGGTTTCGGCGAATTGCCGAGACAGATAGAGTTTGCAAGACTTGGCATGACGAGGACTATTATGTCTAAGAGATATCTCAAAAAACTCGTCGACGAAGGCAAAGTCAGCGGTTGGTCGGATCCCAGAATGCCCACGCTTTCGGGTATGAGAGAGAGAGGTTATCCGCCCGAGGCTATAAGAAGATTTTGTCAGGAGATCGGCGTATCAAAGAGTCAGAGCGAAGTCGACGTGCTTATGCTCGAGCATTTCGTGAGAGATTATCTCAATATCAATGCCGACAGAATGATGGTAGTCAAAGACCCTATTAAACTAATCGTCGCCAATGCGACTCAAGACGAAGAATATCAGATTGAGAACAATCCCAACGCAGAGGAGAAGTCTACGCACAAGGTTACTTTCAGCAGAGAGCTTTATATCGACAGAGACGATTTCGCTCCCGTTCCGCCTCCCAAATACAAGAGACTCGTTCCGGGCGGTAATGTAAGGCTCAAGGGAAGTTATATCCTCGAATACGTTAGCCACGAGTGCGACGAAGAGGGTAACGTCGTCAGCGTGACTTGCAATTATATCCCCGATTCTATCAGCGGCGGAGTCAACGCAGGCATAAAGGTCAAGGGAGTGATTCAGTGGGTCAATGCAAAAGATTGCATAGATATCACTCTTCACGAATATGATTATTTGTTGCTTGACGGCGACGGAGATTTCAACGACAGACTTACGCCCGACAGTCACACCGTATATCCAAACGCCAAGGGAGAGAGTTTCCTTGCCACAATCAAAGAATACGACAGATTCCAATTCATGCGTATGGGATACTTCAGCGCAGTAAAGGGATACGGCAAAGACGGCAAGTATGAATTCAATCAAATCACGGGAT
Source organism: uncultured Clostridia bacterium (assembly GCA_947177795.1). GTDB lineage: Bacteria > Bacillota > Clostridia > Christensenellales > UBA3700 > RACS-045. The sequence goes on along the minus strand of CAMWVR010000012.1, from coordinate 17,939 downwards.
TAAAGGACAGTTATGGCAAATAAACTTTTTAACAGACCCAAGAACGTCAAAGAGGTTCGCTATGCCGACGGCTCGATTTCCAAGCATAACGCCAACGGCGGTACGCAGTATCTTCTCTTCGATCCAAAGAATATCACTTCGTACGAGTGCTTCAAAGGTATGGCTGGCGAGAGTCTTGCGTATATCAAAGAGCGTCTCATATGCATGTGGGGCAACGAAGAGATTGAAGAGTATGTACTCGTCGACGAGACTCAAAAGGATATGTTTGCAAGTCTTTGCAACGAGCAAGTGGCGGCTGCAAACAAGCAGGACTTTGTCAAAGCGAAAGTCGACGACGTGATAATAGAGTATTCTCACAAAGCGGGAATGTTTTCGAGATTTCATTACAACGTTTGGTTTGAGTATGCGGGCAATTATTATTATCTGTATATCAAGACTTGCGACGGAACGAAGTTCAAGGCTTTGATGGAAGAATTTTTAACGTATAAAAAGATTATTTAAGGTGGCATTATGTATGAATTAGGTTTACTTGACACGCAAAGGGCAATCAAGGATTGCAAAGACACTTTTATATCGGCGCTCTCTCAAGAATTGAATTTGAGCAGAGTTTCCGCTCCGCTTTTCGTATTGCAAGACAGCGGTTTTAACGACAATCTCAACGGAGTGGAGCGTCCCGTATCTTTTGATATCAAAGAGAGCGGCAAGATAGCCGAAGTCGTGCACTCGCTTGCAAAGTGGAAGAGATTTGCGCTCAAGAAATACGGCTTTGAAATGCATATGGGACTTTATACCGATATGAACGCTATTCGCCGAGACGAGATCGTCGACAACATTCATTCTTTGTACGTCGATCAATGGGATTGGGAAAAGGTCATATCGGCAGAAGACCGCAATCTTGATTATCTCAAAGACACCGTAAGAAGTATTTACAAAGTCATCAAGTCGACTTGCCAAAGCGTAAGAGAAAAATATCAACTTGAAAGATACGATATGCCCGGCGAGATATCTTTCGTTACCACGCAAGAACTTGAAGATACTTATCCCAATCTCACTCCGCAGGAGAGAGAAAACGCCGCCGCAAAGAAATACGGAGCGGTGTTTATCATGCAGATTGGCGGAGCGCTCAAGAGCGGCAAAAAGCACGACGGCAGAGCTCCCGATTACGACGATTGGTCGCTCAACGGAGATATATTCGTCGACTATCCCGTCATAGGCAGGGGCTTGGAGCTTTCGTCCATGGGAATAAGAGTCGACAGAGCTTCGCTTCTCGATCAGCTTGCAAAAGAAAACGCGATGGATAGATTGGAACTTCCTTTCCACAAGGCGCTTGCCAACGGCAAATTACCGTTGTCTATAGGCGGCGGAATTGGACAGTCTCGCCTTTGTATGTTTATGCTTGGCAAGAGACACATCGGCGAAGTTCAACCTTCTATTTGGAGCGACAGAGAGATAGAAAATTGCAAAAAACAGGGTATTACGTTGCTATAATAAAGCGGGGCGGCGTACGCACGAAAGTAAAAGGAATCTATGAATTATCTTTTCTTTGATATCGAATGCGCAAATTGTTTTGGCGGGCATGGAAAAATATGCTCGCTTGGATACGTGCTTGCCGACGAAAGACTCAATATTTTGGAACAAAAAGATATTCTCGTCAATCCCAAGAGCAAATTTCATACTTCGCGCGGCGACGGCGAGGGAATAGAGCTCGGTTACGACAAGAGCGAGTTTCTCAAAGCGCCCGATTTCAAGGCTACGTATCCCACCTTCAAAAAGCTGTTGGAAGATCCCGACGTAATTATCTTCGGACATTCCGTCAACAACGATATCAATTTCTTACTTTCCGAATGCAACAGATACGACACGCCGTATTTTACTTTCAACGCTTTCGACACTCAAATTTTACATCGCCATTTCATGCCCGACAGCAACGAAAACGGACTTGGAAAAATCTGCGAATCCTTTGGCATATCTACGGAAAATCTTCATCGCAGCGATTACGACGCTTATCTCACTTTGCAGGTGGCAAAAAAGATGTGTCAGATGAAGGGAGTGGATATCCAAGAACTTCTTCACGAATGTCCCAACGCTTTTTATTCTGTGGAAAACGGCAGCGTAAAAAATAATTACGCCACTATATCTTACACCAAGAAGTTGTCGGGATACGCAAGATTCGTCAAGCCAGATCCAAGACTTTTAAAGGGCAGTTGCGTTTTGGACAAGCATTTTTGTTTTTCCACGTCGTTTGAAAAAGACAGATTCAAGCAAGCGCTTTTTCTCGTCAATACGATCAGACGAAAGGGCGGAGTATATTCTCAGAAAATATCAAAACTCGATTATTACTTGCCTTTCGGCGACAATTGCCTGCGCACTAAGAACGTCATGAGCATTGCCGACGGACACATCGAAATCGTGAGCGAAGAACGATTGTTGGATATATTGGATATCGACAAAAATCTGTATGAAGAAGTCAAGGCTTGGGGTATGGGCAAAATAAGAAATTACGGATTGCCCAAGCCTAAAAAACAGCCGAAGCCCTCTGCCAAAACAGCAGAAAGTAAATCTAAAAAAGACCAGGTATAATATGCAAAAACTACCGCAAGAATTTTTGTCGAGAATGAAGAATACGTTGGGCGATGAGTACGACGCATTTTTGGACAGTTACGACAGAGATAAAATTCAGGGATTGAGAATAAATACGCTCAAATGCGAGGGCAAAGCGGCGTTTGACGAGTATAGATTAAGGGCAATTCCTTGGTGCGGCAGCGGATATTATTTCAATGCCGACGACAGACCCGGCAAGAGCGTATTGCACGAGGGCGGAGCCTTTTATATTCAAGAGCCAAGCGCCATGGCGGTGGTGGAGAGTATGGACGTAAAGAGCGGAGACAGTGTGCTCGATCTATGCGCGGCTCCCGGCGGAAAGAGCAGTCAAATAGCTTGCAAATTGCAAGGCGGCGGATTGCTCGTATCCAACGAGATAATTCCGTCAAGGGCAAAGATACTGTCGCAGAATATAGAGCGTATGGGCGTGAAGAACTGCATAGTGTTGAATCAAAGTCCCGACAGTCTTTCTAATAGATTAAATGGCGTGTTTGATAAAATTTTGGTGGACGCTCCTTGTTCGGGCGAAGGTATGTTCAGAAAAAATCTTTTGGCTGTCGACGAGTGGTCGCTCGAGAACGTGGATAATTGCAAACAAAGACAGCTCGATATACTAGCTGAGGCTGTCAAGATGCTCAAGTCCGACGGAGTTATGGTATATTCTACCTGCACTTTTTCCAAGCAAGAAAATGAAGAAGTCATCGACGAGTTTTTGCAAACCAACGAGGACTTTGAAGTGATAGATTGTAATTTTGAGTTTTGCCACGGATATACTTTAGACGGCAGTAACTTCAACGCTCAACTTGTCAAGACCAATAGGATATTCCCGCACAAGTTTGAGGGCGAAGGACACTTCTTTGCCGTATTGAAGCGCAGCGGCGAGGCGAGTCAAGACGCAAAATATTCTTTGCAATCTGCCAAAGCCGACCCAAAAGCCGTCAAGGAATACAAGGCCTGGCAAACGGAAAATCTCAATATACAGTTTGACGCTAATTTATCTTTCGGGCAGACTTTGTATAGTATGCCGAAGGGGACTCCGAGATTGGACGGACTCAAAGTCGAGAGAGTCGGTCTTCAACTCGGGGAATATAAAAAGAATAGATTCGAGCCGTCGCACGCATTGGCAATGGCTTTGAAAGAGCATGAAGTCAAGAGAGTATTGCAGTTGACTAGACAAGACGCCGAGAAGTATTTGAGCGGACAGACGCTTGATGCGGGCGGAGTCAAAGGCTGGGCATTGGTAACGTATAAGGGAATTTCGCTGGGTTGGTGCAAATGCGACGGAACGTACGCAAAAAATCATTATCCAAAGGGGTTGAGAAAACTATGAAGATAGTCATACTTGACGGATATACCACCGACGAGGGAGAATTGAGTTGGGGCGAACTTGAGAAGTTGGGAGAGCTTTGTTATTACGAGCGTACTCCCGTCGATAAAGTCGTCGAGAGAGCAAAGGATGCGGAGATCTTGATATCCAACAAGATTATTCTCTCCAAAGAAGTATTGTCGCAACTTGGCAAGCTAAAATATATAGGATTGCTTTCCACAGGCTTCAACGTAGTCGATCTGGCTTACGCAAAGCAAAGAGGCATACCCGTATGCAATATCCCAAATTATTCGACTAAGTCAGTGGCGCAGTTGACGGTAGCGTTGCTTTTGGAGATAGCTATGGGTGTGGGCAAGCACTCGCAGTCGGTTCACAACGGCGATTGGTCGGCTTGCAAAGACTTTTGCTATCGCATTCAGGATATTACCGAACTTGACGGCAAGACTATCGGACTTGTGGGTTACGGAGCAATAGCGCAGGAAGTGGCGAAGATTGCAAAGGCTTTGGGTATGAACGTGCTTGCGTACAGACGTACGCCATGCGAAGACGGTATTGCAAAAATGGTAACGCTTGACGAATTGTACGGACGAAGCGACGTGATAAGCATGCATTGCCCGATGAATGGCGACAGCGATAAGATGATAGACGAGCTCGCTATATCCAAGATGAAAGACGGCGTGATAATACTCAATACGGCAAGGGGCGGAGTAATCGACGAAGTCGCAATAAGAAGAGGACTTGATAGCGGAAAGATTGCAGGATACGGAGCAGACGTACTGTCTTCCGAGCCGCCGACAAAAGACAACGCTTTGATAGGCGCGCCCAATTGCTATATCACACCGCACGTCGCTTGGGCGTCGCGAGAGGCAAGGTCGAGACTCATGCGCATTGCCGTAGACAACGTGAGAGCTTTTCTCAACGGCAATATAAAAAATTGTGTGTATTGACGTCGTTTTGACCGCAGCGGAGAAATCTCAATTCGTTTGAGTAATGAAAAATCTAAAGGGAGTTAGATATGATCTCAAAAAAGATAAAGGACGTAATGCTATCAGGCTCTGCGATAAGGGCGATGTTTGAAGAGGGCAAAAAACTTGCTCAAATTTACGGCAAGGAAAACGTATTCGACTTTTCTCTCGGCAATCCCAGCGTACCTGCGCCCAAGGCTGTCAACGAGGCAATTAAGCAAATTGCTCAAGATACTGACGCCCTGGCTTTACACGGCTATATGCTCAACAGCGGGTTCGAGAGTGTGAGAGGCATAATCGCCGAAGATCTCAATTCAAGATTCGGTACTGCGTTTAGTTTTAAGAATATAATTATGACGGTGGGCGCCGCAGGCGGACTCAACGTGGCGCTCAAGTCTATTATCAACGACGGCGACGAAGTGATAGTTTTTGCGCCTTATTTCGGAGAATACAACAATTACGTTGCCAACGTCGGCGGTAAGATAGTCGTAGTTCCACCAAATCCGCCTACTTTTCAACCCGATTTGTCGGCGATGAAATCTTTGATGGGAAAGCGTACCAAAGCCGTCATAGTCAATTCGCCCAACAATCCTACGGGCGTAATTTACTCTGAGGATATTTTGAAAGCGCTCGGCGCAATACTCAAAGAGCAAAGCGAGAAGAACGGAGAGGCGATATATCTCATTTCCGACGAGCCGTATAGAGAACTTGTCTACGGACAGAACTCAGTACCTTTCTTGACGAAATATTACGACAATACTATAGTGGGCTATTCTTATTCCAAGTCGCTATCCTTGCCGGGAGAGAGAATAGGCTATCTTGCCATATCCGACGAGGCAGAAGACAGCGAGAATCTCATTGCCGCATGCGGAGTTGCTACGAGAATACTCGGATTTGTCAACGCGCCGTCTCTTCAACAGCTTGTCATCGGACGCTGCATAGACCAAAAGACTGACGTATCGGCTTACGATAAAAACAGGAAGTTGCTATATACGGCGTTGACGCAATACGGATTTGAGTGTATAGAGCCGCAAGGCGCATTCTATCTTTTTGTCAAATGCCCAATCGAAGAGAGCAAATTTATCGCCAAGGCAAAGCAATACAATATACTCGTCGTCGGCGGAAAGAGCTTTGGCTGCGAGGGGTATTTCAGAATATCTTATTGCGTGAGTTACGACATGATAGAGCGGTCCTTGCCCTATTTCCAAAAACTTGCGGAAGAAACTATAAAATAATACTAGGAGCAATTATGAGCATTATTTATTCGGATGAACTAAAGGTTAAGATCGACGAGGTCGGCAGCAGTCTGCTCAGCATAGAGAATGAAGACGGACTTGAATGCATTTGGCAGGGCGACGAAGCGAGTTGGACGGGGCATGACGTGACGATTTTTCCATTCGTCGGCAGACTCAAAGACGGATATTATACCGTCGACAACGTCGAGTATTATATCCCGTCGCACGGTATATGCAGACTGCACGACTTCCATGTCGCAAGCAAGACTGCCGACAGCGTGACGCATACTTTCAAGTGGGACGACGAGACTTTGGAGGTCTATCCGTTTAAGTTCGAGCTTACGATAGAGCACAGAGTCGAGGGCGCAAAATATATCAAGACGATGACTGTCAAAAACGTCGACGACAAGGAGATATATTACGGCATTGGCGGACACCCTGCAATGAACGTCGTGTCGCAAAAGGGAGACACGGCAAACAATATTGTTGTATTCAAAAGACAAATCGCTCCCAACAACTATTATCTTGACGAGGCAGGTCATTTTATAGAGAAAAAGGATAATTATCGGCAATTGGACAGATTGAGTTGCAGCAAGTTGACAATGCGCTCGCTCAAGACTTTGATATTGACCGACGAGAAATTCGACGGAGTGGAATTGCAAAGACCCGACGGAGTGAACTTCAAGTTTGAGTTTTCTGATCCGTCTGCGCTTGCGTTTTGGTCGCACCCTACGAGCGGAGCGTACTATTGCGTAGAGCCGTGGTGGGGAGTGCCCGACTTTGCGTCGCCCGTAAGGGAGTTAAAAGACAAAGAATTGATAGAAAAACTCGCAGTCGGCGAGAGCCGTCAATATACGTTTTCAATAGAAATCACAAATAAGAAATAAGGGAGATAATATGGCATCAGAAGTAAAGACAATATTCAGCAAAGCAAGCGGAAGGGCGGGGAATTACCGCATACCGTCAATAGTCAAGACCAAGAGCGGAGTCTTGGTGGCTTGCGCAGACGAGCGGTTTTATACCTGTAGAGACAATCCCAACAGGATAGACAAGGTAGTCCGGCGCTCTTTGGACAACGGCTTGACTTGGGAAGAGCAAATCGTCGTCGTAGAAGAAGTGGGCGAGTCTATGCAAGACGCCTCGGCGGCAATAGACCCCTGTATGCTTTACGACGAGAACAGCGATACCATTTTTATGATATATTCCCATACCCCCGCAGGAGTGGGAATACTCAAGTGTAAAAAGGGACTTGGACAGGATAAAGACGGCAATCTTTATCTTTACGAGGGCAAGAAGAGATACACTCTCAAAGACGGCAAGGTATACGACAAGACGGGAATCGTAAATCAAGATTACGCAGTTATGCCCAACGGCGACGTTATGTTCAAGGGACAGCCGGCAGGTAACTATAAGCTCAATTCGGGAAAGCTCAAAGAGCTTAAATCTTCTCATTTGTATATCACTTCGTCGAATGACGACGGACTTACTTGGTCGGAGCCTGTCAATATTACCAATCAAGTTAAAGAGAAATATATGTCGTTTATCGGCGCAGGTCCTGGCGTGGGAATTACGGTAAAAGAGGGCAAGTATAAGGGCAGACTTATTTTCCCGATTTATTACAACGTGGTTGAAAGATTCCAGATACTTATGCTGTCGGCTTGCGTGATGTACAGCGACGACAACGGCAAGACTTGGCATAGAGGAAAGTCGCCCAATCAGACGAGAAAACACGGCATTTTCCCCGTGGGACACAGATTTGTGTTGCCAAACGATATGATCACGGAGACGCAACTCATCGAATGCGAGGGCGGCAGACTCAAAATATTTATGCGCAACCACTCTTCCAAGAAACTCATTTCTACGGCAATCAGCGACGACGGCGGAGAGACTTGGCAAGAATATAAGCATCATCCGCAGTTGACTCACTGCATTTGTCAGTGTTGCGTAATCAACGGCGAGGAAGACGGCAGAGAAGTCACTTTATTCCTCAATGCGGCAGATGCCAAAGCAAGACGCAACGGCGTGATACGGCTTTCATACGACTACGGCGAGACTTTTGAATACAGCTCTCTTATCAAGCAAGGCGAGTTCGTATACAGTTGTATGGTATGGCTGGGCGACGGCAAGATAGGAGTATTGTATGAAGAAAATACTCAGCATGAAGAAATCAACTTTATTACCGTCACTTTAGACGAAATAAAAAGCGGAGAGCAGTTCAAAGCAATATAACATATCAAAGGAGTAAAATATGGCAAATTTAAACAGAGGTCTTATCGTGTCGTGTCAGGCGGTCAAAGGCGAACCGCTTTACGGATTGGGCATAATGGGATATATGGCAAGAGCCGCAGTCGCAGGCGGAGCGGTAGGTATCAGAGCTAATTACGTCAACGATATTGCCGATATCAAAAAAGAGGTCGACGTACCCGTCATAGGTATCATTAAAGAAGTTTATCCCGACAGCGACGTATATATTACGCCCACGCTCAAAGAAGTCAAGGCGCTTTTGTCGGTCGGGTGTGAAGTCATTGCACTTGACTGCACAAAAAGAGCAAGACCCAACGGCGAGAAACTCGAGGATCTCGTCAAGTACGTAAGGCAAAATGCTCCGAACGTGGAGATAATGGCAGATTGCTCGGACTTTGAAGACGCCGAGATAGCGCATAAATTAGGCTTTGATTATATCGGTTCGACTATGAGAGGCTATACGCCTTATACCAAAGGAATAGAAATCCCCGATTATGATTTTTTGACAAAGCTCGTCGAGTCATTTCCCGACACCAAGATAATTGCCGAGGGCGGAATATGGGAAAGAGATCAACTTGCCAAGGTATGCGAATGCGGAGTATACGCAATAGTCGTAGGTTCGTCTATTACACGTCCTAAGGACATTACGCAGAGATTTGTGGGAGCGCTGAAATTATGTTGACGATAGGCGTAGACGTAGGCGGCACCAATATAAAGAGCGCTTTGATTGAAGTTGGCGACGCAAAGAACGGCGATACGTATAAGATTTTGGAATTCGTATCCATTCCCACTGATGCGAAGAAAGGCAGAGATGCCGTCGTAGCCAATATTATCAAATCTATAGAGCATTTTGATTGGAAAATCTGCGAAGCCATTGCCGTGGCTACGGCAGGCACGGTGGATTGGGATAGCGGCGAAGTGACTTACGCCACAGAGACGATTCCCAATTATACGGGTACTGCGCTCTCAAAGATATTGAGCGAGCATTTTAATAAAAGAGTCGTCGTCATCAACGACGCCGTCAGCGCTCTTATAGGCGAAGGATTTTTGGGAGCGGGCAAGAAAAAATCGGGTAGCGTGATGATGTTTACGATAGGCACGGGACTCGGAGCCTCTTTGCTGACGGGCGAAACTCTCGACAGTCAGACGATACTAGATACCAAGCTCGGACACTTTATACTTCACGAAGAGGGAAGAGTATGCACGTGCGGACAGAGAGGTTGCGCCGAGCAATACGTGTCTGCGACTGCACTTAAGAGATACGGCAATGACAATCTATATCAACTCTTTCACACCTCGGATATATCGCAAAAGAAAATATTGAGCGATTTTTACAAAGACCTGAGCGCAGTTATATCAAGGTCGGCGGAATTGTATAACCCTTCGCTTGTAGTGATAGGCGGAGGTGTAATAGAGATGTCTGAGTATTGGTGGCAGAGTTTTCTCAAGGAGTATAGGAGCAAATGCGCCACTCCGATATCGCCTGCAAATCTCGGTAACAAGGCGGGAGTGCTCGGCAGCGTATACGCATATTTAAACGGCGCATTCAAAAATCAATAATAATTTTTTACTAAGAGAGGTATATTTATGAACAAAGCAAAATTCAAAGGCGTATTTTCAGCATTGCTCACGCCTTACACAGCAGACGGCAAGATCAACGGTAAATCCGTAAAGCAGATCGTAGACTTCAATCTTGAAAAGGGTATCAACGGCTTTTACGTAGGCGGATCGACGGGCGAGGGAATGCTTTTGACCGTGGAGGAGAGAAAAGAGCTCTTCAAGTATGCGGCGGAAAGCAACGCAGGCAGAGGTACGATGATAGCGCACGTGGGCACAATCAACACAAATCACGCTATAGATATGGCAAAGTACGCTCAAGATATGGGCTACGATGCGATTTCTGCGGTAGCGCCGTTTTATTACGGCTTTTCCTACGAGGCTATCAAAGGATATTACTACGATATCGCAAACAGCGTAGACATTCCTATGATAATGTACAACTTCCCCAACGCCAACGGCTTTCAATTCAACAAAGAGAGAGCCGAAGATATGTTCAAGAATAAGAAGTTTATAGGTATCAAGCATACCACGTCCGACTTGTTTGCTCTTCAGCAGTTCAAGACCATGGAGTGCGATCCGCTCGTATACAACGGATTTGACGAAATGTTGGTGGCAGGCTTGAGCATGGGCGCAGACGGCGGTATCGGTTCGACTTATAATTTTATGCCGCAAAAGTACGTCGATATGTTCCGTCTTTTCAACGAGGGAAATATCAAGCAGGCGCAAAGAATTCAATTTGAGGCAAACGAGATCATCACTATGCTTATCAAGTACGGAGTATTTGCAACGGAAAAAGGCATTCTCGAAGAAATGGGCATAGAAATGGGCGGTTGCAGAAAGCCGTTTACGGAGTTGTCGGCAGAAGGCAAAGCATATTGCAAGCAGATTGTCAAAAAGCTTTAAATTTATCAAACAAAATCGTCTTTGGCAACTGCGTTATCAAAACGGCGCAGTTACCGCAAAGGAGAATATATGAGTGATTGCACACACGACTGTTCGAGTTGCGGACAGGATTGCAAAGAGCGTAACGCTCCGCAAAAGCCTACGCTAAACAAGTTTTCCAAGGTAGGCAAAGTCTACGCCGTGATGAGCGGCAAGGGCGGCGTCGGCAAGTCTATGGTGACGAGTATGTTGGCGGTCTTGAGCAGACGGCTTGGCAAGACCGTAGCCGTGCTCGACGGAGATATCATTGGCGCGTCTATGGCAAAGTCATTTGGCATAAAAGAAAAGGCTATGGGTTGCGACAAGGGCATAATACCTGCGCAGAGCGTGACGGGTATCAAGGTCGTGTCCATGAATATGTTTCTCAAAGAAGACACGAATCCCGTCGTGTGGCGTTCTAGCTTGGTAAGCGGCGCAGTCACGCAATTTTGGACGGACGTGTATTGGGGCGACGTCGATACGATGTTTATCGATATGCCTCCGGGCACGGGCGACATTGCGTTGACTGTATTTCAAAATCTGCCTGTCGACGGCATAATCATGGTTACGACTCCGCAAGAACTCGTAAATATGATCGTGTCCAAGGGCGTTGAGATGGCAAAGATGATGAATATACCCGCGCTTGCGATAGTGGAAAATATGTCTTACTATCAATGCGATAAGTGCGGAGAGAAGTTGTATATTTTCGGAGAGAGCAACGTAGATAGCATTGCAAAGCAATACGGTATAGATACTGTTGTCAAGATGCCTCTCGATAGGATTTTGGCGGCGGCGTGCGACAATGGCGCAATAGAGTATTGCGAAAGCAATTGGCTTGAAGAATTGGCAAAGACGCTGTGACGTTTTTCCACTTTTTGATATATTTTAAAAGATATGGACAAACGCATTAAAAAATGCTAAAATATTAATACCCATTGAGATAATGGCATAACGGTAATTGCATAAAAGCGGAGGATTTTGCTATGCGAATGAGAAGAAAGCATAATTTGGACGAGCGTCTTGAAGAAGTGAGCGATTTGATAATCGAGCGCACTATTGCCGATCTCAACATGAAGACTTCCGTGGCAAAAAAGGATTATATAGACTTCAAAGAAGTCTTCGGCAACGACAACGCCGTGGAATTGGAGATAGGTTGCGGAAAGGGCAGATTTATTACTCATCTTGCAATGCGCAATCCCGACGTCAATTATATTGCGATAGAGATGCTCTCCAACGTCATAGTAGAGGCTTGTGAAAGAGTAAAGAAAGAGGGATTGAAAAACGTGCGTTTTATGATACTGCGGGCGGAGTGCCTTCAAAGTTATTTTCCGCCTCACAGCGTATCTCGCATACATATAAATTTCCCCACGCCGTTGCCGCAAAAGGGATATGAGAAACAAAGGCTGACCAACAGAAAGTTTCTCGAAATCTACAAAGATATTTTGACGCAAGACGGAGAGATATATCACAAGACGGATAATAAAGCCATGTTTGAATATTCCATTTGCGAATTGTCGCAAAACAGCTTTGCGCTTAAAAACGTTACGCTGGATTTGCATAGATCTGATTACAAGAATAATATAATGACAGAACACGAAGTCAAATATACTGATATGGATATGCCTATATACAGATTGGAAGCATATTTATCGGAGAGCAATAAATGAAAAAGACACACAGACGTTTAGCCCTGATATCTATTTTATTACTCACGGCGTTGATTTCGCTGACGGCTTGCAATTTGAGCGGAATAAGTGATGCTCTCAAGACGGATATTTCCAAGTGCAATATCACGTTGTCGGCAGACGTCTATCAATATACGGGTCGGGAGATCAGACCCGACGTAAACGTCAAATATTTTAACAAGGTCTTAGAGCTAGATACGGATTACGTCTTAGAGTATTTTGATAATGTAGAGATCGGCAAAGGCAAAGTAGAGATAAGCGGCAAAGGCAACTTCAGCGGACAAGTGACCAAGGAGTTTGATATTGTCAAAGAGTCATCGGGCGGTCATGTGCCCGACTTGCCTAGCGGCGACGCTACGCAGACTCCCGGCGACAACGAAGAATTTATAATATACACGTTTTACGCAGACGGCGCAGATATTGTCAGCGGAAGTCTTCGTCAAAAAGTAGAGAGCGTAGCTCAACTTACGGCGCCTGTCGTGACCAAACGCGGTTATGAATTTTTATATTGGACTTACGACGGCGAAGAGGTGAATTTTGACGATTTGGATTCCCTGCCGCAACAAGATGCGACCTTTGTTGCGGAATTTTCCATTATCACTTATACCGTCGAATACGTTTTGAACGGCGGAGAAAACAGTCCGCTCAACAAGACTGAATATACCGTAGAAGATATATTCCAACTGCAAGACGCAACTAAAAACGATCAGCAATTTGCAGGTTGGTATTTGGACTTCGATTTTGAAGAGAGATTGTCGTCTTTGTCCGAATCCATCGGTAATCTGATTTTATATGCAAAGTTTGTAGATTTTGATTACAAACAACTTTCTTACGTCACGCCTGACGACGTGGATTATACGCCGTATGAGATGATTTATCCGGGGACGGCTTTGAGCGCGCCCAAAGAAGTATTGACTGCCGACGGCAGTCGGGAACTTGTCTGGTATGCGAACAAAGAAATGACGATACGCAACAATTTGAGATATATGCCCAATGAAGATACGACTCTTTACGCCCGTTGGGAAGATAAGTTATACGCAGGTTTTTTAGATAAGGATTGGTATTCTATCGACGATATAAAGTCTATTGACAGTTATGAAGATATGTTGGCGTACGTAGAGTTTATATACTTTTATAATATCACCAAAGAAAGCCCGAAAAGCATTACCTACGTCAGCGGAGCGGAGAATATTAAAGAGGAGTTTTCCAAGGCGCTTGGCGAGTGCACATTCCCCAGAATGATAAGCGCTTCTTATAGAGCTTATTCTAACAATACGGGTTCGGTATGGATGAGTTCAAGCGTAAGCGGTCAAGCTACGCTTTCGGCGACTGCTCAAGAGGATTATTATCCTCAGATAGGTCACGTATTCGATAATTACGAGAGCAGCAGGAGCGTCGACTTTGACGACTTTGCGATTAATTACGTCGACAAGACGTATGAGTGCAGCACGTCAGATCAACTTTTTTACGTACTTTCGCACGGTTATCGCCCATTGCCCGTGAGCGGATCGCAGGCGTACAGGATATACGACAAGTTCAAAGAGATTATGCGAGGCGTATGCGACGACAGAATGACGGATTTGCAAAAGGCAAGAGCGATATTCGATTGGCTTATTATCAACGTGTATTATGATAACAACGTCGCTTATACGACGTTGCCTCAGGCAAGTTATAAGTACGACGCGTTTTATCTTGAGGGTGTTCTCAACGGATCTGCGGTATGCGACGGACTGTCAAAGGCGTATTCGGTCATGTGCGCGATAGAAGGCATAGATTGCATTCGCGTTACGGGTAAGTTAAAAGACGCCGAGGCTGGCGATGCGGGACACGCATGGAACAAAATTCAGATAATGGGCGAGTGGTTTTTGTCCGACTCCACTTGGGGTAACAGAGTCGTTGGAGTGCAGAATGATGACGACGTAAATCATTACGAATACGTCAACGGCAAATACTTCTTGTTTACCGATTACGAGAGGTCGGAAATTGACAACTATAATTCCGATCAGTATTGCCAATACGTCGCAGACAGCGAGTTTAACTATTATGCCAACTTCAAGATGCAACTTGAATTTACTAGCGGAAATATTTTGACGGGCGCCACTAAATATACGAGAGAATTTGATTTGTATATCGACGGAGATGCAGAGCAAGATTATGACGCAGTGGAAGAGATGAGTTACGTCTTTGAGTATATAGACAAGAGCGGGGCGTCGCTTGAGGGGACGTCGTTTTGCATTATGCTTGGCGAAGATATGGCGATTTCCAAAATAGAAGATGCGCTCAAAGCTTATAGGAAAAGAGTAGGTTACGGAGCAAAGATTTCAAGATACAGTTTGCTTGGCGATACAAGCGATATTATAGATATTGCAAACAAAGTATATAGGAAAGGCTCTGTAATCACGATAATACTTTCACTGCCGCAGACCAACTCGGCGGCGACTATTCAACAGGCGGCTTAATATTAGCCGCTTTGAAAATTCTTGGCAAATATTTTTATTTTGGCTTTCGTTTTATTTTGAGAAATTTGAGTTTTGCATTATAATGTCTATACGCAACAAAAGGATCTGATTATGTGGGACGTCTTGCTTGACGCGTTTTTGGACACTATCAAGTTATCTTGGATACTTCTCGTATTTTATATACTGATAGAACTTGTCGAACAAAAGATCGCCGTCAAAATGAACTCAAAACTCAAATCAAACTACGCCGTAGCGGTCGGCGCAGGTTTCGGCATAGTTCCGCAATGCGGTTTTTCCGTGCTTGCGGCGGATTTATATTCTCGTAGACAGATTACTATCGGAGCGTTGTTGGCGGTCTTTATCGCAACTTCCGACGAAGCTCTGCCAATACTTTTTTCGCATATCAACGAGCAAGGCGTGTGGCTCAAACTTCTTGCGTTGATATTGTCTAAGTTCGTGCTGGCCCTTGTCGTGGGTTACGCAATCGATTTGACTTATAGAGCTGCAAAGAAAAAGCAAACTCAAATCAAAACGCAAGATATTATTGAAGAACATGCTCACGAAGACCACGACCATAATCACGAAGACGAACATCATCACGAGCATTCTCATGATGATACTCATAAAGACGAAGAGGTGGATATACACAAAGGATGTTGCGGACATCATATCGATGATAAAAAGGAGAGCAAAGTTAAGAAGTATCTCGTGCATCCGCTGTTGCACACTCTCAAGATTTTGGCGTATATTTTTATTATAAATATTATTATGGGAATTATCGTATATTACGTCGGTGAAGAGAGACTTGCCGAATTTATGTCCAAAAGCGGAGTATTGCAGCCAATACTGGTCACGCTAGTAGGGCTAATTCCCAATTGCGCGTCAAGCGTAGTCATTACCGAACTTTTCCTCGGCGGAGCAATATCGTTCGGTTCTTGTCTCGGAGGACTTATCGTCAATGCCGGACTTGGCATAGCTTTTCTTTTCAAAGCCAACAAGCGTGTCAAAGAGAACTTTGCAATCGTCGGCGGACTTTTCGTATTCGCAGTGGTAGTTGCGATTGCGTTCCACTATATAATTCCTCAATTTTAATTTGCTTTAAACTCTTTTCAAAATTATTATTGTGTGCTAAAATAATCCTATGGAAAACAAGAATAAAGACAAAGCAAAAAAGGATATGAAATTATATCAATGGTTTTATATCACGCCGTTTAGCGTTATCGGCGGTATTGGCGTAATAGCAGTCGCTATCGTTGCGATACTCATATTCGTATGCTCGGCGAAGTATCTCGTCGCAAGTTTTACGTTAGAGAGCGCAAAGATTTTTCCTGCGCTTGTTTTGACTTTTATAGGTCTTTGCGTGGTTGCGGCGCTTGTGTTTTCCGAAGTGATTTTGTTAAAAAAGTATATCAAATCTCTAAAAGAGTTTATTAAAGAAAGAAAAGAAGTTATATCCTCAGACTCTCCGCAGGAGTAAAAGTATCTTCAGTTTCTTCCCAAAAGTTCGTCAAGAGTACGTATAAAATTAAATTTTATAAAGCGTAGCTACGCTACTTACGCTTATGCCTTCTTCGCGCCCTGCCATACCGAGTTTTTCGGTAGTGGTGGCGGAGATGCTTACGCAGTTTTCTTCAATGCCCATAATGTCAGCAAGATTTTTTTGAATTGCAGGGATATGCGGAGAGAGTTTTGGCTTTTGCGCCATAATGACTGCGCTTACAGTCTTGACGGCAAGTCCCTTTGATCTTGCAAGTTTAAGCACTTCTTGAAGTAATTTAACGCTGCTTATATCCTTGAATTTATTGTCGGTGTCGGGGAAGAGTATGCCAATATCTCTCTCGTGCATTGCAGAGAGTATTGCGTCCATAATTGCGTGTATCAGCACGTCGCCGTCGCTGTGCGCCACAAGCCCCTTGTCGTGCGGTATTTGCACTCCTCCTAATATCAACTTTCTGCCAAAGTCCAATCTATGAGTATCCCAACCGTTGCCAATCAAAAGTCCGCCGTTGAGATTTTTGCAATCTGACGGAGTAGTGACCTTGATATTTTCTTCGCTTCCGTAAGTCAAGCGTATTGGTTTTTTTATATACTCTTCATACAGCGTAGCGTCGTCAGAGAAGTCTTTACCGTCAGCCAAAGCGTAAGCTTTAGTTATTTCGTCCTTTTTAAAAATCTGCGGCGTTTGCACTCGTACTATTTTAGAGCGTTCTATAGGTTGCGATTTGATCTCGTCGACGATACGCAGAGAATCTACGCTGTTTACGTAAAGCACACTGTTACCGTATTCTACGGCTTCTTGCATACCTCTTTCAAGACATTCTTTTGGCAAAAAGCATCTTGCGCCGTCGTGTATTATCACAAAGTCGCAATTGTCTTCCACGAATTTAAGGGCGTTGGCGATAGATTGACTGCGACTTGTTCCGCCTTCGCAGAGTATTATTTCGTCGCGTCCTTCCGTTATTTTTTCAATTGCAGATTTATCGTTTTTGTTATAGGCAATTACTATCTTTGAGATATCATTGTGGCAAAAGCAGTTCAGCGTTTTTTCAAGCAGGGGAATGCCGCCTACGTTGAGCAGCAATTTGTTGTATCCCAGACCGCACCTTTCGCCCATGCCTCCGCATGCGAGTATCACGTTAAATTTCATCGCTTATGACCTCGTACATATCGCTGCATTCTTGTTTCTTAGCGTTCTCGTTGACTTGCAAAATTCTGAAAGAAAACTCCTTGTCGCCAAAAAACATCGTCACCACGTCGCCGACTTTGACTTGCGTGCCCGCCTTGGCTTGACGTCCGTTGATTTGCGCTCTTCCGCTGTCGCAAGCGTCGTTGGCGACCGTTCTGCGTTTGATTATTCGCGATACTTTCAAGAATTTATCTAATCTCATATTGCCTCGTTCTAGATTTAGTCTAGTATTGATAAATATTTAATAATATATATT
>CAMWVR010000011.1 GCA_947177795.1 uncultured Clostridia bacterium | reverse complement strand
GCACGGCGAAGTTTGCCCGTTATGCCGTAAACATATGGAACGTAAATCCCGAAGGAAAATCGGAAACACAGATTGCTTACGAAGGTTTGGAAGCAATGGAAAAATGGATGCACAAGATTGGACTTGTCATGAACATAACTGAGCTTGGTGCGAAAAAAGAAACGCTCGACGGAATAGTAAAAAGCACACTCGTTATGGACGGCGGATATAAGGTGTTATCCGAAAGCGATATTCGCGCCGTACTGAAAGCAAGTTTCTGATTTGCTTGGAGTAAACATTATGAAAAGAATTTTAGGAGTATTGTTAATCGTTATGGCATTATTCGGATTGACCGCTTGCGGAAGCAACAATAATACAAAGCCTACCGTCGGAAATGCAAGTAAAGTTCTTATTGCGTACTTTTCCTGCACGAACACAACCGAAGCGATAGCCAAACATATCGAAACGGAAACGAAAGGAACGCTTTATGAAATTGTCCCCGAAGTTCCTTATACTGCCGATGACTTAAAGTATTACACGAACGGCAGGGCAGATATGGAACAAGCCGATCCATCCGCCCGCCCCGCAATAAACGGTACGGTTGAGAATATGGAAAAATATGACATGGTATTCTTGGGGTATCCTATATGGCACGGTCAAGCCCCGCGTATAATCTCTACGTTTTTGGAAAGCTACGATTTTACGGATAAGACTATCGTCCCGTTCTGCACGTCGCATAGCAGCGGCATAGGCAACAGCGATACGAATTTACATTCTCTCGCCCCTAATGCGGATTGGGTGTCGGGCAGACGGTTCGCGTCGGGTACTTCCCAAAGTGCCGTTTCCGATTGGATAGACAGTCTTGATATTAAACTCACGCCGGACGTAGCCGTGTTCGATTTGGAAAACGGCGAAAACGGACGCGCGCCCACCGTTACGCTGAACAGCGGATATGAGATGCCCGTTCTCGGAATAGGTACGTATTCTCTGCACGGCGAAATATGCGTAAACGCAGTGCGGTCTGCACTTGAAAGCGGTGTTCGGTTGATAGATACGGCTTATATGTACGGCAACGAAAAAGAAGTCGGTCAGGCGGTAAGACAAAGCGGAATACCGAGAGAAGAAATCTTCGTTATCACGAAGATATATCCCGGCAGTCAATTCTCTAATCCCGAAAAGGCAATTCAGGACGCGCTCGACGCACTCGATATTGAGTATATAGATATGATGCTGTTACATCATCCCGGCGCGAACGACGTAAAGGCGTATAAAGCAATCGAAAAATTCGTAGAGCAAGGTAAAATCCGTTCTATCGGCTTGTCGAATTGGTATATAGAAGAAATCGACGATTTTATCTCGCAAGTAAACATTATGCCCGCTCTTATACAAAACGAAATACACCCTTATTATCAGGAACAAGCCGTAGTACCGTATATGCACAATCTCGGTATCGTTATGCAGGCGTGGTATCCGTTCGGCGGCAGAGGACATACGAGCGAAATATTCAATAACGAAACGATTGCTAACATTGCAAAAGCGCATAACGTAACAAGCGCACAAGTCGTTTTGCGTTGGCACTTACAACGCGGTGTAGTTGCTATTCCCGGTTCGTCTAATCCCAATCATATACGAGAAAATATATCCGTATTCCATTTCTCGCTCTCGGACGAAGAAATGAGTGCGATTGCCGCGCTTGATAGAAACGAAAAGCATGATTGGTATTGAGGTGTAAAATGAAATTAAAAAAATTATTTGCAATTATTCTGACGTTGTGTTTAATCGTATTTGCGTTTACGGCTTGTAATAATAATCCGTCCGCTAATACATTACCCACGCCGCCCGAACAGACTACGCCCGTCGAACCGAGCGAACCCACTACGCCCGAAAATCCTAATAAGCCCGTCGAACCGACAAATCCGAACAATCCGTCCGATAATGAATACGAAAATACTACTCACCCCGAAGAACCCGAACAGCCTGTTAATCCGCCTATAAGCGAAGTAAGCAAGAATGTACTTATAACGTATTTTTCTCGTATGGGTGAAGGCAGATACGGCGATAGATACACTTATAGATTTGCAATGCAGTTAAATGAATACATAGAGAATTCCACTTTGTTTGAAATCGAGCCTGTTGTGCCTTATCCTATCGAGTTTTCCGCCGCACAGGAACGCGCATCGCAGGAATGGGCGTCGAACGCACGTCTTGCCATTAAAACACAGATTAGCAATATAGACAAATACGAAGTTATCTTTATAGGCTATCCGATATGGAACGGTAACGCGCCGAGAATAATTTATACTTTTCTCGACACATACGATTTGACGGATAAACAAGTGTATTTATTTGCTACGAGCAGCAGTTCGTCAATGTCAGGAAGCGTTACGGGACTGAAATCAACCTATTCGCAGATTGATTTTATATCTTATTTGCGTATTACAAGCTCAAACGTAATGTCTGATACGGGCATAACGGAAATAAGACGTTGGGTAGATTCTCTCGGTTTAGTCGCCGCTTAAAAGGAAGTGATATTGATATGTCGGAAAGTCAAACAACGATAGAGCAAAATTTAATAGACGCAGGTTGCGATGAGGAATTTATAGAAAGATTTATGAATTTAACCGAAACGCAATGGACAGTGGAAATGTTAAAAATGCTTATCGCTCATAGAAGAAAGCTGCTCGACGGTATTCACGCCGATGAACACAAGATATATTGTCTTATTCTGTCAACTATGATAAACTATAGAAAATAAGTATTTGCTATTGTTATTTTTATGTTTTAAAATAATCTTAGATGTATTATAGTAACCTATTGGAGGAAATTAAAATGAAAGACGAGACGTTGACTTTGACTAAAGAGTGGGATAAAACTTTTCCCAAAAGCCAAAAGGTAAATCACGAAAAAGTTACCTTTCACAACCGTTACGGTATTACGCTTGCGGCAGATTTGTATATTCCCAAAAATGCAAAAGGCAAACTTCCTGCTATTGCCGTCAGCGGACCTTTTGGCGCTGTAAAGGAACAGTGTTCGGGACTTTACGCGCAGACTATGGCGGAGCGCGGATTTTTGACAATTGCGTTCGATCCGTCTTTCACAGGCGAGAGCGGCGGACAGCCCAGATACGTTGCATCTCCCGATATAAACACCGAGGATTTTTGCGCGGCGGTAGATTATCTTTGCTGTCGCGAGGACGTTGACGCCGAAAAAATGGGTATTATTGGCATCTGCGGTTGGGGCGGTTTTGCTTTGAATGCCGCGGCAATAGACACGAGAATAAAAGCCGCAGTTGCTTCCACAATGTACGATATGACAAGAGTAAACGCAAAAGGCTATTTTGACGAGGCAGACAGCGCGCAGGCGCGCTATGAAATGAAAAAGGCGCTCAATGCTCAAAGAATTGTTGATTACAAAAACGGATTTTACGAATTGGGCGGAGGAGTAGTAGACCCGCTCCCCGACGACGCGCCGTTCTTCGTCAAAGATTATTATGATTATTACAAAACATCGAGGGGCTATCACAAGCGTTCGCTCAACTCTAACGGCGGTTGGAACAAGACTTCGTCGTTGTCGTTTATCAATATGCCTATACTTGCCTACAGCGACGAGATAAGAAGCGCAGTTCTTTTAGTGCACGGCGAAAAGGCTCACTCTTGTTATTTCAGCAAAGACGCGTTCAAGAAGTTAAAGGGCGACAACAAAGAGTTGCTTATTATTCCTGACGCAGTTCACACAGATTTGTATGACAGGACAGACGTCATTCCTTTTGACAAACTTGAAGAGTTCTTTAAAAGAAATTTTGAGTAGGTATGGCAAAAAAAATAATCAACGGCGCCAGACAGAGCAACTGCCGTATATTTCTATAGAGATTCAAAACCAAAAAATAAAGGAGTGTTTATATGAAAGAAAAAATCATACAGACGGCAGGAAGAGCCAAACTCGGTGAATTTGCTCCTCAATTTGCCCATTTCAACGATGACGTACTATTTGGCGAGAATTGGAATAACACGGATATTGATATAAAGACGAGGTGTATTATCACAGTGGTTTCCCTTATGTCGCAGGGCATTTACGACAGTTCGCTCAAACATCATTTGCAAAACGCAAAGAACAACGGAGTCAACAAAGAAGAAATCGCAGCAGCAATCACTCATACCGCATTTTATGCAGGTTGCCCAAAGGCGTGGGCAACGTTTGATCTTGCAAAAGAGGTATGGGGCGAAAACTCGCCTGTGTTGACGGAAAAGGACGTATATCAAAACTCTATCTTTTTCCCAATCGGAAATCCCAACGACGCATACGCGCAATATTTTAAAGGACAGAGCTATCTTGCGCCCATATCAAAAGATCAAGTATTTATCGCAAACGTAACTTTCGAGCCTAAGTGTCGCAACAATTGGCATATCCACGAGGCAGAGAAAGGCGGCGGACAAATCCTTGTTTGCGTAGGCGGAGAGGGCTATTATCAAGAATGGGGCAAGCCTGCAATCAGAATGCAAGTCGGCGACGTCGTCAACATTCCTGTAGGCGTCAAGCATTGGCACGGCGCAGGTAAAGACGGTTGGTTTTCGCATCTTGCGATAGAGGTTCCCGCCGAAAAGGGGAAGACACAATGGCTTGAATGTGTGTCGGACGAAGACTACGACAAAGCGGTAGATTAAATTAAATAAGCAATTCAAAGGAGTAATTATTATGAGCAAAAGAGTTTTGATTTTATCGGGAAGTCCCAGAAAGGGCGGAAATTCCGACTTGCTTTGCGATGCGTATATGAAAGGCGCAATGGAGAGTGGCAACGACGTGGAGAAGATACGCATTGCGGAAAAGAATATCGGATATTGCAAGGGCTGTTATTATTGCAAGCAATCCGGCGGGAAGTGCGTCATCAAAGACGATATGGCTGACGTTTTGCAAAAGATGATAGACGCAGACGTAATCGTGTTGAGTAGTCCGGTTTATTTCTATTCAATTGACGCGCAGTTAAAAGCCTTGATAGACCGCACGGTTGCCAGATGGCTTGAGGTGAGAGACAAAGAGTTTTATTACATAATGACTGCCGCCGACGACACGAGAGAGTCTATGAGCGCCACGTTGGAATGTTTACGCGGCTATGCCGACTGTGTTGAGGGCGCAAAAGAAATGGGCGTAGTTTACGGGACGGGCGTCTATGAAAAAGGCGAGATAAAAGATTCTCCCGCCTTAGAGCAAGCGTATCAATACGGACTCAAAGTATGAGAGATCAAATTTGATTTATCGTCGTTTTGCCCATATCGGCATATCTTTGACAAAATTAGTATTTACATTAATCTAGTTGCGTGGTATAATTATTACGCAACTAATTTATTTGAGGTGATTTTGTGATAAATATACTTGTCGCAGAAGACGATATAAAACTCAACAAACTCGTGCGCGCCGTGCTTGAAAATAGCGGCTATAGAGCGGATATGGCGCTCAACGGTCAGAGCGCTTACGAGATGTTTTGCGAAAAGCATTATGATTTGATAATCTCCGACATAATGATGCCTGTTGCGGACGGCTATCAACTGGCGGAGAATATAAGAAAGATAAATCCAAACGTGCCGATTATGTTTATGACCGCGATAGACGACTTTGACGCCAAGAAGCGAGGGTATGCTTTGGGTATTGACGACTACGTTGTCAAGCCTATCGACGTCGAAGAACTTGCGCTTAAGATAGGCGCGCTATTGCGCCGTTCGCAAATCGTCAGCGAGAGAAAGTTGGTCGTCGGCAACACGACGTTGATATACGATTCGCTTACCGCTCAACTTCCCGACGGCGAGATCGAATTGCCTCAAAAAGAGTTTTATATCTTATACAAACTTCTTTCTTATCCCGGCAAGATTTTTACGAGAAGTCAACTTATGGAGGAATTTTGGGGCGCAAATAGCGACACGGTCGAGCGTACCGTCGACGTGCATATCACGAGGATAAGAGATAAATTCAAGTCGAGCGAGGACTTTGAGATTGTCACGATAAGAGGTCTGGGTTACAAGGCTATCAAAAAGCAGAAATAGGGGCAACTATGAGCAAAGATAAAAAGAAAAACAACACGCCTTTGCTTGTCAAATTGAGTTTGGCAAGTTTTATATCCATCTTGACTGCGTCGGGTATTTTTTCGGGCGCATATTATATACTTGAGCATCTTCAAGTTGAGATAGACGACAGTTGGTGGACGATAATCGTTGCCGGCGTTGCAAGTATAATTGTTGGTATAGTGCTGTCTATCATTGTCAATATGTATTTTTTCAATCCCATCAAAGATTTGCTTGACGTGACCAATAGAGTTGCGCACGGTGATTTTTCCGTCCAACTCAAAGAAAAGACCAAGAAAAACGGCGAGATAAAGACTAATGAAATGGCTATGCTCACGCACCATTTCAACGTAATGGTCAACGAACTTAACAAGAACAAGACTCTTAAGAGCGATTTTGTCAGCAACGTATCTCACGAGTTCAAGACTCCGCTTGCCAATATCAAGGGACACGCCGAACTTATCAAAAACTGCGCCGACAAAGCGCAGGTAGACGAGTATTGCGACGATATTATTGACGCGGTATCCGATTTGACGACGCTCACGTCCAATATTTTGAGATTGAGCAAGTTGGAAAATCACGCAATACTTCAGCCCAACGACTTTCGTCTTGACGAGCAAATTCGCCAGGCAATCATTGTATTGGAAAACAAGTGGACGGAAAAGAATATCAATCTTAATATCGACCTTGACGAAGTGACGATTTTCTACGACGAAGCGCTCTTCGGACAGGTATGGCAGAACCTAATATCCAACGCTATTAAGTTTACGGATAACGACGGCGTTATCAATATTATGCTCAAAAAGTATGAAGACGAAGCCATTTTTACCATTCGCGACAACGGCATAGGTATGAACGACGAAGTAAAAAGCCATATCTTTGAGAAGTTCTATCAAGGCGATGCGTCGCGCGCAAGAGAGGGCAACGGACTCGGACTTGCGCTCGTCAAGAAGATACTCGATAATTCTCATTGCCGTATCGACGTCGAAAGCAAAGAGGGCGTAGGGACTGCCTTTACCGTGCATATTCCCATTTAAATTAAGATATTTTAATTAGATAAACAATTTCTGCTATTGACAAGTTAAGAATATTATGGTATATTGTGTATAAGGAAGAGTTGTTATGATTAAGAAAAAACTTCTAATATCCAATTTTTTGGTTATAGTAATTTTATTACTTTTGCTTTGTTGCTTTATGTTAAGCGCCTGTTTTACTGTTGCTTTCGCAGATACTGCGCAATCTACAAGTAATTATTTGGATTATGTTTTAGAATTCTTAGGCGACAGAGATATTTTAGAGACAAAAATAATAGGAGACGGGGGAAATAATGAGTTTTTGCTTGTCGAAATGTCTCCAAGTGGTTATGCTATTTTTGCTGTAGATGATACTCAATATAGTTTTGTTGAAGGAGCGAAAGAGGCTAATTCTCCGTTTTTTAAATATATCAATGAAGCATTGGTATATCTTGGACCAATGTCATACTTTATTGATAAGGGAAATTATTATTTCAATATTATGACAGAAGAATGTGTAGATAAAGAGGACGTTGAAACTACTGAATATGATTTCTTATCGCAACAGAGAGTGATGAGGTCTGCTCCAGCATTGTTTTCTATGGAAAATCAACCTTTGCCAGATAAGACATATAATGAAAATGGATATACATTTATTAAGGATGCGGAATATTTTAAGAAGTCGTATTATTTTCCAGAAAATTTAAATAATGATTGCGGTATCGTTGCGTTATTTTTATTATTAGGTTATTTTGATACTTGTAAAAATGATGCTTTTATTAATTCAAACGACGGTTTTATATCCAATGGCTCATACAGCGCTTTGTCAAAGTCTATTGCTTTTGCGCCAAAAACTACAGATAGTTTGAAAGAGCATTTGAAAACATATGGGCATAGATTATTGTTGCCGGGTGACAACTTTGCTATGGCGGAAAAAGAACTGAAGGCTACTATACAAGATTATATCAAAAACAAATGTCCATCTTTAAGCAGTAATTGCGTTCATTATAGTGGCAGCATTATTAATACTCACACAAATCCGAGAAAGTTGATTAATGGAGGGATTCCTGTAGTATTAGTAATTATTAATTATGAAAGGCCAACAGATTCGCAGAAAGAAAAAGAAGGCGGACATTGTGTAATTGCATATGGGTACAAAGACGATACGTTTGTCACTCATTTTGGTTGGGAAGATTATCCTGAAGTATATTTGTCAAAATATACCGCATATGCATATTATGCATTAGAATATAATGGCGAACACGTTCATTCTAGAAATATGATGGATTTATTATTAAAATATTATTGTGGTTGTGGAGCAAAAGTTTAAATATGGTAAACAGCAATGACAAGTTTAAAAATGGAATAATATGTTCATGCGTAGTGATCATAGCGATTATGCTTTATTGCATAGTCGAAATGATAGTCTCTTGGTGCGTTAGCTATACTTATTTCTACTTAGTTGGCAGAATTATATCGGTAGCGTGTCTCATGATAATTACCATAGTATTTTCTACTATTTATAAAAAGATTGGGATTTTTCCGGCATTAGTGTGTAGCGCGCTAATGTTTGCGATAATGGTTGATTTTTTTGTATATAAAAAAACTACTGTTTTCATGGCTTGGAATTCAGATGTCAACACGCTTAGAATATATCCTTTGATAATTCATTTTGAGAAGTATAGAGATCTGTCGCATCCGCAGAATGCGTGGGCAACAAGTGATAACTTGGATTTGGTAAGGTTTAATACTTGTACGATTACGTTTGTAATGGCAATAATCGTTGGAATAATTGTTCTATCGATATCGTTGGCTGTCAAAAAATCAAAATTGGACGTAGCGAGAGCTAATAAAACTTTGCGTCGATTAATGTTGGGATTGTCAATATTTTTATTTGTGGAGTTTATGCGAGGCGTATTTTTTAGTATGGTATCTTGGGCTTAACTGTTTTTTAGGCTCACTGCCATGCAGGCAATTGCCAAGGCAAGGTTTACGCTTGCGATAGCGATATAATAATTGGTAAATGGCGTAACGAAGCTTATCAGCAACAGCAGCAGGCTTACGCCAATGAATCTAAAACCGTTTTTGCGGGTAAAAGCCGTTTGCATTATCATTGACAGCATTTGTTTTGCCGGTATTTTATTCTTGCTGTCTTGGGGAAGCATATCGTTTTTTTTCACGGCGTTGTATACTTGTCTGAAGTTGGAGTAAATCAGCATCACGTCGCCGAAGTTTTTTATAAAGGCCGTGGTTTTTTTGTCTCCGTTCGTCGTGAGGATAAAAGCCTTTTGCAAATTATTTTTTTTACAAATTCTATAGTATCTTACCATTGTGTCGGCGGAGATAGCGCCGTACTTTGTCCAAAGAAATACAGGAGTATTGTCAATAAGTATATATTCGCCTAGGTCTTGGAATTGTTTTTTATCTTGGCAAAGTTTTGCGATTACCTCTTTTGCGTGGTCTTCGCCTTGCCATATCAGATAAGTCACGTATCTTCGATAACTCATTTTGTTGTTGCGGGGTTTAAAAAAGACTCTTCGTATTGTAGAGACGATCACTATTGAGATCGATGCGCTCAATATAAGTCTCAAGGGCAAGTTAAGCGGCAAGAAGTATGCTCCTATGTATGCTGTGACGAATGTCGTCAGCGTCAGTAAAATCAAATCCAATATTATCGCCATATTTTGTTTATTGTCCAAAAAGTATCAATGTATACTCAAATGTGACCTAAAGTCTTTTAACTTGTTGCTAAAATTCTTATTATTGTGTAAAATAAATACGAGGTATTTATGAAGATAATCTTTGGCGGAGCCTTTAATCCTATTCATAACCAACACGTCAGTATGATTAAGCATTTGCTTACTATAGACGGCTCTGACGGAGTCGTGATATTGCCATCGGCAAATCCGCCTCACAAGAGATGCGACACGTCGTTTTTCCAACGCGTTGAGATGATTCAGCTTGCCTTAGACGGAGTCGACGGGATTGAGATATGCGATTTGGAAAGCAAGGACGACGGCAAGCATTATACTTGCGAAGTCCTGCCAAAGTTAAAAAAAATATACGGAGATATTGCTTTCGTCATAGGCGGAGACAGTCTGGAAGATTTTGCAACTTGGAAGAATCCGCAAGAGATAATCAAGATATGTCGGCTTTACGTATTCACCAGAGGTCAAAGCGATAAGTTTGATCAAGCGCTCGCATATTGGCGCGAACAAGGCGCAGATATCGTAGTATGCGACTATCATCCCGAAGACGTAAGTTCTACGCTTATCAGATACAATGCGATATTAGGCGATTACGACGGCGTTTGTCCGCAAGTTGCGGATTATATCAAGCGCAACGGACTGTACGTCAAGTATTGCGATATTATATCCGAACTTAAATCTAATATACCGCAAAATACTTTTGAACATTGTTCAAGGACTGCAAAATACGCCTTGTGGCTTAATTATACGTTAGATTTAGGTTTAGATTATGACAAAGTGTTGTTGGCGGGGCTATTTCACGATTGCGCAAAAGCATTGTGTCATTTTCCTCATTCGACAGATGGTGTGCCGTCTGATAGCGTGGGTACGCCCGTAGAGCATCAGTTTTTGGGCGCAATAGTTGCCAAGGAACAATACGGAATTGACGATAAAGAGGTATTGGAAGCCATAAAATACCACACCACAGGCAAAAAATCTATGAATGATTTGCAAAAATTGATTTTTTGCGCAGATATGTTAGAACTTGGCAGAGTGTATCCCGAAGTTGAATATTTGAGAAGTTGCATAACCAAATCATTGGATTACGGTTATAAAGAGTGTGCCTTGGCTCAATATGAATTTTTAAAACAAAAAGACGGAGAAATATATCCGCTTACGCTTGAAGCAATAGAAGAATTTATCAATTGAACAATGTTCAATATAATACATAATAAATTAAACCGCTGCTATTATAGTAGGTTGCAATAAGGAGTAAAATGGAAAAAGTAGAATTTATATGCAAATTGTTGGACGACAAAAAGGCAAAAGATATCGTCACCGTCAACTTGGAAAATTTGACGATCATTGCAGATTGCTTTATTATCTGTTCGGCAAGATCTAATACGCAGGTAAAAGCGCTTGCCGATATCGTAGAAGAAGGAATGTCAAAAGCAGGCGTAGAACCGTTGAGAGTTGAGGGAAAGCAAGAAGGACGCTGGGCTGTCCTTGACTACGGTGACGTGATAGTTCATATATTCTATGAGGAGACGAGACGTCTTTATTCGTTGGAGACGCTTTGGTCTAATGGCGCCAACGTTACGCATTACGGCGAAGAAGAAGTTGTGGACGGCTTTAAAAAGATTGACGACAACAAGTCGGTGTAAGGGTGCAAGAATATAATTCATATATCTCGTCCAAAATACTTATATACGATTAAGGAGGAGAGATATGTTTTATCAAGATGTACCGTACGTAAATTACGTTCAGCAAGACGCGGCTTTGGCAAAGCAAGGTGTAGAACTGATTTTGTCGCAAAATCAGCAGATAGACAGTTGCAGCGCATTGATTTGGGGCAATAGGCTTTTGGTGGGGGTATTGCCTCATCCGCTCTACAGCAGAACTCAACGCGAAGCGCTTAAGACTGGTATAATTTCCGATATCAACGACGTTTACGGCTTTGAGGAAATATTAGTTTCGTTTGATATGGATATACTTTACGAGATAAATAAGTTGAACAAAAGTGACTCTGCAAAAGACGAAGATTTGTCAAAATTATTTTATTCCGTAAAAGTAAGAAGAAATTAAAAAAAATAATTACGGTCGATTGTCAAGTAAAATTCTTTGAAAAACCTCGGATAATCGACCGTATTTATATTTAAATGATTTTAAAAGTTTAATTTGCTATCAAGTCTGTTTAGCATCTCTGTTTATTTTTAATAGCGAACTCAAAGGCTTTGCTATTATCACGGCAATTATACTTATGACTACGCATTTTAAGAAGGTATACGGCATATTGAATATGGCCAATATTTCCCAAAGTCCGTTAGCCGACGGACGAATTTGCTGATACATTCCTATTATTGCCGTCATTGGTAATATAAATTTGTCGTATAAGGGGTATACGACGAGCGCGTTGAATACCAATCCCGACAACAATGCTGAGGATATGCAACCTGCAATTAGTCCTATAGTCATACCTTTGAAGTTGGAGAATTTCTTGTAAATCAATCCCGACGGCACGATAAAGCACATACAGGTAAAGAAATCTGCCAAATCACCGATGCCGCCGGTTGCGCCTGCGCCTTTTATTATAAGGTGAATCAGATCTTTTACTATAGTAATTACAATGCCGCTCAAAGGCCCAAGCGCAATATTGCCTATGAATATGGGGAGCATTGAGAAATCAAATTGGATAAATGCCGGCATAAGCGGTACTGGCATTTCCAAAAAGTACAGAACGCTTGCCATTGCCGATAATATGGCAGTGAGAGCAAGCCACTTGCTTCTAGAAACTGTTTTTGTCATTTTAATTATCCTTTTCCTATCCAGACTTTACTGTCGGTACAAGAATTGCACTTGTTCGGCGCTGTATATGAGATTTGCAGCGTTTGCGGACTTTACCGCCGGTGAGGAATTTCACCTACCCTCAAAGAATTATTGTTGAGACAATTATAAATCTATTGCAAAAACTTGTCAACTAATATATAATGAATATGCAAAAATCTATCGGGAAGCATTAAATAGTAATTTTAAATTGATATGGACAAAATAGTAAACGACAATAGGGGCATAGTTGAGTATTATTCTCACGGTTTGGAAGATACCGCTTATCTTGCGCAAAAGATTGCCGAGCGGCTCAATGGCGGGGAAGTGATATTGCTCAACGGTCAGCTCGGAGCAGGGAAGACGACTTTTACAAAATGTCTTGCAAAGAGTTTGGGAGTCAAAGACACCGTTACTTCGCCCACGTTTGCTTTTATGAAAGAGTATAGCGGAAGGCTTCCTCTATATCATTTTGATTTGTACAGAGTCGCAGACGAAGATGAGCTATATGAACTTGGACTCAATGAATATCTGTATATGGACGGCGTCTGCGTAATAGAGTGGAATAAGTTTGAAGGCGTGCCTGATCCTATAATTATCGACGTATCTACGCTCGACGATTCGGACAACGATTGCGATAGATTATTTAAAGTGCAGGGAATTGATTTGAATTTATAGCCTCTGTTTTCTTTGTTGGCAGTTAGGTTTTGTTTTGAACGTGTAAGGCTTTGAAGCCAAAGCGTATGCATTGATAAGTGGGCGGCAAAGTCAATATATAATCAGACTTGCCGATTCAAGATGGAGATTTTTTCTTGTCTTGGTATGAACCTGCAAAAATTGCTTAATATGCGATACTTCTCAATTAAGCGGAAATGTATTCTAATTTAAGTTGTTTTTTAGAATTATTCTACAAAATTAACTAAATTAGAGTAAAAATATTAAGAAAATATAGTAAAACAATAAATATAAGGAAAATGACAATGAAGATTTTGGCAGTAGATACCGCTTGGGATAATATGGTTGTGGCGCTTTGCGCAGACGGTAAGATTTACAGTGAGACAAGTCTTGACGGCGCAAAAAAACATAATTCATTGATTCTCCCGATGATAGATAAATTGCTTGATAAAGCTGGCATAAAAATCGGCGAAGTGGATTGCTTTGCTGCGGTAGTCGGTCCCGGGTCTTTTACAGGTATACGAATTGGTGTGTCGACTGTAAATGCGTTGGCTTTTGCGCGCAATAAAAATTGCGTGGCAATAAATGCGCTTGAGGAACTTGCATATTCTTGCACTGATAAAGAATTTTATACTGCGATAGATTGCAGGCATAATTGTTATTATTACGGAAAATTCAATGGCGGTTTTGACAATATGGTAAGTATGGGCGAGATTTCCGCAACTGAACTTGACGAGGTAAATTGTCGAGTAATAAAAAAGATTTTGCCGTCCGATCCCAACGCTTTGATTGAGATAGTCAAGTCAAAAGTTGCTAAAGGCGAAATTGGCGCTTTGGTACCGCTGTATCTCAAGAAGTCGCAGGCAGAAAGAGAATACGAAGCAAAAAATATGGATAAAACGGATAAATAATTTATATGGATAATTTGCATTTTCAAAATTTGTCAGACGTATTTTGCAATCAAGTCTTTGATATTGAAAGGGCTAGTATAGACGAGCCTTGGACTTTAAATCAAATTTGCGCTCTCGCTTCCGATAAAAACGCCGTTGCAAGAGTAGGCATTGTTGACGGCGAAATAATTTGTTATTACAGTTTTTACGATATATGTAATGAAGGCAATGTCAATAATCTAGCAGTCAAAGAAAATTATAGATGTAAAGGCGTAGGCGCTTTGTTGATTGAAGATATGATTGAGATTGCAAAAGAGAAAAAGTTAACTGCGATTACACTGGAAGTCAATGAAAAAAATACTATAGCCATAGCATTATATCGTAAGTATGGTTTTATAACCGAGGGTAAGCGAACTAAATTTTACGGCGGGAAAGACGACGCTCTTATTATGTGGAAGAGGGATATTTAGTATATTATTGTTGTATTATTTTACATTTTTCAACATTTTTTGATATTTTTGTGTTTTTATTAACCGATTAGGCATATTTATATCATATAAGCAATTTTAATGCTTATTTGAGGTGGTAATTATGCTCAATCACGTTATGCTTGGACAGGGGCAAGATATAATATTTTTGCACGGTTGGGGCGGAAGTATTGATAGTTTTAGAGGTGCAGGCGAGTATTTTTCAACTAAATATCGTTGTACACTCGTTGATTTTTACGGTTTTGGCGATTCGCCTTTATCGAGAGCGCTCACTCTTGAGGATTACGCTAAGGGCATCGAAGAACTTATAGAATATTATTCGATGAAAGACGTTGTGCTTGTCGGACATTCTTTCGGCGGTCGAGTCGCGATACTACTAGCAAGTCGTAATAGTAATATTAAAAGTATAGTTTTAGTGGACAGTGCAGGGCTTAAACCTAGATTTTCCTTGAAAAAGTTCTGCAAAAAGATCTTATATAGGTTAAAAAAAGCTTTAAAAATGGACGTCAGCAAGTGCGGATCTGCCGATTACCGTCAGTTGAGCGGAGATATGAGAGAGACTTTTAAAAATATTGTCAACTTTCATCTTGACTTTTGTCTCAAAGAAATAAGGTGTTCGACGCTTATAATCTGGGGCAAACGCGATAAAGATACTCCGCCGTATATGGCAAGAAGGCTTAGAAGACGCATATATAATAGTGGACTTGTATTTTTGAAGGGAGGACATTATAGCTATTTGGATTGCTACGGACAGTTTTTGGCAATTTTAGGTAGTTATTTTGGTGATATATGCAGATAGCGGTAATTTTGATAACCGAGTTGATTTATTGCATTTTGGCAGTTGCGCTGTCATTGCGAATAATCAATCTCGTACAGTTAGAGGGGTATAAAGTAGTAAATTCCAAAAAGATGAAGAATATTCGTCTTAAATTATACGGTTCGGCGATATGTATTACGCTGTGTAATGCAATATTTGTCTTTATATCCATACATATCGGCAATTATTATCTTCAACTTATTTCTCAAGGGCTTTATGCAGTAGTTTTGTTGGTAAGTCTTACGGATGAGCGGGATAAATGCTCGCATCAGCCTTTAGTTTATACTGCCAGAGCAAAGCGCTTGATAGCGTCTTATGCGCTATTGATAGCAATATTTATGCTTAGCGTAGGTTTTCTCGGGCATATTATAAATATTAACGGCATAAATCTATCGTTTATATTTATTCCATTTATATTTGCGCTGTTGCCTGAAATTGTATCGCTTACATTGGTAGTAAATAAGCCTATGGAGCAGAATATTGCAAAAAAGTATATCAAAAAATGTTCGCAGACGCTGCAAAATTCCGATATAATAAAAATCGGAATTACAGGAAGTTACGGGAAGACTACAGTAAAAAATATATTGACGACAATTCTTAATCAAAAGTATAACGCATACTGTACGCCGAGCAACTACAATACGCCGCTTGGAATATGCAGAGCCGTCAACGAGTTGCCCAAGGAATGTCAAATCTTTGTCGCAGAAATGGGCGCAAGGAAAGTGGGGGATATCAAAGAACTGTGCGATATCGTCAAACCGACTTACGGTATAATTACAGGAGTTGGCTCTCAACACCTTGGCGCTTTCAAGAGTCAACAAAATATCTATAATACTAAAAAAGAACTTGCCGACTTTTTGCAAAGCGTCGACGGCGTGATAGTGTTCAACGGTGAAAATAAATTTACTCGTCAAATGTATGATGAATACGTCGGTAATAAAAAGCGCGCAATATCCGGCGAATTATTTTTGTCTTCTGAAGAAGATGCAAAAAAGGTATTTGTAACCGACGCGGAGTGTGACAGTCAAGGGCTTAAGTTTGTTTTGCATATCGGAGAGGAGCGGAGTAATTGCAGTTGTAAACTTATTGGCAGACATAACATTGAAAATATTTTGCTCTG
Source organism: uncultured Clostridia bacterium (assembly GCA_947177795.1). Lineage (GTDB taxonomy): Bacteria > Bacillota > Clostridia > Christensenellales > UBA3700 > RACS-045. The sequence goes on along the minus strand of CAMWVR010000011.1, from coordinate 19,771 downwards.
TGTTCAACTTTGTGTTGATCTCGGATTGAACATTGTTCAAATTGCTGAGGGTATATCTCAAGTGTCGCCTGTAGAGCATAGATTGCAGACGATAGAACTGCCAACAGGCATTACTATAATAGACGATAGTTACAATTCTAACGAAGAGGGCGCAAAACTTGCTATTGAGACATTAAATATGTTCAAAGGACGAAAAATAGTGGCTACTCAAGGTATTGTAGAGATGGGATCGGAGCAGCAACGAGTCAATTTTGGATTGGGGGAAAGTATTGCAAAGGTAGCCGATATAGCCATTTTAATAGGCGTAAACAGGGAAGATATACGGCTTGGAATGATTTCCGAAAACTTTTGCGATAAGAATATATATTTGGTAGAGCACTTGGATAATGCTAAAGAATTGTTTAGCGCAATACTTACGAGAGGTGACGTTTTGTTGTTGCAAAACGATCTGCCTGACAATTATTGAACAATGTTCAATCTGCTTATCTAATGATTAATTTAATTTAAGTTTTTTTAAGAGACAAAATATATTATCGGAGGTTTAGATTGAAAAATATAGCGGTTATTTACGGCGGAAATTCTTGCGAAAGAGACATATCTATCATCACTGCGTTGCAGGCTTTGGAGGCAATCGACAAAAAGAAGTATAACGTATTTCCAATCTATTGGAACGATAGTTTTTATATTTTGGATGAATATAAAAACGTCAATGCGTATACTGACGGCGGAGCGCAAAAAGGTAAAAAGGTATTTTTCCAAGAAGGCAACTTATATGCGTTGAAGAAAAACAAAGTTAAACTATTGGGAGATATTCATTGCGCGTTGTTGTGCACTCACGGCGGCAAGGGAGAAAACGGCGCATTGCAAGGTTTCTTTGAAGTTCAAGGCATACCGTTTACGTCTCCGTCGCATATCGCAAGCGGTATCGGTATGGATAAGGCGCTGTTTAAAATGATTTGCAAGAAGTTGACTTTGCCCGTCTTGCCTTACGGAGTGGTCAACGAGGGGGATAGTGAAGAGGTTTTTGAGAGAATAGTAGAGAGATTGGGGTTTCCGCTTATTGTCAAGCCAGCAAATCAAGGCTCGTCTATAGGTATAGGCGTAAGCAAAGATAGAGATGAGTTGAGAGAAAAACTCAAGACGGCGTTTTATTACGACAGCAAAGTCGTCGTAGAAAAGGCTTTGACGGACTTTAAGGAGATAAATTGCGCTTGTTTAAGAAAAAACGGCAATATTTATCCCTCGACTCTCGAGGAACCCGTCGGTTGGCAAGAATTTTTGACGTTTGAAGACAAGTATATGTCAGGCGGAAAGGTCACCAAGACAAGCGCGAAACGAATTTTTCCTGCGCAAGTAAGCGAATCCGACAAGGTAAAAATACAGAGTATTACGACAAAGATATATCAGGCTTTGGGGTGCAAAGGTATAGTGAGGTGCGATTATCTTATAGACAAAGCGAGCGAGTGCGTATATCTCAACGAAATCAACACCATACCAGGCTCTATGGCAGGATATTTATATGAAGACAAGGGATTTTATCTCAAAGATATACTTGACATTATCATAGAAGACGCGATAAAAGAGAGCAAAGACATCAAATCAACAGGTTTTTCGTCCAAAGTTTTGCAATATTACTCTAAAAATAAGGCAAATGCTTGCAAAGTGTCTGTGAAAAATGTATAATCAAAAACGTAATTATTCGCTGACTTTATAATATATCGATAATATTATAAGGTCGTTGCGAAAATACTTTTTGGAGTACTTTATGGAAAAAATCAAGATGACTACGCCTATAGTGGAACTTGACGGCGACGAAATGACAAGACATATTTGGGCTTGGATAAAGGATATACTTATCAAGCCTTACGTGGATCTCAACAGCGAATACTACGATTTGGGACTTGTCAACAGAGAAAATACAAAAGATAAAGTGACGGTAGACGCCGCAAACGCTATCAAGAAATACGGTGTGGGCGTAAAGTGCGCGACTATAACCCCAAATGCGCAAAGAGTAAAAGAATATAATCTTACGCAAATGTGGAAGAGTCCCAACGGCACGGTCAGAGCGATTCTCGACGGCACGGTCTTCAGAGCGCCGATAATGGTCAAGGGTATAACTCCATATATACCAACTTGGACTTCGCCAATCACCATTGCGCGTCACGCTTACGGTGATATTTATAAGGACGTCGAAGGCTACGTCAAGAAGGGCGGAAATGCAAAACTTGTCATTGAGGACGAAGACGGCAAGAGGGAGATAGAAATCTTTGATTATGCCAAGACGTCTGGCGTCGTAATGGGTATGCACAATACCGACAAGAGCATATCTTCTTTTGCGCGCAGTTGTTTTAATTACGCTTTGGACACCAAGCAAGACCTTTGGTTTGCGACAAAAGATACTATATCCAAGACGTACGATCACAGATTTAAGGATATATTCCAAGAGATTTTTGACTGCGAATATAAAGTAAAGTTCCAAAATGCCAGTATAGAGTATTTCTATACGCTTATAGACGACGCTGTCGCCAGGGTAGTGCGCTCCAACGGCGGAATGATTTGGGCATGCAAAAACTATGACGGCGACGTGATGAGCGACATGGTAGCTACGGCTTTTGGTTCGCTTGCAATGATGACGTCGGTTTTGGTTTCTCCCGACGGCAATTACGAATACGAGGCAGCGCACGGTACGGTAACAAGACATTATTACAAGTTCTTGAAGGGTGAAGAGACATCTACAAATCCCGTGGCTACTATATTTGCTTGGTCGGGCGGACTCAGAAAGAGAGGTCAACTTGACGGAATAAAGGCGCTTGAGGATTTTGCAGACAGACTTGACAAGGCTACGATAGATACGATAGAAGACGGCTTTATGACAGGAGACCTTGCGGCAATCTACAAGGGAGATAAGCAAGTACGCAAACTCAACACGGTTGATTTCCTAAAAGAAATAGCAAAAAAACTGTGATAATATCTGATATATAATACTGTCGACGGCGCAAGTTTAAAATGCGCCGTTTTGTATTGCTAAAAAGAGCAGAGACTAGGGCGTTGTGTCGAAAATTATCGAGGGTGAATTTATCCCATTTTGTCCATATTTTTATAGCCATTAAAACGGAAAATAATAACAAAAAATCAACTCTAGCGCCACTTTTTCAAACTTTTAACAGTGTGGATAAGTCAACTGCGATGTGGATAAGTATGTGGATAAGTGGCAAAAATGCGTGTATATATGCGAATTTACGTTATTTTGGGTATGTTGATAAACCAATTAACCGTTTAGTCTATATTTAGAAAATTAAGCCGAAAAAATACAAAGAATTATATCGACAAAATCCTTGCAATTATATATAGTAATATGATAATATATTTGTGTAATTTTATATTTTATATATTTAAACTTTTAAGGAGTAGTTGTTATGCCAAAAGCAGCAATAGTAATGGGAAGCGTAAGCGACCTTGACGTAGTAAAACCCACAATTGACATTCTCAAAAAATTTGACGTGGAAGTGGAAGCGAGAGTAATATCCGCGCACCGCACACCGCAAATGGCGCACGACTTTGCCAACAACGCAATCGAAAACAACATCGAAGTTATCATTTGCGCAGCGGGAAAAGCGGCGCATCTCGGCGGAGTAATTGCGGCTTATACGCCGTTGCCGGTGATCGGACTGCCGGTCAAGAGTTCGACTATGGACGGACTTGACTCTCTGTTGTCAATGGTGCAGATGCCGTCGGGTATTCCTGTGGCGTGCGTGGCTATCAACGGCGGACTTAACGCGGGCTTGCTTGCGATACAGATACTCTCCGTCAAGTACCCCAATCTTATGAAAAAAATGCAAGACTACAAAAATAGTATGGCAGAAAAAATTAAAAACGACGACGAAAAATTGCAAAAGGAGTTAAATTGAATTATGGAAAAGACCGTTCAACTTTATGAAGGCAAGGCAAAGAGAGTTTACGCTACGACAGATCCCGATATCGTATTGGTATCTTACAAAGACGACGCTACGGCGTTCAACGGACTCAAGAAGGGCACGATTCTCGGCAAAGGCGTTGTCAACAACGTTTGCAGCAATCATATGTTTAGACTTTTGGAGGCAAAAGGCGTTCCCACTCACTACGTAGAAGAGATCAACGAGAGAGAGACTTTTGTCAAAAAAGTTGAAATCGTACCGCTTGAAGTAATTATTCGCAACAGAGCGGCAGGATCTTTTTCAAAGAGATACGGCGTTGCGGAGGGTACAAGCCTTGCGACTACTATCATAGAGTTTAGTTACAAGAACGACGATTTGGGCGATCCGCTTATCAACGACTATCACGCTTTGGCGCTCAAGTTGGCTACGAAAGAAGAGATAGAGAAAATAAAGGAACTTGCTTTCAAGGTCAATGACTTTATGAAAGCATACTTCAGCGAGATAGGCGTAGAACTTATCGACTTCAAGTTGGAATTCGGCAGATTCAAGGGCGACATAATTCTTGCCGACGAAATATCTCCCGATACTTGCCGTTTCTGGGACGCTAAGACTGGCGAGAAACTCGACAAGGACAGATTCAGAAGAGATATGGACGACGTAGACAAGGGCTACAGAGAGATGATGAAGAGAATGGGTCTTACCAAGTAATCTTCACAAGTCAGCGAGATATTTAAGGAGTAGATATATGGCAATAGATTACAAGTCCGCCGGTGTGGACGTAGAGGCAGGTTACAAAGCCGTCAAGTTGATGAAAGAATACGTCAAGACGACGTACAACGAAAGCGTTCTGGGCGACTTAGGAAGTTTTGGCGGTTTTTACGCGTTGGGAGACAAAGAGGACAGCGACTGTCTCGTGGCAGGCACCGACGGCGTGGGAACGAAACTCAAATACGCATTCGTATTGGACAAGCACGACACTATTGGTATCGACGCGGTGGCAATGTGCGTAAACGACATTGTATGTCAAGGAGCAAAACCTCTTTTGTTCCTCGATTATATTGCGTTGTCAAAACTCGTACCAGAAAAGGTTGCGGATATAGTCAAGGGCGTAAGCGAGGGCTGCAGTCAAGCGGGATGCGCGTTGATTGGCGGAGAGACTGCCGAGATGCCGGGATTTTATGCAAAAGACGAATACGACATTGCAGGCTTTTCAGTGGGCATAGTCAAGAAGAATAAGATCATCAACGGCAAGAGCATCAAGGTCGGAGACGCTTTGATAGGCATTGCGTCAAGCGGTATTCACTCCAACGGCTATTCGTTGGTACGCAAACTTTTCGGCGAGGACAAAGAAAGTCTCAACAAGTTCAACGAGACTCTCGGCTGTACCCCTGCCGAACTAGTGCTTACTCCCACGAAGATATACGTAAAGACGATTTTATCTTTGATAGAGAAGTATGAAATCAAGGGCATCGCTCATATCACGGGCGGCGGATTTATCGAAAACGTACCGAGAATTATTCCAAGCGGTATGGGAGTCAAGATTGACAGAAACAGTTATCCGTTGCCGAGAATTTTCAAGGCATTGCAGGAGATTGCCGGCATTGACGACCGCAAGATGTGCAATACCTTCAATATGGGTATCGGTATGGTGCTTGCAGTGGACAAGTCTATTGCGGCGGCGGTTGTCGACGAACTTAAGGCTCTCGGCGAAGAGGCTTACGTTATTGGCGAAGTGACCGACAAAGACGGACAAGTAGAACTTTAATAGGTGTGCCTTGCAATTTTGCGGGGCATATCTAATTTTGACATAAATATGGGTGAGTATGAAGAATATAGCAGTATTTGCATCGGGTAGCGGAAGCGATATGCAATCCGTCATCGACGGAACTTTGAGCGGTCTGATAGACGGCAAGGTCGTGGCGGTAGTTACCAACAAAGAAGGGATATTTGCAATCGAGCGTGCAAAAAAGCACGGCATAGATTGCAAGACTTTTAAGGCGAAAGATTACGTCGACAACGAGACCAGAGATAGGGCGATAGTAGAGTATCTCAAGGGATACGACGTCGATCTTATTGTTTTGGCGGGCTATCTTGCTATCGTAACTCCCGTATTGGTGGACGAATACGAAGGGCGTATTATCAATATTCATCCGTCGCTTATACCCAATCATTGCGGAAAGGGTATGTACGGTCTCAACGTGCACAAGAGTGTCATCGCAAGCGGTGATAAAGTCAGCGGCTGTACGGTGCATTACGTGGATTACGGCGCAGACACGGGGGCAATTATTGCGCAAGAGCAAGTAGAAGTAAAAGAGGGCGACACTCCCGAGACCTTGCAAGCGAGAATACTCGAAGTCGAGCATAAGTTGCTTCCAAGCGTAGTCGCAAAGTTGTGTAGGGAACAATAGTGTATCGCTTTGAGATAAGCATAGTAAGCATAGTCGAAACATTGAATACCTAAGTCATTTCAATCAAAGTGCAGCGACGTGGAGAAATCTCAAAACTTGCGACGTCACCTTGAGCGAAACGTCGTGAAGTCGCAAGGTCTAAATAATTAGCGGATTAGATTTCTCGACTACGCTCGAAATGACATAAAAGTCTCAAAATGACTTAGGAAAGTGTTGAAAAGGCAATATGCTTGTATGGATGCAACATTAAATTAAAAACAATATTAATAAATAATAAAACAACAAAAAGATAGGAGTAGAATAATGGCAAAAAAAGCGCTTATCAGCGTATCCGATAAGACGGGTATTGTAGAATTGGCAAAGAGTTTGATTGATTGCGGTTATGAGATAATCTCTACCGGCGGTACGTTAAAGGTACTCAATATGTCAGGCGTAAAGGCTGTGGATATATCTTCGGTGACAGGTTTTCCTGAGTGTCTTGACGGCAGAGTAAAGACTTTGCACCCAAAGGTACACGCAGGACTTTTGGCGATGAGAGACAACAAGGAGCATATGGACTTCCTTGCAAGTATGAATATCGACCCGATAGATATCGTCGTCGTCAATCTCTATCCATTCAAGGAGACGGTGAAGAAACCTAATATTGATTTGCAGACGGCAATAGAGAATATCGACATCGGCGGACCGACTATGCTTAGAAGCGCGGCAAAGAATTATCAAGACGTTGCGGTTATGGTAGACCCTGCCGATTACGCTAAGGTGCTTGAAGAACTCAAGAATGGCGGAATCAAAAAAGAGACCAAGTTCTATCTTATGTATAAGGTATATCAGCATACCTCTTATTACGACACTTTGATTGCCAACTATCTCCGTCAAAAACTCGACATAGAGTTCCCCGAGCAGTTCACAATGGCGTTCGACAAGGCGCAAGATATGAGATACGGCGAAAATCCGCACCAAAATGCAGTGTTCTACAAAGAAGCGTTTGACGTGGAATGTTCGCTTGCCGTAGCCGAGCAGTTGCACGGCAAAGAACTCTCTTACAACAATATCAACGATACCAACGGCGCTTTGGATTTGCTTCGTGAATTTTCCGAGCCTACCGTAGTTGCAGTCAAGCACGCAAACCCTTGCGGAGTGGCTACTGCAAAGACTATTAGCGAGGCATTCTTCAAGGCAAACGCGGCAGACCCGACTTCAATATTCGGCGGTATCGTTGCTGCCAACCGTACTATAGACAAAGATACGGCAGAGCAGATACACAAGATTTTCATAGAGATAGTCGTTGCTCCCGATTTTACGGACGAAGCGCTCGCTATACTCAAACAAAAACAAAATATCAGACTTTTGAAGTTGCCTAATATTATGAAGGCAGTGCCGAGCAATTGCTATGATATGAAGAAAGTCGTAGGCGGTCTTTTGGTGCAAGAGTTTGACAGAATGGTCGTAGACAAAGACAAGTGCAAAGTCGTCACCAAGGCTCAGCCTACCGAGGCGCAAATCGAGGATATGATTTTTGCAATGACAGTCGTCAAGCATACCAAGTCCAACGCTATCGTAATCGCAAAGGACAAGACTATCTTGGGTATCGGCGGAGGACAGGTCAACAGAATAAGAGCGACAAAGCAGGCTATTGCTCATTCGCTCACCGACACGCACGGCGCAGTGCTTGCGTCCGACGCATTCTTCCCGTTTGACGATTGCGTTGAGGCTGCTCACGAGGGCGGTATCGTTGCAATTATGCAACCAGGCGGAAGTATCAAGGATCAACTTTCGATAGACGCTTGCGATAAGTATGGGATATCCATGATATTCTCGGGCGATCGTCACTTTAAGCATTAAACCTTGTGTATCAGCACACTTTTTGCCCAATCGTCAAAAATAGTTCAATGTCATTTCGACTGGAGCGTAGTGAAATGGAGAAATCTCAACCTTGCGTTGTCATTTTGAGCGAAACGCAGTGAAGTCGAAAAATCTCAATTGGATAGAGATCTCTCGACTGCGATCGAGATGACAAGACATTCAAAGGCAAAAATTGCATAACATCCAAGGTTTAATAATGTAACAGAGAATGAATAATTGCGGATAAATAATGTCATTTCGACCGTAGTGGAGAAATCTTAATCCGCAAAGGAGTTTTTATGAACGTATTAGTCATAGGCAGCGGCGGACGCGAACATACGATATGTTGGTCGCTTGCAAAGAGTCCCAAGGTGGACAAAATATACTGTCTTCCGGGCAACGGCGGAATAAGTCAAATTGCCGAGTGCGTACCTATATCCGTAATGGATTTTGACGCAATCGTAGATTTTGTGGACATCCACAAAGATATTGAATTGACTGTGGTTGCGCCCGACGATCCATTGGCTGCCGGTCTTGTCGACAGACTTGAGGAGAGAGGTCACAGAGCATTCGGACCGAGAGCCAACGCCGCAATAATCGAGGCAAGCAAGGCTTTTTCAAAGTATTTGATGAAGAAGTACGACATTCCTACGGCAAAGTATGAGGAGTTTGACAATTACGCTAATGCCGTGGAGTATCTTGCAGAGGCAAAATATCCGCTCGTCGTCAAGGCTGACGGACTTGCTCTCGGCAAGGGCGTAATAATTTGCAATACCAAAGAAGAGGGATTGCAAGCCGCAAAAGAAATGATGATTGACAGCAAGTTCAAGGATGCGGGCAAGAGAGTTATCGTCGAAGAATTTATGGTAGGACAGGAAGTGTCGATACTTTCGTTCTGCGACGGTAAGACTATAATCCCAATGGTCAACGCAAGAGACCACAAGAGAGCGTATGACAACGATCAAGGTCTCAATACCGGTGGTATGGGTACATTCTCTCCGTCTGCTATCTATACCAAAGAGGTCGAAGACGAAGTAATGAACAAAATCATTCTTCCCACCGTCGACGCTATGAACAAAGAGGGCAGGACTTTCAAGGGAGTACTTTACTTTGGTCTTATGCTCACTGACGACGGCGCAAAGGTAGTGGAATACAACGCGCGTTTTGGAGACCCCGAGACACAAGTCGTATTGCCTAGACTTAAAACTGATTTGTGCGATATATTCAACGCAGTCGTAGACGGCACTCTCGACAAGATAAATATCGAGTGGTCTGACGACGCTTGCGTATGCGTAGTTATGGCAAGCGGTGGCTATCCCGAGAGTTACGAGAAAGGCAAAGAAATCACGATAGGCGATGTTGCCGACGATATTTTAATTTTCCACGCAGGTACGGCTATTAAGGACGGCAAACTCGTTACGAGTGGCGGAAGAGTGCTTGGCGTAACGGCTATGGGTAAGGATATACACGAGGCAAGAGATAAGGCGTATGAGGCTGTGAGCAAGGTGCACTTTGATGGGGCGTTTTTCCGACGCGATATCGGCATCAAAAAGTAGCAAAAACGTATATCAGCCGTCTTTTTGCCCTAACGGCTAGGACGCCCTCGGGGTCACGTACGGTTAGTACGCTCACCGCTCGATTGCCGCCGCACGGACAAAAATACAACTAATCTCCGCTTTTGCGTGTGGCTTAGATAAGTATTATTGAGCGGACGAAATAGATATAGACCTTTCGACTACGCTCAAGGTGACACGTTTAAAGCCAAAGTAACACATTTAACGAGTCATTCTGAGCGAAACGAAGTGGAGTCGAAGAATCTACAATCTATAAACTAATTATTGATATATAATACAATAAATATATAAAGGAAAAAGAAATGGTAAAGAGAATTTTCGTAGAGAAAAAAGATGGGTACAACGTATCGGCAAAGAAGACTTCTTCCGATATACAAAACGTGCTTGGCATTGCAGTCGAAGATGTGAGAGAGTTTATCAGATACGATATCGAGAATCTTGACGAGACAATCTATGCGAGTGCCAAGACGACGATTTTCAGCGAGGCGCCCGTCGACAACTTGTTTGAGCAGATGCCTGACCTTGACGGCTACAGACTTTTGGCGGTGGAGTATCTTCCAGGTCAGTACGACCAGAGGGCAGACAGCGCAATGCAATGCGTACAGTTGCTTTCCATGTCGCAAAGACCTCTTATCAAGTGCGCAAAACTTTATGCTTTCAAGGGAGTGGACGAAGAGCAGTTTGCAAGAATACGCAAGTATCTTATCAATCCCGTTGAGAGCAGAGAAGGCTCTATGCAAATTCCCGATACCTTGCAACAAGAAGTCGTTCAAAATCTCACAGTGCCGACTATAGACGGCTTTATAGATATGAGCGACGCTCAAGTATGCGATTATCACAAAAAAGTCGGTTTTGCCATGAGCGAAAAGGACTTGATATTCGTAAGAGATTATTTCAAAGGCGAGCGCCGCAATCCGACAGAGAGCGAGATAAAGGTCATCGACACCTATTGGTCGGACCACTGCCGTCACACGACTTTTGCGACAGAGCTTACAAAAATCGACGTGGACAGCAACAATCCGCACGTAGGCAAGGCTCTTGAATTATACAGAGAACTATTCCAAGAATTCAACGCAAAGAGAGAGGATAAATATCCCTGTCTTATGGATATTGCGACTATTGCAGTCAAAAAGCTCAAGAAGATGGGCAAACTCGACAATCTCGACGTAAGCGACGAGATCAACGCTTGCTCAGTCGAAGTCGACGTAGACAACGACGGCAAACTCGAGAAGTGGCTCATTATGTTCAAGAATGAGACGCACAACCACCCGACGGAAATCGAACCTTTCGGCGGAGCTGCTACTTGTCTCGGCGGAGCGATAAGAGATCCGCTTTCGGGCAGAACTTACGTATATCAAGCGATGAGAGTTACGGGTTGCGCAGACCCCACCGAAGATATATCCGCGACGTTGAAAGGCAAACTTCCGCAGAGAGTCATCACAAAGACTGCCGCTGCAGGATACTCCAGTTACGGCAATCAGATAGGTTTGTCGACGGGACTTGTCGCCGAGATGTATCACGAAAATTATAAGGCAAAGAGACTTGAGACGGGTTACGTAATCGCAGGCGCTCCCAAGGAGAACGTCGTCAGAAGAAAGCCCGTTGAGGGAGATATAATAGTACTTCTCGGCGGAGAGACGGGCAGAGACGGTTGCGGCGGCGCAACGGGATCGTCCAAAGCGCATACGGAAAAATCAGTCGAAGTATGCGGAGCGGAGGTGCAAAAGGGCAATCCGCCAACCGAGAGAAAAATCCAAAGACTTTTCCGCAACAAAGACGTGTCTACGCTCATTGTCAAGTGCAATGACTTCGGCGCAGGCGGCGTAAGCGTTGCGATAGGCGAACTTGCAGACAGCCTTGACATCTTCCTTGACAGAGTACCCAAGAAGTACGAGGGATTGAGCGGTACAGAGCTTGCAATATCCGAGTCTCAGGAGAGAATGGCGGTCGTGCTCGATAAAAATGACGTAGATAAGTTTATTGAATACGCAAAGAGCGAAAACCTTGCGGCTACGGCAGTTGCCGAAGTGACCGACAATGGCAGAATGAGAATGTTCTACGCAGGCAATTGCATAGTCGATCTCAAGAGATCTTTCCTCGATACCAACGGCGTAAAGCAAATGCAAGACGCTCGCATCGTCGAGAAAGCGACGAATTATATGGACAGCGCAGACGAGCAGACGCAAAAGCTTTTTGACAAAGGCGAGTTTGCCCAAGCCGTTCAATACCAACTCTCAAGGCTCAACGTATGTTCGACCAAGGGACTTGGCGAAATGTTTGACGGCACGATTGGCGCGTCGAGCGTACTCATGCCTTTCGGCGGTAAGTATCAACTTACGCCTGCTATAGCTATGGCGTGCAAGCCTCCCGTCAGCGGACATACCGACACTGCGACGGTATCTACGTACGGCTGTTCGCCTCAACTTATGAGCGATTCGCCGTTCACGGGCGCAATATATTCGATATTGCTATCTCTGTCCAAGCAAGTTGCTTGCGGAGTGGACGTAAACACGATCAGACTGTCTTTGCAAGAGTTTTTCAAAAAGCTCAATCAAGACAAAGACAGGTGGGGACAGCCTTTGGCGGCTCTTCTCGGCGCATTATACGCTCAGATAGGTTTCGGCGTCGGCGCAATCGGCGGCAAAGACAGCATGAGCGGAACCTTTGAGCATATAGACGTGCCACCGACGCTTATCTCTTTTGCAATGGGTATAGGCAAGGCAAGCAAAATAATCACGAATACTTTTGCAGAAAATATGGGAGCAAAGGATATCTACCACGTTGCGATACCAAAGGACGAATATTCCATTCCAGACTTTGCAAAGACTTTGCAATTATACGCGGCTATTGTCAAGGCTATGGCTGACGGCAAGATAAAAGCCTGCAACGTAGTCGAAGAGGGCGGCGTCATCGCAAGCGTATTCAAGGCTTGTATGGGCAACAAACTCGGCTCGACTTGGGACGATATATCTATTGATATGTTTGCGCCTGCATTCGGCGACTTTGTGATACTTTGCGACGATATAAGCGACTTGAAGGGCTTTAACGTGGAGAAAGTGGCTACGCTCAACGGTACTTATACCGCAGACCTTTGCGGAAAAGAGCTTAAGATGAACGACGCCGCTGCCGCATTTGAACGCACTCTTGACAAGGTCTTCCCGACGACTGCGCCTGCAAGCGGAGAAGTCAAGAACCTTATCTGTTGCGCAAGAAAGGTGGATAAGGCTCCGAGAAATATCGTTCAGCCTAGAGTATTTATTCCCGTATTCCCCGGTACGAACTGCGAATACGACACGGCAAGAGCCTTTGAGAGAGCAGGGGCAAAGGCAAATATTCTCATTATCAAAAACCAAACATCCAAGGATATAGAAGATTCGGCAGAGGCTATAGTCAAAGCTTTGCAAGAGTCTCAAATTCTTGCATTCCCGGGCGGTTTCAGCGGCGGCGACGAGCCTGACGGTAGCGGTAAATTCATCGCAACGACCTTTAGAAATCCTCGTATCGCAGAGCAGGTAATGAAGTTGCTCTATGAGAGAGACGGCTTGGCTTTGGGTATTTGCAACGGATTCCAGGCGCTTGTCAAACTCGGCTTGGTGCCTTACGGCGATATTAGAGAGCAAAAGAGCGACGCCCCGACTTTGACTTTCAACAACATCTCGAGACACGTATCGACGATAGTCAACGTCCGTGTGGCTACCAATAAGTCGCCTTGGCTCAGCGGTGTTAAAGTCGACGACGTATTTGCAGTGCCCGTCAGCCACGGAGAGGGCAGATTTGTTGCAAGCGCCGCAGAGCTTGACAAGATAATCAAGGGCGGTCAGGTGGCTACGCAATACGTAGATATGACGGGTAGCGCAACGATGACCTCGCCGTTTAATCCCAACGGAAGTATGTACGCTATCGAGGGTATTATCTCTCCCGACGGCAGAGTGCTTGGCAAGATGGGACACGCAGAGAGAATCGACGCAGACCTTTATAAGAACGTCGAAGGCAATTACGATATGAAACTCTTTGAAAGCGGAGTCAAGTATTTCAAATAAGGATTGACCTTATTTGAAATACAGTGATATTGCCGCACTGCGGCGATTGTATTTGCAGGAGGCAAGTTAAATTGCTTACTACGCAAGCATTGAAATAAAATACGCATATTTTCACGATATGCGTATTTAGTTAAGGATATGAAAATGACATTTGACAGATTAGTGTGATGTCATTTCGAGCGAAGTCGAGAAATCTCCACCTATTTAGAGATAAATTTCACTTCTTGCTAAAAAGCGTCCTGATATGAGGTTGTAAGAAATAAGGAATAGAGCAATAAAGTATGGCATTTTTACCGATACATAGAAGCGAAGTAGGAGATCGTCAAGTCGATATCGTCTACGTAATAGGCGAAGCGTACGTAGATCATTCGTCTTTCGGACACGCGATCGTGTCTCGGCTTTTGCAATCTCTCGGCATTGACGTGGCTATTATTCCACAACCGCAGAATGACGCCGACTTTACTCGCTTTGGACAGCCCAAATACGGTTTTATGGTGTCGAGCGGTGTGGTCGACAGTATGGTCAATAACTATACCGTCGCTAAGATAAGACGTGCCCGAGACGTATACAGCGAGGGAGGGGACGTAGGCAAGCGTCCCGACAGATGCGTCGACGTATATTGCAACACCTTGAAGAGATTATTTCCCGACGCTCCCGTCGTGATAGGCGGAATAGAGGCGTCTCTTCGGAGATTTGCCCATTACGATTATTGGAAAGACGCCGTTTTGCCAAGCATTTTGGTATCTTCCAAAGCCGATTTGCTCATTTACGGAATGGGCGAGAGACCTTTGAAAGAAATTTTCGATATGGTAAAAAAGGGCGTATCGCTTGACAAAATCAAGGACGTCAGAGGCACTTGTTATCTATCAAGCTTTGACAATCTGTCTGCCAAACTCAAAAAGGGTATCGAGGAACATACGGTGGCATTCTCGCCGTCTTACGAGCAAGTCAAGGCTGACAAGCTACAGTACGTACAGGCTTTCAATGCGCAGTATTCCAACAACGATCCATATTACGGCAAGACCTTGCTGCAAAAGCACGGCGATAAATATCTCGTGCAAAATCCAATGCAATATCCTTTGAGCGTAAAGGAAATGGACGAGATATACGACTTGCCTTACGAAAGGACTTATCATCCGAGTTATACACGGGGAGTGCCCGCAATAGAAGAGGTCAAGTATTCTTTGACTTCCGTCAGAGGCTGTTTTGGGGCGTGCAACTATTGCGCAATCGCATTTCATCAAGGGCGAATAGTGCAAAAACGCAGCAAGGAGAATATAGTCAAAGAGGCGGAGAGTTTTGTCGCCGACAAAGATTTCAAGGGATATATTCACGACGTGGGTGGACCTACGGCAAACTTCAGAGACCCTGCGTGCGAAAAGCAAAAGACCATGGGCGTGTGCAAAGATAAGTCTTGCATAGGCTACAAGCCTTGTCCTGCGATGAAAGTAGATCACAGAGAATATCTCGACTTGCTCAAGACTTTGCGGCAGATAGAGGGAATCAAAAAGGTCTTTATCCGATCGGGCATACGCTTTGACTATCTTATGTATGACAAAGATCCCGAATTTTTATACGAACTTATCAAGCATCACGTCAGCGGTCAGCTCAAGGTTGCGCCCGAGCATATCTCCGACGCAACTTTGCAAGCTATGAACAAGCCGTCGTTTGACGTATATCTCAAGTTCAAAGACAAGTACGACGCGATAAATAAAAAACTCGGCAAAAAACAATATCTCGTACCGTATCTCATTTCGTCGCACCCCGGTTGTACGCTAAAGGATGCGATAAGGCTTGCGCAGTATCTCAAGTCTATAGGATATATGCCCGAGCAAGTGCAGGATTTTTATCCCACGCCGTCTACTAAGTCGACTTGTATGTATTATACGGGCATAAATCCCGACACTATGAAGCCGATATACGTCGCCAAGACCAAAAAGGAAAAGACTTATCAAAGAGCGTTGATGCAATACCGCAAGAAGAGTAATTACGATATCATCGTCGAGGCGCTCAAAGAAGCGGGCAGACAGGACTTGATAGGCTTTGGCGAAGAGTGCCTTGTCAAGCCGACCAAGGAAGAGGCTATCGCAAAAGCCAATAAGGAGCGTCAAAAGAGCAAAAACGGCAATAATAAGAGAGATTTCCATTCAAGCAAGCCTAATTCGAGAGGAGCAAAACGCAGATGATAATCACTAATATAACGTTGCAGTCAAAGAATATCGACAGAGTCAATCTTTTCGTCGACGGCTCTTTTTATTCGGGAGTGAGCAGGATTGCGGTGTATAATCACAAGTTGGAGATAGGCTCGCAGATAGACCAAGCCACTCTTGACAAGGTCATCTTTGACAGCGACAAGGACAAGGCGTTTGATTACGCTCTAACGTATATCAGCAAATATACTCCCACGGCAAAGATACTCACCAATAAGTTGTACGAAAAGGGATACGGCAAAGCCGTCGTAGAATATACCGTAGACAAGTGCAAGCATTACGGATATATCAACGACGAAGAATACGCTCGTTCATACGTTGCGCTCAATAGCAATATCAAAGGTAAGACTAGACTCAAGATAGAACTTCGGGGCAAAGGCGTCGCCGAAGATTTGATAGATAAGGCGTTGGCGCAAATGCCAAAAGGCAACGCTTGCGAGGAGCTTGCAAAAAAGCACAGCAAAAATCAAGATATTCACGATCCAAAATACAGGGCAAAACTGATAAGATTTCTGCAATACAGAGGCTACGAGTGGGAAGACATATCCCAAGCTCTTGCCGTATTGAAGATTGTCGACGAGGATTGAGGTATGGAAATAGTTCTTACGACAACTCAAATGGCTTATTGCGACAGTCGAACGATAGACGGCGGCGTTCCGTCGACTGAGCTTATGCGCAGAGTTGCGCAGGCGGTGTATGACAGCAGAGTATGGCAGGGCAATATCGCAATAATATGCGGCAAAGGCAACAACGGCGGAGACGGACTTGCGCTTGCTTGCATTATGGCAGACAATGGGATATTTCCCAAAGTGTATCTATTGGGGGATATGAGTAAGGACGGCAGATACTATTACGATATTTTGCAATCAAAGGGTTACGAGAGGATATATCCTATATGCGAGTGCGACTATGACTTTGATTTAATAGTCGATTGCATTTTCGGCACTGGATTTAACGGACAGCCCAGACGGCAATACGCCGAAGTAATAGACAAGATAAACGCAAGCAGAGCGTATAAGATAAGCGTGGATATCCCCAGCGGACTAGACGGCGACAGCGGAAGATACGTCACTTGTGTCAAAGCTGACGAAACGATCACCGTTCAATTTGCCAAGACGGGACTTTATCTCAATGACGGCAAGGATATGACGGGCAAACTATCCGTAATAGACGTGGGCATAGGCTTATACGTCGACGGCGCAAATATAGTCGAAGAACAAGACGTCGCCGCTCTTTTCCCAAAACGCAAACGTAATACCCACAAGGGTACTTTTGGCAAGAGCGCAATATTGGGCGGTTGCGGTAATTATCTCGGAGCCGTTAAGCTTGCCAATATGGGACTGTGCGCATTGAGAAGCGGAGGCGGACTCAACGTCATCATCGTACCGCAAAGACACGTCGACAATATCTTGGGTAGCGTCCTGGAAAGCACCGTGATAGGCATAGCCGACGACTGCGGGTATTTTGTCTTCGACAGTCAAGAGATAGACAAAGCGATGCAAGGCGTGGACAGTCTTGCCATAGGTATGGGCATGGGCAACCGCTACGGCGAAAATGCTAAGATAATAGAGCATATTGTTGCAAATCATCAAATCAAAGTCGTCATTGACGCCGACGGACTCAATTCTTTGGCGACGAATGTTAAAATGCTCAAATGCGCAAAAGCGCAAATAATTCTCACGCCCCACGTAAAAGAGATGTCGCGTCTTTGCGGTAAGAGCGTAGAGGAGATACTCGACGACCCAATTGGCATAGCCAAGTCCTTTGCTAAGGAGTATAAAGTCACCGTTTTGCTCAAAGGGGCAAGCAGTGTAATTACAGACGGCAGTGAAGTATATTTGATTGTCAACGGCGGGGCAGAACTCTCCAAGGGCGGCAGCGGAGATGCCTTGAGCGGCGTAATGCTTGGTATGCTTTCACAGGGTATCACGCCGACAGAGAGCGCGTATTCGTCGGCGTATCTTACTGCAAAGGTGGCAAAGGACTTGACGGAAGAGTTTAGCGAGTATGGGGTGTTGCCTAGCGACGTGGCAAGGGAGATACGTAGAATAACCAAGTAAGTGACCGAGCTGACCGAGCGCGTATATCAGTGCGCCTTCCGCTTGATCATCGAGACGACCTCGGGGTCACGTACGGCAAGTACGCTCACCGCTCGGTCGCTCTTGCTAAAGCGAAAATCACACTAATCTCCGCGCTCTAGGCAAATTTAAGTCTATGTCATTTCGACCGTAGTGGAGAAATCTCAATCGATTTAGACTATGACGCTCGCACAAAATATGTCATTGACGCTCGCACGAGACGCATTTGCTTGCTCGCTATGCCGTCGCTACGCTCCTTACGACCGTAGCGAAGCGGAGTGGAGAAATCTAAACAGATAATAAATAGGAGAAACATATATGAAAGTATTACTTATCAACGGAAGCAACAGATCAAAAGGCTGCACCAACAGAGCGCTTGAAGAAGTCGCTAAGGTGCTTGTGGAAAACGGAGTGGACTATGAGATATTCCAGGTCGGCAACGCTCCCATAAGAGATTGCATAGGCTGTCTGCAATGCGCGACCAAGCTCAAGAACAATACTTGCATTTTTGACGACGACATTGTCAACACTCTTATCAAAAAGGCAAGCGAATGCGACGGCTTTGTCTTCGGCACGCCCGTATACTACGCGCACCCAAGCGGCAGAGTACTGTCATTGCTTGACAGAGTATTCTATGCAGGTAGCAGAGTCTTCAGACAAAAGCCTGCGTTTGCCGTCGCAAGCGCAAGAAGAGCCGGCACTACCGCATCGATTGACGTGCTCAATAAGTATTTTACTATAGCGCAGATGCCAATTGCGTCGTCGAGTTATTGGAATATGGTACACGGTAATCAACCCGAGCAAGTGGAGCAGGATTTAGAGGGCTTGCAGACGATGCGCAACGCCGCTCGCAATCTCGTATGGCTTATGAAGTGCATTGAACTTGGCAAACAGAACGGTATCGAGCCGCCCAAGAACGAGAGCGGAACCAGAACGAATTTTATAAGATAAACATATGTCATTTCGACTGAAGCGCAGCGAAATGGAGAAATCTAAAACGTTGTTACGTCATTTTAATCGTAAAGAAGCGAAGTCAAAACATAACTTAAGATAGCGTACTTGCGATCGCAAGTACGCTATCTCAATAAAAGCCTAGGCTTATCATAAGCGCCTGATTGATTTTTTGCATGGTGTCAAGAGGAACTTCGCCTATTTTGTCTTTGAGTCGCTTTTTATCAAGCGTACGTATTTGTTCGAGTAATACGACAGAATCTTTGTTTAGTCCGTAATCTCCTGCAGAAAGTTCTATATGCGTAGGCAATTTTGCCTTATTTATCTGGCTTGTCACAGCGGCGGCAATGACGGTGGGGCTGTATTTGTTACCCACGTCGTTTTGCACCACGAGGACGGGGCGGATACCGCCTTGTTCGCTTCCTACGACGGGACTAAGGTCTGCGTAATATAATTCGCCTCTTTTTATCATAATAATTCTCCACAGCGTTAGTCCTGATAAATTATATGCAATTTATCGGTTTAAAGTTATTGTTGACAAGACTTTTGGATTTTATGCAAGCAAAATTTTTGACAATATACGTTAAAAATAAGACGTATATACAATTTGTTGTTCGTAAATATTTAGATATTATAATAATGATATGATAATTTATTACTTAAGATATTGACGAAACTATAATATTATATAATTTAATATATTTTTAATATTAAGCTATTGACCTAAATTTCTTTTTATGATATTATAGATATA
>CAMWVR010000010.1 GCA_947177795.1 uncultured Clostridia bacterium | reverse complement strand
CGTACCACAACGGCTCTACCGCCGAATGATACGTGAACTCAAGCATATACGTTCCACTGTCTTTTACGTCTTGCAATAGATACGTGCCACTTGTTCCCGTGACTTTTTCGCTCTCCGTACCGCTTGTCTTCTTGTACCATTGATAATCTTGCGCAGGCGAATTCATATCTTTGATATTTATACTACTCGTCAAAGTTACTTTTTGATTCTTCTCGTATACCCTAGTGTACAAATCCGAATTATTTGGGTCTACTGTTGCGTTGGTAACCGATATACTCTGCGTTGTGTCTCCCGTATACTCCCACACTGCGTATAGGTCTACTTCACCAGCCAATCCATTTGTATTGGTATATATTTTCCCCCAACTGTCTTTCTCGGTTGACCACCCCAAGAATTTATGATTTGCCGCCCACTCCGACGAAGGAATTATATCTAATGCTTGACCTATAACTACTTCTTGATACTTTCCATTATTATTTGCCGTATAGCAAAGCGGCGTCAACGTCTCACCTCCGCCACTAACAGTGCGATTGTAATAGCGAACGTTGACTTTAAGATAATTACGGACAGGAGAATTATCCGGGTCATAGCTACCTAATTTACTTGTATCCCAAATTTGCGGATAATTTTCATCAAAAAAACTTTTTGCTTTAGAAAGCATATCGTCTGACGAAGCAAATTCGGTCGGTTCGTTGGGGAAATTTGCCAATGCGTCAACTCGAGTTGACGAAGCGAAAGCCGCATAATCTGTAGTTTTCACAACATTTATATTGCTAAAACCTTTAGTGGGAGCAGTCGCATAAGCAATACAAGGACGCAAAGACAATTTAGTGGTTGAGCCTGTCAATCCTTCTCCATAAGCGTTTGAGCAAGTAATATCATTTCCGTTCGTCGTAAACAATGCGCCGGAGCTATTTAATTTAGCGCTACTGACGTCTACTTTTCCAACTGTATTCTCAAATCGAAATGTATCTGATGACGTTTCACTCCAACCGGCTATAGAAGCTATATACACGTTACCCGTAGTACTAGGAATGGTAGAATCTACACTAATATTGCCTACGCAATCCAATACTGTAATCGAAGCCCACGCATCTCCATACATGCCACCTGCCATAACTCCATGATTAGAATTTGATTTCGCAGAAAATATGCAGTCTGCCGAACACCTATATATTATCAAATTTTTATTATTGCCGCTTGCTGCATGAGATGAAGCAATACCACCCATAGTAATATACGTTGCAAAGGAATCTCCCGCTATGATTTCCCCTTTGACATGGCAATTTAATATTGAATTATTCCCAAATGAAATTCCCACAATTCCGCCAACATATGGACCATAACCTGAATTTACGCCACCGGCAGTCGTTTTTGGTACATCCCTAAAACTAAAATCTTGATTGATCAAATCCGTAATAGTAGCATTTGTAATGCTACCAAATATGCCAAAGCCCGAATTTGTCACTCCTGTTGTACCTATCGACGTATAAGAGCTTCCATCCCAATATTGCCAATCAGCGCAATCGATATTAATCATTTTGTGTCCCATTCCATAGAATGTACCGCCGAATTTACCAATTGGATGAAAAGTTTCGCCGTCAAAATCCAAATCGTTTGCAAGTACAAAATATTTCCCCGTACTTTTATTTAAATCTGTCCCGCAAAATTTAACTAACGTCTCCCAATCGTCAATTGATGCAATGACGTACGGATTTGCTTGCGAGCCTCTCGTAGCCGTCTTATTTACTTCTTGTATGTTTACGTCATACAACGTATTGGGATCGCCTGCTCTGTAACTGTCAATTAAATTTTTATCGGTAAATACGTATGAGTATCCCTCGCCAAATTCGCCGAAACCGTCGCTTTCATTAGTGGTAATATTCACTGTCGTATCGTCTATCGCATCTTCTTCCAACTTATCGGGTATAGATATACTAAACGGCATGCATGCGCTTATCACTCCCACCGTAAAACATAACAATATAATAAGTATTGCGTATTTCAAATACTTTGCTTTTGTCTTTGCTAAATTCATTGTTCTTCCTCTCTTAAGTACAATTTTTTAAATAGACCTTTCGACTTCACTTCGTTTTGCTCAAGGTGACATCATAAGGTTTGAGATTTCTCGACTTCGCTCGAAATGACAGGTCTATATCTGACACTTTCTCACTGTGAATTATACTTGTCTATTGCCCCTTTCCGCAGTATTAATAGAATTTTCTATACACAAGCTTCTTCTATACCAAAATTTGTATATTTTTTTAATATATTACAAACTCTGTTTTGCGTACGAAAATTCCAAAAAAGGTATACTTTTACTGACCCAAAGATATTGCAAAATTAACGTTCGTGAAGTATAATGTAATCGTAAAAATACGCCTTTTCGCAGGCAGTCAGTAAAAGTATACTTTTTTTGGAATGTGGTAAAATCGGCATTAAATTAGAATTTTATAGACAAAAAAGCCAACCGAATTATCTTTCGATTGGCTTGTTAATTTGTCGATTTATTAGAATCAGACTCTTTATTATTCTTTATCGTCTTCTTTGACTTGGCTTTCTTCTTGAGTCAAACCTGCCGCAACTTCTTGCGCAGTCTTTTTGTCTTTGACTTTCTTTACAATATATTTGACAAGAGCTATTGCGCTGTACTCATCGTTATTGCCGATGAAATCGGGATATTTCTTGATTTTTTTGTCGTAGCACTTGTTGTTGACAAAATAGAATCCCCAAAGTATCAATCCAAGCAAAATCACTTCGACTATTATAGTAATCACTCTGAGCCAAATCGGCACGACGTATCCCGCAGGCATGACGTACTTTAATATAGTGCCGTAAAGGATGAATATAATTATCATATTGTCGTGATTTTTGTCTGCCAAATTGGGATAAAGAATTCTGTTGTATACCAACACCGAGAAGACGAACATTACGACTATGCCTAATATAGCTATCCATATATCTTTGATATTGTATTTGTCGGTGTTGAATATGATCAAAAGACCTGCAAACAACAAGACTTCGTGCTGGATGATACCCGACACCCAATTGAAAGTACTTTCTGCATCTTCATATATCGGCGCAGGCGAGAAAATACCCGCAAGCACAAATGCAAGTCCCGAAAGGAATGCGCAAAGTCCTGCAAAAGGACGCAATTTCTTGACGCCGACGGTCATCGTCGCGCCCAAAATGAAATAAGACATATGCGAAAACTCTATTGGATAATGATTGAGCGATCTTTCTATGCCGAATTGAATCGATTTAAAAATAAGTAATACAAACGAAACTACAAAAAGCGTGATCATATTAGCCTTTCGGTTCTTTCTCAACAACCAAGCGGACGCAACCATCAACGCCGCAATTGCTATAATGATCAAAGATATCCACCAATATTTCATTAAATCCTCCACAGTCTTTAACGACTTCGATCTTCTTTCCTATTCACACATACCTTTTGCAAGCAAACCCCTATTTACTTACATAACCGATAAGTATTATAACTCTTTTATAGGCAATTGTCAATAAATTTTGTTGAGTTAAGTCGATTGGACTAAACGAATCTCATATCCTTGAATCTATACGTAACGTAATGAAAATGCTTGATCAAATCTGAATCTTTTGTCATCAATATAAAGTGCAACTCGTATTTCCGCTTGACCTTATGTAATTCAAACAACTGCACGAAGGTGTCGTCGGGCTTGATTTCCTCTTCCAAGGTCTCGACGCTCGTCAAAGCAATCGTCTCTTTATTATCCAATTTAATAAATAGATCTTTTGCTTTTTTGCAGACGCTTATGATATTTACTCCGTCAAACAACTCTTCTACCGAGCAAAATTGCGCATGTTTTGCAAACTGTCTTTCTATAGTCAATCCGACAGTGTTGTCTATCGAATCTTCAAGACTGACGCTGGTTGCGCTGTTGGCAAAATAAATTTTGCCTTTTGCGTAATCCAATATCGCCTTTTTTACGTCTTGCTCCGCATGCCCCAATGCGAGCAAACGCTTGTCCTTTACTCGTTGCAAAATTTCTTGGGGTAAGTAAGATATGATTCTTATTCTATTTACGTATTGCGACAAAATGTCGTCGCGCTCTATGCAACCGTCGAAATAATCAAACGTGTTTGGCAAAGTCAAAAAATCAGTTTTGTTTTCTTCCAATACTATCACAGGCATTGTTTTCTTTCTGCAATCTTTTAATGCAAAACATAATTCAAAAAGTTCCATATCCCTTAATAATTCTTTCGTCAAAACCTTCATTGTAAATCCCCTTCTGTAAAATTTGCAAACTTACGACAATATAAGCCGTTTGTTGTCGGATTAGCATCTTAAATATAATATCATAAATAAAAAGATGCCGTTCCCCTTGCGAAGAACGACACCGCAGAATATACCGTTCATCGCTAGTCGCCAAACTAAAACAGAACTTCCCAATGAGAAATTAAGTAACGATTTCAGATATAGTTCTACCAAAACTATACCCATTGGGATTATTTCTATTCTGCTTTAATTTGGCAATTTCATTTTAGCAAAAAATAGAATATATGTCAATAAAAAAACACGCTCCCTAATTTTGAGAGCGTATTTCTTATTTTCTATATTTATTTAATATATCCTTTGGAATATGGCAGTAATCATTTGGAAATCTTGTCAGCCTGTCTTGATGCTCTTCGGCGCTCCTTACGTAATTTGTCAAAGGCAGCACCTCTACCTTTATTTGCGCGCGATCTTCTCTTTTGGCAATAAAGCTCTTTGCAATCTCCAAATGTTTGTCATCTGTGCTATAGATACCCGTGCGGTATTTCCTCCCGACGTCAATACCTTGTCTATCTATGCTATACGGGTCGATTATCTCAAAAAAATAACCTATCAACTCTTTTAGCGACACTTGATCGGAATCAAACACCGTCTTTACGCATTCTGCATATCCGTCGTATTCCCCGTCAAGAGTATTTGTCGTACCGTTTGCTCTTCCTGCCTCTGTCTCGACCACGCCGGGCAAGCTTTTGATAAAATGCTGCACTCCCCACAGACATCCGCCTGCAAAATAAATTGTTTCCATTATCTCTCCTAATACTTGATTTTAAAATAATCCAAATATTTTTTAAACTTATCTTGAGCCGCAAGACAAGTTTCTCTCAAATAACCTCTTTCGCTATTCCACTCGTTGAGTCCTCGATAATAAAACGTCTTTAATTCTTCGTCGATGATAAACGGCGTTATATCGTATCTAAGACATTCCTTAAACAACAAAAGTCTGCCAATTCTGCCATTGCCGTCTTGAAAAGGATGAATATTCTCAAACCTATAGTGAAAATCCAAAAGATCGTCAAAGGACTTTTCTCTCTCTGCGTTGTACTCCAAAAGCAATTCTTTCATTGCTTTTGCGACGTTTTCGGGCAGTGTCGTGACCTTATCCCCAACTGTATTTGGCAATTTTTTGTAATTACCCACCGCAAACCAATCTCTTCGCGAGTCTGTCGTACCGTTTTTTAAAGCGCGGTGCAACTCTTTGATAAAAGCCTCGGTAATCGGTCGCTTCGCATTGTCCAAAATCAAGTCTATACATTTAAAATGATTAGCAGTCTCAACAATATCGTCAACTTTAACAAAACCTTTTTCAACTCCGATAGTATTGGTTTCGAAAATATATCGTGTCTGGTCGTGCGTAAGCCTACTGCCCTCTATGTGATTAGAATTATAGGTCAACTCAATCTGTATTTTGTGATAGATACCGCCTGATAATTTTGCTTTTTTTTCTGCCATAAGTATATCCAGCAACGTAGTCGGCATTTCAATGCGTTTGTTTACTCTATTCGGCTTTTGGGCATCCTCGGGAATATTCCACGTCTTGCCCACGAGATAAGCGCCCTCCACTTTCCCCATAGCGCAATAATTCCTTACGCTGCGCTCGGACAAATTCCACTTCTTCGCTATTTGACTGACCGATATAAATTTCATAACACTTACCTCGATAATATTATTGCACATTATCGGCAAAATTGCAACACTCTTCTTGAATTAAAAGTATGATTTTTGCCGATAACGGCAATCGAATAACTAAAAACGTCCCCTCAATTCTTTTGAGGGGACTTATATTGGAGCTGCTAACCGGACTTGAACCGGTGACCTCGTCCTTACCAAGGACGTGCTCTACCTGCTGAGCCATAGCAGCATACTCTGAACTTATTTACTAATACAAGCGTCCTTGAAGGACGTGCGCTCCCGACTGCAATCGTCAACATTCAACGCTGTCTTAGTTATTATAAATGAATATGCTGACTGTGTCAAATATTTTTGCGATTAAATTTTTGAACCCACATTTTTATTGTCGGCGGCTTTGCTTTTTACACGCAAATTTAGCGCCAAATATATCGCAAGCAATACGGCTATAGTGACGATTACCACGACGTACATTACCCAAGGCGCGACTTTGTGGTCAAAGAAATAATACTCGCAGTCAAAGCCTTTGCGAATCGCATCAACTGCTTGAGCAGGAACGTCCTTGCCGATTTCGTCTAGTATACCGTTCATATACGCCTGACGGAATATCACCGTAGAATAGGTGCCGGGAATAAATCCCACGAAGTTTTGTATTCCCTTGCCCATCGAAGATATGGGCATATACGCTCCGCATAAGAAACCGTACATCGACGACACCAAAGTGCAGATTCCGCTCAACGCGCCTTGCGAATTGATAAATACGCCAACGATTGATATAATCAAAGATCCCATAATGACGGTCAAAAGCATATCTACGACGATAATCAAAACGTCAACGAAAGTCAAATACCATCCGACTATTGCCAAATATATCATACTGATGACTAGTACGATAGTACATATAAGCAAAGTCGTGATAAAATTAGATATCGTGTAGCTCAAACTCAAAGAAAACTTGCTTATCGGAGCAATCTCAAAGCCGCGCAACGTCTTTTTGAGTTTGTCGTCAACACGCATATTGGAACAAAAAGCAATAGTAATGCACGAAGTCGTCATAATTGAAGAAAAAAGCCAACTACCCGTAAATGCGTTGATGACTTTTTTGCTCAACTCAAACCCTTCGGGAAGCGAATTGACAAGCGAGTCTTCATATACTCCGCGCAGAAACAGTAAAAACAAAACTACCAGTGTCAGCGGCGTCATAAGCGAAAATACAAAGGTCAATCTGTCTTTAAAATACACTTTTATATTACGCCCCAACATATATCCGAATCTACTCAATCTATCTTTCATTTCATCTCCTCCTTCAACTGCTTGCCCGTGACGTTGAGGAAGACGTTGTCCATCTTGCCCTTTATCACTTCAAAATCGTCGATATACTCGGCGTAAGTCGTCAAAATCTCCTTTGCCTTGGATATCTCTTTTACTTCAATAAGCAAATGCCCGCTCTCTTCTTTGAATACGACGCCGTCGTTTGCAAAACGCTCTTTCAACTCTTGAGAAAAGTCGTAAATTTTGATAAAGTCATAAGCGTATTGATTTTTGAGATTATTAGGCGTATCACTGGCTACGATTTTTCCGCTGTCGATTATTACTACGTAATCGGCATCGCTCGCCTCTTCCATATAATGCGTCGTAAGAAGCACCGTCAAGCCCATACTCGACCTCAATTCATTGAGAAATTCCCATACGGTAATTCTAGTATTGGGATCAAGTCCTGTCGTAGGTTCGTCCAAAATCAAAATCTTTGGCGAATGTATCAACGCTCTTGCAACGTCAATTCTGCGTTGCTGTCCGCCCGACAGTTTGCCAAACGGTCTTTTCAAAAGATCGGCAAACTGCAATCTGTCAGCAAGATAGTTGAGTCTGTCTTTGAAGTCCTTGCCATTGAGTCCGTAAAGCCCCGCTCTAAACTTTAAATTGTCGTATACGGACAACTTGACGTCCAAAGAGTTTTCTTGAAAGACTACTCCGAGTATCGGCTTTATCTTCTGCATATTACCGTCAATGGACAATCCGTCGATATACACTTCTCCGCTGTCTTTCTCAAGTAGGTTGCATACGATGTTTATCGTCGTGCTTTTGCCTGCGCCGTTAAGTCCCAAAAAGGCAAACAACTCGCCCTCTTTTACGCAAAAGGATATGCCGTCTACTGCCTTGACTTCTTTAAAATGTTTCTTTAAGTCTTTGATTTCTATTATATTTTTCATATCACTCCTTGTCGTCAAAATACAATTTATAAAGCGCTCTAAACTGAGCCGTCAGTCTTTGTGAAATCTCTTCGTCAGACATACCGCTGTCTGCGTGTTGCATAACCGCCAAACCGTAAGAGTAAATAGCCATATCTAAATGGAATTGCAATGCCTGCCGGTGCGAGACGCCATATTCTTCTTGAATAGTCTTGATTACTTCGATGAAATACGCGTCTTCTTCAAGCCATTTTATATCAAACGGTCTTTGGATATAAAGTCGAGAAAAAAGTTGTTTTTCCATCTTAGCAAATTTCACAAAGCCCATTCCAAAAGCCTTATAGCCGGAAATACCGTTTTTATCGGAGTATTGCGCTATGTAAGTCTTGTGAATTTGTAGAATACACAAATTTAATTCTCCTTCCAATTCCGCCATATTCTTAAACATCGAGTATATCGGTTGAGTCGAGCAACCCAGCCGCTTTGCAATATTTCTTGCGCTCACCTCAATATCTTGTCTTATAAGTTCTACGGCGCAATTCAATATATCGTCCTTTGTAATTTTCTTATTCAATATATACGTCTCCAAAATAAAAATAACACCTGTTATTTAGAGTATAACATGTGTTATATTATATGTCAACACTATCGTCAGAAAATTACACTGCAATATATAAAAAAATTGGGACGGAGAAAACTCCGTCCCAATTTGATTATTTTTCTTTATTCCGACTTATTTTCTTCGTCAGACTTTTCTGCGACTTCGTCAGTCGTCACTTCGTCGACTGTAAGCTGTTCTTGCTCGGTCGTTTCCAAAACAGCGTTTTTATCCTCAGCATTCTCTTCCAATGAGAAGCCCATTTCCAACGCTTGCTCTGCCGTCAATACGCCAAGACCTACTGCCTCAATGACATTCTCTTGAGCCAACGTGTTGGATTCTAATTGTTCTTTGTATCCTCTTATCTTGATGTCCTTTGCCATTTCAAGCTGTTTCTTTTCCGTCAAATTCCAGAAAAGGAATGGAAGTATTGCAAGCACGCCGCAAACGATACTGAGTATGCCCCATATGATCAATACGCTTTGCATTACGCCTTCTTCGCCGTAATCTTCTGCCGATGCAGCGCCTGCGAATTTGATCAAAAGCGTGGTGGTCAACCAACTCGACAACATTCCGCACACCGTCGTGATTACAGATGAAAACTGTGACATATATCCGTCGAGTCTCTCGCCCGTCTTCCATTGCTGGTATTCGCAATAGTCTGCCGTCATAGCAGGCGACGTAACCGTCCACAGCGCGGCAAATATATTGTGGAGGAATACTCCGACGAAATATATCCAAGCCGTTACGGAAGAATGATATGCGAACTTAAACAAAATCAACAGCAACGCAGATATTATCGTCGATCCGGCAAATGACAACAAGGTCATATTCTTTTTGCCGAGTTTCTTTTGAATAATAGGCGAGAATAACATTCCGGGCACAAAACCTACCGATGCAAGCGTCGGCATTATACCTCTCATTGCCGTACCCAACTGTCCGCCGAGAATATATAGACAGACGTAGTTGGTCGCAGAGAATATCAAAAGTCTTCCAAACGCAAGTATATTGGATATATTGAATATCCAGAAATACCTGTTCTTCATACTCTTTCTGATACCTGTCAAGAATCCGATTTTTTCTTTAACTTTCTTCTCTTGTATGATTCTCTCTTTAGTTCCGAAAAACATTACGAGCGAAAGCGCAACGCAGATAAGACCGACGATCGGGAAGACGACTTTATATGTATTGATATTGTCCATACCGTAAGTAAGTCTCAAGCCCATGTTGCGGATCTGATCGGACGTCATCTGTCCGAACTCGTCGCCGTATACCGAACCCGATTGTCCGTAAATTCCGCCTGCAATAAGCGGGAAAAACATCTGTACTATAGATGGTCCGAGCGAGTCGATGACGCCGCCGACCGAATATAACTTGGTACGCTCGTTTGTATTTGGCGTGATAACCTGCGCAAGTCCCGTTCTGCCGAATGAGAAGAAACTAAAGACCGTAGTGGCTATAAATAATATCAACTGATAAGAACCGACTACCAGCCACTGCGTTTTGGCAGTGTGCTCTAAGGCGTTGTCGGGCATGAACCAATCGGGGATAAATGCCAACAGCCAATAGCTGAGCACGCACAATGCGCCCGTGAAGAGCAAATACGGTCTGTATTTTCCCCACTTGGTATTGGTATTGTCAATAATCCAACCGACGATAGGCGCGCGGAAAAGCGTAAGCAACGCTATAATCCAAGTGGTGTATTGCACTATCATCGCGTCGAAGTTGTAGACGAGCGAGAGATGCACTCCCACATTGATTGCAAAGTATTGGGTCAATATACCAAATCCTTGCACGCCCATTCCGCCTACGGCGTAAGAGACGAATTCCTTGTTTGGCAAGTAATATCCCTCTTTGGGAGGAGTATTCCAATGCTTGAAAAAGTCTGTCACTACAAAACCGACTTTTTTGAAGATGTTTTGTTTTCCCATATTTCCTCCTGCGCTCAAGCGCATAATATTTCACTTTCTTATCATAAACTTATTGCGCGCGACGAATTCTGCGCATCTTTATTAAGTATAGCACACTATCTCGCATTTGTGTTAGTTTTTTTAAAAGTTTATGAAAATTATTTAAGGCAAGCTCCGTCAATATAATTATAGCACACGACGCTTTGATCCTCACTTCCTTTTTTTGCCATACTTTTTGGTGACGATAGCGTCGTCAATGAGGTTGTGCAAGCCCTGCCAATGCAATACTCTGCGATTGAACCAAGCCGTCTGACACTTGCCCAAGAACTTGGACGGGTTCGCCCACTTTAACGACGCAGACTTATAGCCTTGTTTTTCAAACAACTCAAGAGTAGGCACAAGCCTCTTTTCAAACTCGTCGTAATTCTTTTCGCAGTTGTTCCACATACACTCCGACAGCGCAGGAGTACGCGGCAAAAGATATCTGCAAGCCTTCTTGAAGTTGGGGATATACTCCGTCCAAAGAGTGAGCTCTGCGCCAATCAATTTATCACGCTGCATGTCTTCTGGCAACGGCTTTAGTTCATAACTCCTCTTGAGACTCGTCATGCCGTAGGGAAAATCTACGTAATTATATTTGGAATTGCTGTTAAGGTATCCGCCGCTTTGATGCGCCAGGCTCTTGGTCATTCTTTCGCTGCCGCCGTGCTCATCGCTCCAGAATTGCCATATCACTTTTTCATGAACGGTCTTGTCGACATTGACGCCGTTCCACGCCATTGGAATACAGCCTTTTTCTACGACGAAATCGCAGACTCTGCGCATAAAGTGCGCTTGCAGTTCTTCTTCGTCCTTGAGTCCGTATTTTGCGATAGTCGCCTGACAATTCTCGCACAAAGTCCATCTGTGCCTGAATACTTCGTCTCCGCCGATATGTATATACTTGGTGTTGCCGCCAAAAAGATCTATTACTTCGCTCAACACGTCGAATACCCATTCGTAAGTGCTCTCTTTGCCTGCGCAAAGCGGATCGTGCTTGACGCCCCAATGCGTTGCCACAGGCAACTTTCTGTCAAAACAACCGAGGTATGGATAACAAGCAAGCGCCGCTTGAGCATGACCCGGCAAGTCAATCTCGGGCATGACTTCCACGTTGCGCTCGTTGGCGTAAGCTATGACCTGTCTGATTTGCTCTTTGGTATAGAATCCGCCGTGCGGCTTGATGCCGAAGTTGGTGTGAGAACGCTTGCTGCCCTTTTGCGTGAGCAAAGGATATTTGTCAATCTCGATTCTCCAACCTTGATCTTCCGTCAAATGCCAATGCAACACGTTGAGCTTGTTGAGAAAACAAAAATCTACGTACTTAAGTACTTCCTCGACAGGGAAAAAGTATCTGCCGTTGTCGAGCAACATACCTCTGAATTTCAAATACGGCTCGTCTTTTATCTTGCAATACGGCAGTACGCCGTCGTAATTGGAAAAGAGATGAACGAGCGAACAAAAAGCATAATTCAATCCCTTCTTACATTTTGCCTTGATATCAATGCCGTCTTGGCATATTTCGAGAAAATACCCCTCCTCGTCGATAGCCAAATCGCCGTCGATAAGATATTGAATCTTCACGCCGTTGTCGGACAAAGTCAAAGAATTCTTTTGCGCAAAGTCTTTGAAAAAGTCAAGCGCAAAGCACGGCTCTCCCGCCAAGCATATCTCTTTGCAAACCAAGTTGCCATCGAATATCTCCACGCTCGTCGGATAAGGTATTAGTTTTAATTGCTCCATAGATTTTACTCCCCCAAAATTATATTGATATATCTTATTGTTTAAGCCAAGTTGAGAAGATCGTCGCTCGTTATGACTGCGTCGCCGTAAGTATAATAACTGATGCAAGTTTGCTCGCAAGACACTTTGATGCCCGAGCTGTGTTTGCCCGAATATTTTTCGTGACGCCTCCAAATGAGAAACTTATACTTGCCGTTGAGTTTGGCAATCGCAAAGTCTATCGTCGTATCTTCTATCTCAAATCCTTCTTCTTTTGCGCTGAGCAAATCCAAAAACTCGTCCAGAGCCGCTCTTTGAACGGTCTTCATTTTATCTTCGCTGCAATCTATCTTGATTGTGCAATAATATATACCGTCTGTCATATATACGCCGTCGTCGTGAGCAGGCGACATATTGTCTCTGCAATAGATATCGTAAGTGGTAATCTTGTCTCTCAGCTCATAAAGTTCTTTTTGCAAATCGCCTTCAAAGGGTTGAAATTCTCCCCAATTCTTGACTGCAAATTCGCCCGTACCCTTGTTGTAGCCTATATCGTTTCCATCGGTATTATTAAGATAACTCGCCGTTTTGCCGTCATAATAAAATCTCTTTGCGCAAGTGCCTTTATCAAATCCCGTGCCAAAAATAACTTCTTGGTTGTATACCTTGCCGTCGGCAATCTTGCGTATAAGATGAGTATTGCGAGTCGCCACAAAAGAAGAAAATGCAAAATACTCGTCTCTCGTGTAATTCGGCTCTTTCAAAAAGTTGTCGTACGCTTCCATGACAAGATCGAATGCGCTCATTCCTTCAATTGCTTGCTTGCCTTCATAATTACCCAGATTCTTATCCGAAGCTTGCAAATCAACCTTGCCGCCGCATCCGATCGCCGACAATGCGACTGTTGTCAACAACAAGATAGCTACGGTAATACAAATAATCTTTTTCACTTTACACCTCAAAACTCTCGGCTGTTTATATAATCAAAATAAGCCGACCGTTATTATTATCCTTTAAAATTTATATTCTTGTCAATACTTTTATAAAAAACGCTGTAAAAATAGGTAAAATTATAAATATATACGCTCAAAAATAACCCTGCGATAAATAAAATCTTCGCCTTGCGCAGATTTATGAAAAAGTTGAATCCGGTATTGCTTTTTGAAGAAAAACAATGTATAATAGATAAAGTTAGGAGACCCAGATATGAAAAACGCAATGTTCGACAAGGAATGGTTCAAACTCGACAACGCCGCAAAGATATATCCTGCGGCAAGAAGCTCGAGATGGAACGCCGTATTCCGTATGTCCGCAGTAATGAAAGAAGAAGTCAAACCCGATATTCTTCAGCAGGCGCTAGACGACGTCATAGACCGCTTCCCAACTTTTAGAATGACTTTGAAAAAAGGCTTCTTTTGGTATTACTTCCAATTCGTGGATCACAAGCCGAAAATTCAGCAAGAGACCGATTACCCTTGCGCAATGATGCGACTCACGGGAAGAGACTACGTCTTCAGAGTGCTTTATCACTCGCACAGAATATCGGTGGAAGTATTCCACTCCATTACCGACGGCACGGGTAATATCACCTTCCTCAAAACGTTGATCATGAGATATTGCGAACTTTGCGGAGCGCAAATAGAAAACGTCGGAGACATACTGCATTACGACGACGACCCGACTCCCGAAGAAGTCGAAGACTCCTTCTCCCGTTTTATCGACAAAAGCAAAGGCACGTTGCCGAGAAAAGAACCTTCGGCTTATCAAATCAAAGGTCAGCGAGAAAAAAGAGGCGTCCTCAACGTCACTCAAGGCCGTATGCCTTTTGAACAGCTTCACGGCGTCGCTAAATCATTCGGCTGCACCGTCAACACCTATTTGACTGCGGCTCTTGCATATGCGCTTTTGAAAAGACAGCTATATGAAAAAAAGACTCATAAAAAGCCTATCAGAGTGCAAGTGCCTATCAATCTGAGAAAGATTTTCGGCTCGGAGACGTTGCGTAACTTTGCGGGATATTACAACACCAACCTATCCCCCGAAGAAATGACCTTTGAAGAAGTAGTAAAAGAATTGGACAGCCAACTCAAAGAAAAGATTACGCCCGATTACTGCCAAAAGTTTATCAACTCCAACGTATCTTTGGAAAAAAATCCGATAATCAAAGTCGCTCCGAGATTCTTAAAGACTTTCTTTATGAATATGTCGTTTTATTTGGTGGGCGAAAATCTTATGTCTTGCACTTTCAGCAATATAGGCAACGTGGTCACACCAAAAGAACTTTACGACTATATAGACAGATTCGAATTTGTGCTCGGTCCGCAAAAATATATGAACAATTCCATGACTTGCGCATCCTACAACGGCGTAAGCGTAGTGACTTTCTCTCGCACTTCCAAAGACCCGATTTTGGAGAGAGATTTCTTCAAAATTCTCACTGAACACGGCATCGAAGTGACCGTCAACAGCAACAGGAGGTAATTCAATGAAACAATGTCGCAAATGCGGAGTTCACGTCGACGACGACTTGGCAAACTGCCCTCTTTGCGGAGCGTTTGCCCACGACGAAACGCATTCTACTATATACGAATATCCCCAAGTGAATATCAAGACTAAAAGAAAGCTCTTTTTAAAGATAAGCATGTTTATCTCAATTTTCACAATGGTCTTGGTGGCGGCGATCAATCTTGCGGTAAACCGCACTTTGTCTTGGTCGATTCACGTCATATTCGGTTTTGCCTTGATATGGCTGTGTGTGAGCAGACCAATTATCAAGAGATTTTGCGTACGCAAGCACTTGACTTGGGACTTTTTAGGCGTAATAGCCTTGCTCTTTTATATCAATATTTGGACGTCAAAACTTGCCAATCCTTGGGCTTTCACGCTGGGCATGCCTATAGTCGTGCTAGTATGGCAAACGGTGCTCGAGATACTCACTCTCGCTCACAAAGGCGGACGAGGCAACTACGAGATATCGCTGACAAAGCTCTTCGTACTCTCGGCAATTTGCATAGGCGTATCATTCCTTTGGACAAAGACTTGCACTTGGGGCTGGTACGTATGTACTGCAAGAGGTTTTGTCGACGTACTTGCGCTGTCATTTTTTGCAAAGGACTCATACCTCGGCGAACTCAAAAGACGTCTGCATATCTAATAGATAATTCAACCGCATAATACAACCGCCGCTTACCCGATAAGTAAGCGGCGGTTTTGATTTGCTCTCATTCTTTTATCCATTTGGCGTATAGTCTGTTTTCTATAAAATCATTAAAATACTCGGCTTTATGTATTAAGTCATTTCTGAAATCCCATTTGTTAAGACACTCTTCTTCCTTATACCACCCGTCAAATATATATCCTTCTCTTTTAGGGTCTTCGGGTATAAAATCTATCAACTTCCCGCCGTCTATATCGTCCAGCCAATAATATCCGTCGTTGGGAGCGTCTTCATAATTATAGTGGTAAGATACGTTTGCGCCACAAATATCAGACTTAGCGTAATAATCGCAATAATCTTGGTAGTTGACAAAAACAGTCCTATCCCCGGCTTTCAGCAAATATAAATCTCTGTTGTCTTTGTTGACAAAAACTATCTTTTCCAAAAGGGGACATTTTCCGAACATATCCTTGTTTCTTGCGTATCCGGAATAAACGTAGTTGTCCCCCAATACGTAGATTTTTTTAAGGTTTTGGCTTTCCCATTTGCCGACGTCATTTGAAAGCAATGCACTTTTGTATCCCCATATCGAAACTTTCTTATCGTCGATTGTCTGCGGAATAATTATATGGCTTTTTAATTTGCCCTCCTCGGACAACCCTTTTAAATTTATTTTACCGTCGTATTCTTGGCAAATAAAATCTCCTATTACCACTTCTTGTTCAAAGACCTTTACTCTATGGCTTTCACATAAGTCATCCCACATAAATTCTATGAAACAAATAAAAAATATGAAGGCGGCAATAAGCATAACCAATGCGACAATTCCAAATACCATTGATTTATTAATTTTTTTCTTCATATACCACCCGTCACGCATTTGCAATAAAATGCGAATAACCCACTAAATTGTCAAGCAAACTTTCGAATAATGCTTTGTATTGCAAAAAATACTTATCATGTTGTTGCAAATAATCTACGTCGTTTAATTCTATATTAAAAACCACTTCCACTCTGCACATATTGCCATTGTCGCAAATCTTATTTGCAAAAAACTCCGCCCTATAATTTCCCAATTCGTATCGCTCTGCGAAATTATTATTGTCTTCATAACTCGTGGGCTCAATATGGATAAATGCATTTGCATTTGGACAATCATCGCCTATCACCTCAAAGCAGATGCCGTAAAATACGATTCTTGAAATGCGGTCACCCTTGCCCATATACAATACGTCGGCAAAGCCGTCGTATTCGATAAGTTGCGCATTCTCGTCAAAAAAGTTTTGCGACACAAATACGTAATCTTCGCCGACTACGCGCGGCAACTCGTTATGCTCTATGCGCATAAAACGCGAACTGTCTCCAAGTATAAATCCAATAGTTAATCCTAAAGGGATCAACGCTATACAAAACGCCGCAAATCCCAAAATTGCCGCTATCGATATTGCGAGCTTTTCTCCTTTGGTCATATTCTCACCTCTCGCCTAATACTACACATATTTGAGAGATTTGTATCGGCTAAACAAAAATTATTTTATCCCTGCCTTTTTGTACATCAATTTTTTATCTATTATTGCGATGACTACGAAAGCAAGCGCTATGAGTATGGATATTCCTATGATACCTATGACAAAGCCCAACTCGGGAGTCATGACGAACGTGTCGAATTCCGTGATTTCCTTTTGCATATTCTGCGGCAACTCAGGCAAATTATAAGCCGAAGACCCGTCGTTGTCGCCGTAATAGATACGTATTATATTGATACTCTGTCCGTCAATTTTTGTCGACACGCAGTCGCCGTCGATACTGCAATCCGCTTGTGTCGGTACGACGGTCGTCATATCGGGCGCATTGTAAGCAGCCCTCTGTCCGCTCATATATTGCATGGAACTTGCGTTGATTTTTCCAAAGCCGTCAAATGCCAAATTCACGTCCATTGCGTAGGCGTTGACATTGACGATCTTGACATAGATGCTTTGGCTGTCTTCGTCTACGGAAGCCGACGAATATATGCCTTTGGCAGTAATTCCCGTGTCGATATATCTGCTGCCCGTGTTGTTGGCAAAAAGCATTTGATTAAAGTAATTGGGCGTCAGCACAATGCCTTGAGAATCAAACCATATCATATTGATATCCCAACACTGCGCGTTTATCTTGGCAAAAGTCGGAGCGTAAGACGCCATTTTTACCACGTCGCCGTTGCGCTCGAGCGCAGTCAAATAACTCGCTTCTTCCACAGCCGACCAAAGATTGTTTTGCGACCAATACTTACCTATGCCCCAACTGCTTGCCGCATATTCGCCTACGAAGACTTTGGCGCTGTCTCTGTCATAACCGTCGTATCTGTAGTTGTGCTTGAATAGCTTGTTTTGCGACGTATAGTAATGCTCGTCCACCAACGTGTCGGCATAGTCGCTGTGAATATGCTCCCAACAATCGTCGAATCTCTCTCCGCTGAATTGATAGGACGCCGACGAAATGATCGTCAATTCGGGATGAGCCTCTTTGACCGCCTTATAAAGAGCGTCGAAGTTACGCCAATACAGTTCTCCCCAATTCTCATTGCCAAGACCGATATAACTTATATTAAAGGGTTCGGGATGACCGTTTTGCGCTCTCTTTGCTCCCCACTCGGTGAACTCGTCGCCGTTGGCGTATTCTATCAGATCCATTATATCCTGAATGTACGAGTCAAACTCCGCCGTACCCGGTCTCAGCGCAACGCTGTCGAGATACGTTTCCCACTCGGTTTGGCTCATTTTGCCTTGAGCGTATTTCTTTGCATTTTGGTTGTATTTAGCTTGAAATTGACATATCATGCCCACGTTGAGTATAGGCAACGCCTCCGCTCCAAGATCCTCGCAAAGCTGAAAATATTCGTGATAGCCAAGCGCAAACGTATTGTTGTAGTATTTGCCGTTGTCCTCATCTCGCCAGATATTGTGATATTGCTCTCGCTCCTCAAGCGGTCCTATGGTCTTTTTCCAATCAAAGAGTTGTTCAAAGGTGTCTCCCTCGGCAAGACAGCCGCCGGGGAATCTGACGAATGCGGGCGAAAGTTTATCGAGAGCGTCGTACAGGTCTGCTCGCAAAGACACGTATTTCCACTCTTCGCTTGCATATCCGTAAGAATCGCACGGCACCAACGACACGAAGTCTATATCAAGTTCGCCTTTGCCTTGCGCCGTTAATACCAAGGCGCCGTCCTCCGTGGCTTTACTCTTCAACACGCCGCTGACTTTGACCCATTCTCCCTTTTGCGACGGAAGAGTCAAAGTTATTTTTTCGTCGTTGCTTTCAGAAGAAAGTCCCGCCGACAACGTCCCCTCAAAATCATTCAAGCGTACGTAAAACGACAAGTCGTATTCCACTTCTTTGTGAAATCCCATATCGGCGGTATTCATCTTGTCTTGGTTGTAATTTTTCGTCAAATAATCGTAATATTCTATGTATCCCAAATTCTCGAGTTTGGTCTCACCGTCTACGGCTAAATGCAAATATGAGGGATTTGCGGAGTTGAGACCGCCGTTATTTTTTACTTGCGCACTGCCGTCGATATTCCAATACGCAGTCTTGTTTGCCTCATACTCAAAACTGCCGTTGTTGACAAGCTCGGATATAAGTCCGCCGTCGCCTGCGTAGGATATGTCTTCCAAAAACAATCCGTACATTGTGTCGGCTATCTCCACTCCCATATTATCTTTTGAAATCGTAGCTTCCACGTTCTTAGGCGCTCCGCAAGCGCAGAATATGCACAATCCAACCGCCAAAATCAGCGTCAATGCCAGCGTATGTAAAACTCTCTTTTTTCTCATAATATCCCTCGTGATTTAATATAGAAGATTATAACATATCGGCAATACAGTGTCAATGGACAAAATTTTTTAGTTTATGCATAAAACTTGCAAAAATAACAAGAAATGATATTGATTGCTTAACAATTTTTCGTTATAATAAATTTAAGGAGGGATAATTATGAAGTGGATAATGGGCTTGCTCTTGCCGACGCTT
This sequence comes from uncultured Clostridia bacterium, assembly GCA_947177795.1. Taxonomy (GTDB): domain Bacteria; phylum Bacillota; class Clostridia; order Christensenellales; family UBA3700; genus RACS-045. The sequence continues at coordinate 18,444 of CAMWVR010000010.1, read as the reverse complement.
TTTTCAATTATTGCATTGATATTGCTTGTCGCAAAGCCAAAGCCGAATTCCGTATTTGGCTACAGAACTCTAAGAAGTACATCCGACGAAAGAGTATGGTATTTTGCCAACAAAGTTTGGTCTATTGCGATACTTCTTATCAGCATACTCTTCTGCATTCCTGCGGTTTGCCTTGTCAATAGCTTAGTCGAAGACGTTTTGACTGTCGTCTTGTTGGATATGGCGGCGGCGTTAATAACAATGTTTGCGTCGATAATTATAACACAAATACTTATTCGCCGCAAATTCGGAAAACCGAGAAATTAAATCAAAAGTTGACGTATACTCTCGGGACTCTCGGCGCAACGCCGCAGACTATCTCGTAATTTATGGTACTTGCAAGCCCTGCCAATTCTTCAGCGGAGATAAATTGATCTCCGTCACTTCCCATAAGCGTGACTTTGTCTCCGACTTTTACGCCCTCTATATGCGTGACGTCTATCATCATTTGATCCATGCAAATGCGACCTATGACATTTGCTCTTCGTCCGTTGACAAGTACATAGCTTTTACCCGACAACGCTCGGGGGTATCCGTCGCCGTACCCGACAGCAACGGTTGCGACGACAGTATCGTCGTCTGTAATATAGTCTCCGCCGTAACTCACGCTGCAACCTTTTGGAAGCGTTTTGACGTGAATAATATGCGAATACCAGCTCATTGCAGGACGCAAAGCCTCTCCTTTGACGGCAGACGACGGACTTAGTCCGTAAGTCATAATCCCCATACGCGCCATATCGCAGTTGTAATGCTCAATATTCAATATGCTTGCGCTGTTGGCGACGTGGCGCAGTCCGACGTCTACTCCTTTTCTTCTCATACCCTCGACAAATTCGTCAAACAATCTCTTTTGCATATAAGTATAAGATTTGTCATCTTCGTCGGCTTTTGCAAAATGCGTAAAAACGCCTTTGACTTCCAAATTGTCAAAAGCGCAAGCTTTGACTGCCTCATTGACCTCGCAAGGCAAAAAGCCTATACGCCCCATTCCCGTGTCTACGGCGATATGAACTTTAGCTCGCTTGCCGACAGTCTTGCAAAAGTCATTGAGCGTATGAGCGCATGCCAACGAGTGAAACGTCATTTCTATATCGCAATCGATAGCGTCCTCATATCTGCTCTTTGCGACGTCGCCCACGACGAGTATAGGCAAATCCACGCCGTTTTGCCTAAGTTCTATCCCCTCATCGATTGTCGCTACGCCCAAATAATCGAGTAGGTCTCGGCAATATTTTACGACTGCGACTGCGCCGTGTCCGTAAGCGTCGGCTTTGACGAGACACATTATTTTGACGGTTTTTCCTACTCTGTCTCTTGCAATGCGGATATTGTGTCTCAACGCCTCGACGTCTATCTCAACGTACGTCCTGTCCGTCGCCTTAATAGAATCTTGCAAATTCACTCCGTCGCCTTATTAAATTCGTCAAGCAGATACGCTTGCAACTTCTTTATCAAACTCTCAGCCTTGCCCCCGACGGACACTCCGTCGACTTTGCCCACTTGAAGACAAAGCGAGCCCGAACTCGTGATGATGACCTCGTCTGCGGAAAATACGTCTTGCAAATAAAAAGGCTCTATATGCACGGGAATATCAAGATTTTGACAAGCCTTTATCAAATGATCTCTCGCAACGCCTTTTAATATATAGCAGTCGGCAGGCGGAGTTATCAGCGTCCCGTCCTTGAGAATATGTATATTGCCGTGAGCGCATTCCGTGACCCTGTCGCCACGATGAAAGAGCGCCTCATGCGCGCCTGCGCGCATAGCTTTTTGAGCCGCCATTACGCTTGGTATGAGATTGAGCGTCTTGATATTGCAATGCAAAAATCTAGTATCTTCGACGGTAATCAAATCCACTTTGTCCGTCATATCTACGATATCGCAAGGACGGATAGTTATCCAAATATTGGCAAACATATCGTCGGGATAGGTATGACTGCGAATCGCCGTACCTCTCGTGGCTTGCCAACAGATCACGAGATTTCCCTCGTCGCATTTATTGACCATTTCTTGCAAGAGATATTTCATACCCGCCTTATCGTGCGGTATGCGTATATCAAGAAGCTCTGCGCTTGCAAAAAATCTGTCGATATGCTCGTCAAGCGTAAAAATCTTGTGATTTCGCGAATAGGTCACGTCGTATACCCCGTCGCCGAAACTGCATACCCTATCCAACATGGGTATCTGCATATCCTCTATTTCGCCGTATTTCCCGTTGTAATATCCCAAAGTCTTCATAATTCGCCTCTTTTCAACGTTGCCTATTCTATTATATAATTTTGCTATCGCTTTATGACACTCAAGTGGCTGTAATACGCATACAATCATATTCAAATTCACATAATTTCATTGACGAAAATATGTTGTATTGTTATAATAAATAAAATCAAAAAACAAAGATGGTGTAAATATGTCAAAAAAATCTATGACCTCGTTTGATAAAGATATCTCTATGGAGATAAATGAAGATGAAGAAATGCTTTGGCAAGGGGCGCCGCAAAAAGCCTCGTTCATACTTTCAAAGAGCGTACAACTTTTGCCTATTGCTTTGATATGGCTGTGTTTTGACGGATTTGCAATATCTATGATTTTCAGATCCAACGTTCCCAAAGGTATGTTGATATTTTTGATAATATTCTTTGCCTTTCATCTCATGCCCGTGTGGATTTGGATACACAACGTCCTTAGCGCAAGAAGAAAGCACAAATTGATAAAATACGCCCTGACAAACCAAAGAGTAATTGTTCAGGATGGCGGTATACTAAAAAGTTATTATTATTCAGAATTACATCACGTATCCGTCAAAGTAGGTTTTATAGATAAATTGTTCAAGGTGGGAGACATTACTCTATCCGGACGCAAGTCCGTGGAATTATTGGATATAGAAAGTCCTTACGCCGTCGGCAACAAACTTCAAAAATTTATAGAAGATTACGCTCAAGAACGTAAAAGACTAAACGCAATGCGCAAAGAGGAATACGAATACGAAGAATATCGCGAGGGCGGCAAATACGACTCTTACGACGACAATGAGTATTACGACGACAGCGATTTTTCCGGTGACAACTCTTACCGCAACGATTTCGAAGAAGATTCCTACTCTACGCCAATAGGTAGATTTACCTCCAAGAAAATGCCTGCCGAAGCAGACAAAACGGAGGAAGATGAGTATCTGGACAATATAATGGACTCAATCAACAAAAAAGACGAGTTCTAAAGTCTTTTATCTTTTAATCGCATTTAAAAATTGTCCTTTATTCCAAGAAAATAATCGGCAGAAACGTTAAACGCCAACGAGATACGCCTCAACGTATCGTATCCCGGCTTGGCTTTACCGCTTAGCCATTCGCTGACTTGACTTTGTCTTACGCCGATAGCATTGGCGAAAATCGTCTGCGTCAAGTTGTTGATGAGCAAAAACTCCTTTAAAATTTCGTCAAAACTAGGTTCCATACCTTTATTATATAGAAAATTCGATAAAATACTTGACATATCGAATTTTCTATGTCATTATTAAATATTTTACTATTTTTATTTTTAATTTTTGGAATATTATTTTGTACTTTCTAAAATATTCAAAAATCTTGGACTTGTGAAAATTTATTTGCTATTCTTTTATCATACCCCTATGACGATCCGAGAAGAACAATCCTTGTTAAAAGCGTATTAACCGAGACGCATTTTAACGCGTTCTATACGGCGAGTCGTAGGAAGACAATACAAAAGAAAAGGAGATAACAAAATTGCAATACGGTTATGCACGCGTATCTGCCGCAGATCAAAATCTGGGCAGACAAATCGAAGAATTCTTAAAATTCGGAATTGAAAAAAACAATATCTTTAGCGATAAAAAAAGTGGCAAAAACTTTGATCGCAAAGAATACTCGCGTCTCATAAAAAGACTGAGAGCGGGAGATCTTCTCGTCATAAAATCAATAGATAGATTGGGGCGAAACTATGAGGCGATTATTGACGAATGGAAAAAGATAACTTCTCACATAGGCGCAGATATCTTGGTGCTGGATATGCCTTTGCTTGACACGAGGGACAAAGCCGACAATCTCGTGGGCAAATTTATCTCGGACATTGTCCTGCAACTGCTCTCTTTCGTCGCCGAGAACGAAAGACAGAATATCCGCGCCCGACAAGCCGAAGGTATTGCCCTTGCCAAACAGCGCGGAATAAGCTTTGGCAGACCAAAGAAAAAGTATACGGCAATGTTTGTCGAAGTCACAGAACTTTACAACGAAAAGAAAATCGTCCTCTCGGACGCTCTAGATCTGCTTGACGTCAAACAATCTACTTTCTATTATCACTTACACAAATTACATAAAGACTTTTAAACGTAAAAAAATGCGTCACTTCATCGTGACGCATTTTTATTGCTAACAACGCATTATTTCTTAGTCGTCTTCTTTGCTGCGGTCGACTTGCTTGCAGTAGCTTTTGTCGCAGGCTTTTTAGCTGCGGCAGCAGTCTTGGTAGCAGTAGTCTTCTTTGCAGCCGTAGTCTTGCTTGCCGTGGTCTTTGCTGCGGGCTTAGCTGCGGTAGTTTTCTTTGCCGTAGTCGCAGTCTTGGTTGCGGGCTTTTTAGCCGCAGTAGTCTTGGACGCCGTCGTCTTGGTCGCAGCAGCCTTAGCAGCGGCAGGTTTCTTAGCCGCAGTAGCCTTAGTAGCCGTTGTCTTTGCCGCAGGCTTTTTAGCTGCGGTAGCAGTCTTGGCAGTCGTTGTCTTAGACGCTGTGGATTTGCTTGCAGCAGCCTTAGCAGCAGGCTTAGCTGCAGTCGTCTTCTTAGCGGCGGTCGACTTACTTGCAGTAGTAGTCTTCTTTGCAGCAGCCGTCTTGCTGGCTGTTGACTTAGTAGCGGCAGGTTTCTTTGCGGTAGTTGCCGTCTTCTTCGCAGTGGTTGTCTTCTTAGCGGGAGCTTTCTCCTCTTCGACTACAGGCTCTTCGACAGCCTCGGGTTGAGCTTCTTCAACTTCTACGACTTCGGCTACAGCCTCCGCTTCAACTTCCTCTTGAGCAACTTCTTCGACTTGCTCTTCTACGATTTCTTCAACTATCTCTTCGATTACTTCTTCTTGAGCAGGCTCTTCGACAGCTTGAATCTCTTCAACCTCTTCAACGATTTCTACCGTCTCTTCTACGACGGGAGCGGGCTCTTCTTGGATAGGCTCTTCGATTGCTTGCTCCTCTGCTTTCTCTTCTACGGGCTCTGCCGCTACGCTGTCTTGAGCGACGAATGCGTCTTGAGCAAAAGTATCTTCAACGGGCTTAACTTCTTCAGCTACTGCTTGAGCGTTTTCTTGAACTGCGCTGTCAGCGGCAACTGCTTGTTCTTCGACGTTAGCCACGCCTTCTGCGACTGCAACTTGCTCTTGTCCTTTCTTTCTGAAAAGTTTATCGTTCATAATCAAGAACTTCTCTGCAAAGAACATAATGATAAGATCGGCTGTAGAATATACCATTACCGCAGCGGTAACTGCCCAACCTTCAGGATCATTAGTTATGTGATCCGTCCACCAAGTCCAATTCATAAGAGCGTCTCTTACAGGCGCTTTTACCAAAGCCGAGCCAAACCACAAAACAACGCTGAACAAGATATACATAACTATACCGAACGCAAGATTGTGTCTTGGTTTAAACAGCACTTTTCTATGTAAAACAAAGTTGATGATTTTACACAACAATACCGCTACCAACGTAACGAAGAACGGACCCCATACGGTAGATATACCGAAAAGATCAAAAGACGTTGAGCCATTTATCTGTAAATTATTTACTGGGTCTCTCAGCGCCGGTACACGCGCGCAAACCTGCTCGATGATCATTTGCACGGCAAATCCCAACAAGCTCAACACGATAAAGATTACGAGTTGCAAAAATCCTCCCTTCTTCTTTTTGGGAGTCTCTTTAGGAGCATTACCTGTTTCGACCTTTGCATTTTCAAGGTCTTGATTTAATGTTTTGTCTTCCATTTCTCCACCTTCCTAAAATAAATATTTTAATAAGTGTTTTAATTATACTACATAATTTTAAGATAATCAAATAATAATCGACGATTTTCTAATAAAATATGTCAATTGTAAAAATTTGGTATTTACTCTTGTTATATTGTTCGATATAGTTCGCAAAATTGAATTTTTTTAAATTTTAATAGATTTTTTTGCGTATTTTGTTGAATAATTTATATCGCTGTGCTAAAATGTGTTTACAAAAAATTTTAATTTTTATAAAAGGATCGTAAAAAATTATGGATTATGTAAACAGAGTGTTGCAAGAATTAAAGGAAAAGAACCCCGATCAACCCGAGTTTCATCAGGCTGCGACGGAAGTTCTCGACAGCCTTAGAGTCGTCTTTGACAAAAACCCCGCTTACGAAAAAGCAGGACTTTTGGAAAGACTCGTAGAACCAGAAAGAGTCGTTATGTTCAGAGTACCTTGGGTAGACGACAATCAAAAGGTTCACGTCAACAAGGGATACAGAGTGCAATTCAACAGCGCTATCGGACCTTATAAGGGCGGTTTGAGATTCCACCCGTCGGTAAACTTGTCTATTATCAAGTTCTTGGGATTTGAGCAAATCTTCAAAAACAGCCTTACTTCCCTGCCTATCGGCGGCGGTAAGGGCGGAAGCGACTTTGACCCCAAAGGCAAGAGCGATAACGAGATTATGAGATTCTGCCAAAGCTTCATGACCGAGCTTTTCCGTCACTTGGGCGTTGACTCCGACGTACCCGCAGGCGATATCGGCGTAGGCGCAAGAGAAGTAGGATATCTCTTCGGTCAATACAAGAGAATCCGCAACGAGCACAACGGCGTGCTCACGGGTCGCGGACTTGCATACGGCGGAAGCCTTGTGAGAACGGAAGCTACGGGATACGGTCTCGCATATATCTCTCAAGAAGCTCTTCAAAGCAAAAAGCAGACGAGCTTCCTCGGCAAAAGAGTCGTCATTTCCGGCTCGGGCAACGTGGCTATATACGCTTGCCAAAAGGCTCAGCAACTCGGCGCAAAAGTCGTGGCTATGTCCGACTCTTGCGGTTACGTATATGACGAAAACGGCATCAACCTCGACGTCGTCAAAGACATCAAAGAAGTGAGAAGAGCAAGAATCAGCGAATACGTAAAAGCCGTGCCTACTGCAAAATACAATCAAGGTCACAAGGACATCTGGTCCGTCAAGTGCGACATAGCGCTCCCCTGCGCTACGCAAAACGAACTCGACGCAGACGCAGCTAAAAAACTCATCGCCAACGGCGTTATGTTGGTCGGCGAAGGCGCAAACATGCCCACCACTCTCGAAGCAACCAAGCTCTTTATCGAAAACGGCGTAATCTTCTTGCCGGGCAAAGCTGCAAACGCAGGCGGCGTCGCTACCAGCGCTCTCGAAATGGCTCAGTCTTCCAGCAGACTTTTCTGGACATTTGAAAAGGTAGATAGCGAACTTCAACATATCATGATCAATATATTCCGCAATATAGACACTGCCGCTCAGACTTACGGCTATGACGGCAACTACGTCGTAGGCGCAAATATCGCAGGCTTCTTGAAAGTCGCAGACGCTATGATGGCGCAAGGTATAGTATAATAACGAAGACTATCGATGCAATAAAAAAACGACCGATTTCTCGGTCGTTTTATTTTTTTAACAAGCTGTCTATTCTACTTTTTCCGAGCAATTGTCGGCAATCACAATCCCGTCGTTTTGTTCTTGCAACTCAAAGGTGCGTACTGCCGACTTGATTCTGCGGTAACTGTCGAGACACAGCATCACTATCGCAACGAAAAACAATGACGACACCGTAATGAGCCATGCCAGCCTACCCGAATGAATCTTGTCTTTGTCAAGCAACAACACGCTGAGTGAAAGCAAGAAAAATCCCACGATACTGATATAGATCGCCAAAATATTTTCACTGCGATAGATGACTTTGATTTTTTGGATGTTTTCCTTACAGCTGATTCGTTTTGGAACGTAATACGCTCCGCTGAATACGATAATATAGAGAACGAGTACTAAGGCGCAACCTATTCCGCCGACTATAATACAATTGATAAGTTTACCTTTGAATTGAGCGCGCATGATAGAAGATATCGCTACTATCCAAAGAAAGTATAACCATAAAGAAATTACAATTGCTATCTTTTGTCGTTTAGTAAAGCCCATATTGCTCTCCGTTTTGACTATTATATAATACTTCTCCAAGCAATGTCAAGATAACCGTGCGTTAAAATTGCAAAATTTGACAAATTTTTAACTATTTAAAGGCTCTATCAAAATTCTATGTCAAAAATCTCGTTACACAGGCTTTCGGCGTACATAGGCTCGTGGCTTACGAGAATGATTGCTCCGTCGTACGCCTCAAGCGCCTCGAATAGCGCCTCTTTAGCCGACACGTCGAGATGATTGGTAGGCTCGTCGAGAACGAGGATATTGCTCTCCTTTTGCATAAGCGCGCAAAGTTTGATCTTGACCTGTTCTCCGCCCGAGAGATTGGCGATAGACTTGGTAGCCAAATCGTTTTTTATACCCACTTTGGCAAGTTGAGTGCGGATTTCCTTTTGGCTCATTCTCGGATAAGTCTCGTTCATAAAAGTAATCGCATTGATATCCTTTGAGCGGAATTGCAAATCCTGCTCAATATAATTGACTTTGCTGTTGATATTGAAGTTGAAAGACCCGCCTATTGCAGGCAATCTCTTCATGATCGTCTTGAGTATCGTCGTCTTGCCTAGTCCGTTGGTACCTCTGAGCCACAGCTTGGTCGTCGATCCCATTTCAAAAGATATTGGCGGAAGTATTGCTTTGCCGTCGTAACCCACTTGCAGATTTTTGACTTCAAGCAAATGCTTAGTCACAAGCAACGTATAGGGGAATGAAAAAGTTGGTTTTTCAAAAGATACGGGCTTTTGCAATACGTCTATTCTGTCCAGCATCTTTTTGCGGCTGTTTGCCATACCTGCCGTCGCCGCTCTCGCTTTGTTGCGGGCGATATAGTCTTCCATCTTTTTGATTTCTCTCTGCTGACGCTCGTAACTGTCGGCGTACTGCTTTGCGTTTTGCTCGTGCTGAAGCATAAACTCGTCGTAGTTACCCCAATATTTCTTAATCATACCGTTTTCGATATTGACGATTATCTTGCACACGCTGTTGAGAAAAGACGTGTCGTGGGATATGAGTATGAACGTACCTTTAAAGCCGTCAAGATATTTACGCAGCCACTCTATCTGCTCCAAGTCAAGAAAGTTGGTAGGCTCGTCAAGCAACATCACGTCGAGCTCTTCGAGCAGCAACTTGGATAGCATAAGTTTTGCTCTCTGTCCGCCGCTGAGATTGCCTACTATCGTGTCGTAACCGAAGTTGTTTACGCCAAGTCCGTTGGCAACTTTTTTTATCTTGGAATCGAGATCGTAAAAACCGCTCTCGTCGAGTTGTTCTTGCATTGACGCCGACTTGTTGACCATCTTGTCGAGCTTGTCCATATCCTCTTCGGTTGCCATATCGGCGTACAGTTTCTCAAGTCTTTCATTGAGTTGATACAAATGGTCGAACGATCCTTGCAAATACTCCATTACGCTTTGACTTCTGTCGATGTCGGCGTGTTGATCGAGATAGCCCCACCTAATGCCGTTGAGCCACTTGATCTCGCCTGCGTCCTGCGTAAGCTTGCCGGTAATTATATTCATAAAGGTAGACTTGCCCGCGCCGTTGAGTCCGACGACTCCGATATGTTCGCCGTTGTTGACGCTCAGGTCGGCTTCGTTGAACAAAGTCTTGGAATCAAATATATGCGTAAGTCCTTTTATTGTCAAAACACTCATTCTTCACTCTCTCCGTCTCGTGTCTCTTTGCTCTCGCCCTCTGAAGTTGGCTGCGCCGTATCCTCGACGCTTTGAGCCTCGCCATCGCTCATGCCGTCGCCTTCGTCATGATCGTCGGCGTTATCTTTTTCGCTTTTTGCTTTATTTTTTTCTACGAGATAAGATATAAACTCCTCCGTCTCGTTGAAGTCGACGCTCTCGACGACTATCGTAAGCTTGTCGCCCGCCTGCAATAACGTCTTGCCTTCGGGAATAAGGCTGTCGCCGTTTTGTCTGACGACTTGCGTAATGAGCGCGCCTGCCGGCCACATGATATCTTTGATCTGTCTGCCCACGGCAAAAGTTCCGTCTTCAACTGCAATGACGAAGTCTTTTTTGACCACGTTGCCCGCAGTCTGCTCAACGAGCCTATCCACCATACTGTCATATATAGGCGTATTGCCGAGTATCTCTGCGACGAGAAAAGCCGTGAATATGGATATCGCCACAGGCAAAAAGTCCGATTGATACCCCGACAGTTCTACGACGAGCACTATCGCCGTAATGGGAGCGCGTACGCTTGCACCGAAAAACGTCATCATCGATATGACTATTACCGCAGGAAAATACATAGAATCCATACCCATTTTGACAAACAACGTACCTATCATTGCGCCGAGCAACGCTCCCACGGCAAGCATAGGTATGAAGAGTCCGCCCGTAGCTCCCGAATTATAGCACACGAGCAAGAGTATCATTCTCAAAATCAACACGCCGAAAAGCATAAAGAACGAATATTTCAAACCGCTGTGACAAAGCAAATCTATCAGCGAATGTCCGCCCGTATTGAGAAAAGCGTAGCCGTCTTCAAAGCACTTCGTGAATATAAGACCGAGCGCGCCCGTAAGCAAAAACGCAACCAACAGCCTCGCCCAATACGGAAACTGTTTTACGCATCTGTCAAACAGATTTTGCGTACGTATCAGCAAAAAATTGAAAAGTATCGCAAGCGCTCCTATTATCACGCCTATGCCAATGAGTATGCCTAGTACCGCCGCAAATTCGCCCACCGAGCTCATTTGTTTGAAATCGCCGAAAGCCTCCAGTCCGTTGATGTCAAAAAGCATAGAAGTGCTTGACCACTTGGGATCTTTGATAGCCATACCCAACAATCTATACGTCGCCGTACCCGAGATTACCGACGAGGATGCGCACAGAAGTATCATCGGCGTTATGCGCTTGTGACACTCCTCCATTGCAAATATTATACCTGCGAGCGGCGCGTTGAACGCCACCGCTATACCTGCGCCTGCGCCGCCTGCCATTACGTATCTGCGCCAAGTCAGTTTGGCTTTCATGACTTCGGTCACGCCTTGCGCCGTCATTGCACTGAGCTGAACGCTGGGTCCTTCGCTGCCCAAAGGAAGTCCCGCAAAAAAGCTGATGAACGAACCTGCAACAGTGCCGAACAAAGTCCTCAGCCACTTAAAAGACAACAGTCCTCGCACACTGCCTTCGACGTTGGGAATACCGCTACCGCGCACGTTGGGGATAAACTTGTGCAACAACGCCATGAGCATTGCAAGCGCCGCAAGTCCCAAGAAAAAAAGAGGTATTGCCCAAAGGTGCTCTATCACGCTTTGATATATCTTCCCCGACACGTCGACCAAATACCGCGCGGCAAAATTGAACAACCCGACCAAAAAGCCCGAGAGTATTCCCGCCACACCGCCGTAAGCCACGACGGGCAACACGATATTTTTGAGTTTTTCACCCATTGTCTTTAATCTTTGTTGTGTCTTCATAGCAAAATTCAACGCTGTAAAACAATATATTTTATGACACCTATTCGTCCATTGCTTTCAACCTTAAATAATATATAACACTTTTATAGACAAAGTCAAGTTTATCCGTCTTATAAAAGTATAACTGCGATATAAAACGCCAAGCGGCTTTTACGCCGCTTGGCTTATATGGGGGATAAAATGTTGGGAAAGTCTTTTATGATATACCTTTCAAGAACTCGTCGTATTCTTTATCGGAAATTGAGGGTCTATTCTCGAATACTGCCAAATACTTATCTATCCTCTCGTCAAATAATTTTTCGAGTCGAGCGACTACGTCGTTGTAATAGCTGAACAATTTATCTTTCAAAACCTCGAATTTCTCTTTGTCTTTATCGTCTACGATAGATAAAAACATATTGAAAAATTCGCTGTCGTATATATAATCTTTGACGCCGTCGAAAAACTTACCCAGCTCCTCTGCGATTGCGTATTTTGCAACGTAATAACCGTATTGAGCGCTGTTGCTCACGTCTATACCCAAGTCTTTAAGTTCGGCGACTATCCGATTGCATTCGCCGACGATCGACTGAGCCTCTGCCGACAACTTCGGAGCAAGAAAAGTACCTTCGACTTTTTTATACCACCAATAGTTGACGAAGTTACCGTCTACGTCCTCTATCGAGTCGAGTTTTGTTCCGAGTCTTTCCAAAAGAGCTTTTTTGTTGACGATATCTTGATAATACTGCCCGAGATATTTCTCCGCCTCTTTACCGAAATCTCCGCCGTATTCAGCCCCAAGCGCATATTTGCTCTGCAAAACTATATTGTCGATATATGCGTCCAAGCTTGACGAAGTATACTCCCAACCTTTGGACTGCACGTAAGTCTTGACGTCGGATACTGCCGTATCTATCACGCCGAATACGTTGAGTTCTCTCAAAAAGTTTTGCGCCTTAACTGCAATAGCGTTGATTGAAATCGCATTGTCTCTGTCGTTGCCTACAAGCGTCAAAGTCACTTTATTATCCTTTGAATTGCAATCGATATATCCCAATTTTGCAGATTGCTCGATAATTGCGTTGACGCAGTCCTCCACGCTCATGTTCATATAATCGTCAAAGACGCTGCTTGACAGCACGATATCTCCGTCTTGATTTTGCGAAGATATATGAGTCACTTTGCCGTCCTTATTCGCAGTGACAACGATACTGGGATTGATATCGACGATATAACATACCGTCTGCGGTGCGCCGTATTCTCCCGCAGGCTTGAGTCCGTAATATAGTCCGCAAGACAACGCTATCACGGCGACGACCACGACGCACGCAACCGCGTAAGCCCACTTAGGCAAAACAAATCTCAATCTTGCTTTCTCTTCCGATTTGCCGCAAGACTTTTCGCTGACGGCTTTCAAGGGAGTACGCTTTACTCTATCGGACATTGCCGGCGTGATTTCGTCCAACTGTCTATTCAAAAGTTGTTTTATATCTTTTCTTTTCACTGTCCGTACTCCTCCTTTATTATTTTTTGCAAGCTCTTTATAGCTTTGTTGTATCTCCACAGCACCGTGCCCAACGGTATCTTCAATTCTTCGGATATCTCTTTGTGCTTATATCCCGCCGACAGACGCATAAGCAATATCTTGCGATCGACGTCGTCAAATCTCGTCCTTATGATCTCAAGAATGGGTATACCGTCAAAATCGGGAGTGTAACTTCTCTCTTTTGCATATCCGCTCTCAAAGTCCGTGGGCGTAACGCGGGAATTTTTCCGTTTGTCGGACAGCGCCGTATTCTTTGCAATCTGCATAATCCAAGCAAAAGCGTTGCCGCTCCGATAATTGCCGATACCCTTTCTTATTTTTATGTAAGTGTCTTGCGTAAGGTCCTCTGCGGTGTGGTATTCGTCGACTATCGTCAACAAGTATGCAAATACCTGCCTTGAAGTCTGACTATACAACTCCCCGAAAGCGTCCTCGTCCCCGCTCTTTATCCTCTCCAACAACTCATCTAAATTCTTTTGCACAAATACCTCTTCGTTTATTAAACGCCCGACGCGTCGATTTTATTGGATATAATATTGATAATATTTTTTATATTATATTATAGTGAAAAAACTTTTTCAACGTATTTTAACGGCGTTATATGCCAAATCCATATCCTCTACTAAATATTCGACACTAAAATATCCTTTAATTATTACGCCAAAACAAAAGCCCGCTATGTGTCGATTTGAGCTGTTATAACATATTGTAATAATACAGCATATAGATAATTATATTATTACTAATCACAACATATTGTGGTTTGTCAAGCAAATTTTATAAATTTTTTTTAAATTTTTTCGCATATTTGCCTTGCATATGCAGTATCTATATGCTATAATCAATCCTGCAACGAATGAATAGGAGAGGAAGAATGATGTACGTAATTAAAAAAGACGGGACTAAAGAAGAATACAACGTCCAGAAGGTGGTAACGGCTGTCAACAAGTCTGCTTACAGAGCATTGGTAAAATTCAGCGATGAAGATATAGATTTTATATGCGATTTCGTAAATAAAAAAGTCGCTTCTATGAACAAAGATTTTATCAGCATAAGCGAAATGCACAACGTCGTAGAATACGCTCTCGAATCGCTCAACCCTGCGGTAGCCAAGAGCTATAAAGATTACCGCAACTACAAACAAGATTTCGTACATATGCTCGACGAGGTATATAAGAAGAGCCAAGCAATCATGTATATCGGCGACAAGGAAAATTCCAACTCCGACTCGGCTCTCGTATCCACCAAGAGAAGTCTTATATTCAACCAACTCAATAAAGAACTCTATCAAAAGTTCTTCTTGACCAAGGACGAACTGCAAGCTTGTCGCGACGGATATATCTATATCCACGATATGTCGGCAAGAAGAGATACTATGAACTGCTGTCTCTTTGACGTGGCGACGGTGCTCAAAGGCGGATTTGAAATGGGCAATATCTGGTACAACGAGCCCAAGACTCTTGACGTGGCTTTTGACGTAATAGGCGATATAGTTCTCTCTGCCGCAAGTCAGCAATACGGCGGCTTTACCGTACCTCAAGTGGATAAAATCCTCGAGCCTTACGCAGAAAAAACTTTCCAAAAACAATACGACAGATATATCGGCATGGGTCTTGCCCCGGAAAAAGCCGAAGAAGAAGCTATCAAAGACGTACGCAAGGATATGATGCAAGGTTTCCAAGGCTGGGAATATAAGTTCAATACCGTTGCGTCCTCAAGAGGCGACTACCCCTTTATCACGATAACGGGCGGTCTCGGCACTTCGAGATTTGCAAAAATGGCTAACGTATGTATGCTTGAAGTTCGCAAAGGCGGACAAGGCAAAAAAGAATGCAAAAAGCCCGTGCTCTTCCCCAAGATCGTATTCTTGTATGACGAGAACTTGCACGGACCGGGCAAAGAACTCGAAGACGTATTCGAAGCGGGCGTAGACTGCTCTTCCAAGACTATGTACCCCGATTGGCTCTCGCTGACGGGCGAAGGATACGTCGCAAGCATATATAAAAAGTACGGCGAAGTAATTTCTCCAATGGGTTGCAGAGCTTTCCTATCCCCATGGTTTGAAAAAGGCGGAATGTATCCGCAGGACGAAAACGACAAACCTATCTTCGTCGGCAGATTTAATATCGGCGCGGTAAGTCTGCACTTGCCTATGATATACGCCAAGGCAAAACAGGAATCAAAGGATTTCTACGAAGTGCTTGACTATTATCTCGAACTTATCCGCAAACTTCACTTGCGCACTTACGAGTATCTCGGACAGATGAGAGCGTCCACCAATCCGCTCGCTTACTGCGAAGGCGGTTTTTATGGCGGTCATCTCAAATACAGCGACAGAATAGCTCCTCTTCTCAAGGCGTCGACGGCGTCGTTCGGAATTACGGCGCTCAACGAGTTGCAAGAGTTGCACAACAAAAAATCCATTGCCGAAGACGGCGAGTTTGCCCTCGAAGTAATGAGATATATCAATAAAAAAATCAACGAATTTAAGGAAGAAGACCACGTATTGTATGCAATGTACGGCACTCCGGCAGAGAGCCTTTGCGGATTGCAAGTAGAACAATTCAGAAAACAATACGGTATCGTTGAAAACGTAAGTGACAGACCTTACGTGACCAACTCTTTCCACTGCCACGTGTCCGAAGACCTTTCGCCTATCCAAAAACAAAACCTTGAAAACAGATTTTGGGATT
This sequence comes from uncultured Clostridia bacterium, assembly GCA_947177795.1. Lineage (GTDB taxonomy): Bacteria > Bacillota > Clostridia > Christensenellales > UBA3700 > RACS-045. The sequence continues at coordinate 2,579 of CAMWVR010000010.1, read as the reverse complement.
TGCTCAACGGCGGAAAGATACAGTACGTAAAATACCCAATCGACTACAACAAAGAAGCAATTCGCACACTCATAAGAAGAGCAATGGCAATGGGCTTCTATGAAGGCGTCAACCTATCCTTGGCATATTGCGACGACTGCGGTCACCAAGAGTTGAGCATGGACGTATGCCCCAAGTGCGGAAGCAAAAACCTCACGAAAATCGAGAGAATGAACGGATATCTATCATACTCGAGAGTCAAGGGCGATACCCGTCTCAACGAAGCAAAAATGGCAGAAATAAAAGACAGGAAGAGTATGTAATTATGCGATACCACAATATTACAAAAGACGATATGCTCAATGGCGACGGATTGAGAGTAGTTCTGTGGGTCGCAGGTTGCAACCACCACTGCAAAGAGTGCCAAAATCCCATTACTTGGGACGTCAACGGCGGACTTGAATTTACCGACGCCGAAAAGAAAGAAATCTTTGACGAACTCGACAAGTCTTACGTATCGGGAATTACTTTCTCGGGCGGAGACCCGCTCCACCCTGCCAACAGAGACAGCGTATTGGCGCTTGCAAAAGAGATACGCAAGAAATATCCCCAAAAGACTATTTGGCTTTACAGCGGATATGAGTGGGAAGAAATAAAAGATTGGGATATCGTCAAATATCTCGACGTAATGGTCGACGGCAAGTTCAAAATCGAACTCCTAGACCCAAAACTCTATTGGAAAGGCTCTTCCAATCAAAGAGTAATCGACGTGCCCGCCACGCTGAAAACAGGCGAAGTGGTATTGCACGCATAACAACTAATTAGTCAACAAAAGAAATACGATATACACAAAAGAAAAAAACGGGAGCGTAACGCTCCCGTTTATCTTTATATCTTACGCTATATTTGGCGGTTCGTCACAGTCGCAATTGTCGTAGTGATTAACTGAGATATGTCCAACGATATATTCTTTTTGCATTATCTCGGCATAGATACTGTGAAAATCATCGAGTTGATAATCGTAATCAATTCTTAGAGAACTTCCTTCGTTAAAATAAAGATTATCTACTCTGTCTCTATCTATCTTTATTGAGTTGCCGTCAGCAAATATACACTCGTAATAGTACGTACCTCCTGTCGTAATTGCGTCATACTTCTTGGCTTTGCTGAAAGTCGCATCTTTTTGAAGAACCGACCAAGCCTCGGCAATCGCGCTTATCGCCTCGTCACCTTCTTGACTATCGCCTTTTTTCACTCCGTAGATGGTGCCGTGTAAGTTTATGAACATTGGCGAACTGCTGATCCGCACCTCGACAATATTATCCATCGAAAAATCGTAATCTTTTAGAGGCTCTTCTTTTGCCAAACTACCGATGCAAGACACAAAGAAAACTGCCATCAAAATTATCAGTATAATTATTAAATAAACAAGTACTTTTTTTTTCATCATTTTGCTACCTCCTATTTAACTTTTATTACACAACCCAACTTCCAGTCTATCGCATCAAAATTAGTGTATACCAAATTCGAATACCACCCTGATGCAACTATCAAAAACTTAAATTTCTTAGGTAATATAGTTTTATTTTCCTGCACTTCAAGATATCCTAAAGCGCTCATCGCATGGAATCCATCACTTGCCGATATAGTATATAAAACAGGATTGTTTTTATCTAGATCGCCTTTAAAATAAGACCACATTGGCGGAACATAGTGGGTAAAACTTGCCGATTGACTAGTCTCATTGTTTATATACTTTGTTACGCCTTCAGCCATTTGATAAATTGTAGTCCCCTCTTCTTTTCCCATATAATTTACTACTTTGCTATATACTACATCTTTGCTTTGTCCCCTAAAAATATTATAATTGGTACAATCTTCATAATACTTTAATATATTATATGCAGCAGTTGCTCCACAATTTCCAGCGCCGTAGTGCAATTCATTTTGTCTAGCAGCCGTAAAAGATAATGCGCCGGTAATAAAATGATCTTTTACTTTAATTTGTTTCCCACTACCAAACCAATTAGCAAAGTTTTTATCTTTTTTATAATCACTCACTATAACGTCGTCTACAGTATTCTGCAAAGTTTTTGGTGAATATTTATTTATATCTAATTTTAATGTCTCCAAATTAATGATATTCTCAGAAAATTTTATTTTGTTATTACCTATATACTCACCAATTGCGAAAGGAGAAATAATATATTTTTTAATCGGATCAATGTTATTCTCTTTCAGTGTTACAACATCTGAATTAGAATTATTTGATTCTTTCAAAGTGTACAAAGTAAATTGGTAAATCAACAAATCTAAATTATTTGTATCTAACACTATCATTTTATCTAAATAAAGCACTGTTTCAAATACAACTTCATAGCCGAATAGTTCCTCGTCTAAATTATAAATTGGATCACATTTAACAATTTCTATATTTTCACAGTATATAGTTTCTACCCTTGACTTAACAATTTCACATGCCATGTCTGGAGATATAAACTTATAATCATTTTGAAACTCGTCTATTACTGTTAATTTGCTTAATTCTACATCTGTGTCATTATTTTTGGATACAATACAAAATGCTCCTGAAAATAAAG
>CAMWVR010000009.1 GCA_947177795.1 uncultured Clostridia bacterium | reverse complement strand
ATATCAATATTTTTACAAAAAATCATGACAAAAATGATAAAATTGGTTGTCAAAAGGTCGTCAAAGCGTATTGTTGAGATAAGAATTCTGCGTGTTTTGATAAAAAAATCGTTGACAATACTCAAGAGTTATTCTATAATATTGTTGAACAATGTTCAAATATGGAGAGTGTTTATGAAAGTAACAAAAGATGCTATTATCGACGAGGCGATTGCTATACTCGAAGAAAAGGGTGACGATCCTCAAAAGCTGACGATAAGAGAACTTGCAGGCAGACTCGGCATTGGAGTGGGACTTGTCAATTATCATTTCGGCTCAAAAGAAGTGCTTGTCAACCGCTGTGTAAAAAAGATGATCATGTCGATCGTCGAAGAGTTTCACAAAGTCCGCACTTCGCTTGCCTATATGAAGCCAAAGGAAAAACTCAATTATCTGTGCCTTATGACCTTTGATTATCTTTATACAAAGCCCAACGTGTCAAAGGTGGCGTTGATATACGACCTTGGCAATACGTCCAACGACGACACCACGTCGGAGCTTATCGACGCGTATATACCAATCGTCAAAGACTGCAAGCCGTCGTATGACGACCAAAAGGCTTATCTCATTGCCTCAAGGGTGATCTATATCATCGAACAGTCTTTTTTGCGTACCGACGTGATAAGATTGCGCAGCGGAGTGGATTTGAGCAACTCTGAAGAGAGAAAAGAGTATCTCGAGAACTTGCTCAAAGACATGATGAAATAATCGAGGTGAGTCTATGCCGTCAATATACGCTCACTATCTTTTTGGGGAAAAATGTATCTCTAAATTTCCTCAAGAATTGCAAAAAATAGTCAATGATAATCGCAAGTTCTACGACCTCGGTACTTCAGGGGGCGACTTGCTGTTTTATTACAAGCCTTATAAAAAGAATGAGGTGCGCAGTTACGGCTCCAAGTTGCACAGAGAAAACGCAATTGCGCAGTTGGAGACTTTCAGAGAAAAGGCGGTGGACAGTTGTTCCAAGGAGAGCGACATAGCCTTTATTGCGGGCTACTACACGCATTTTATTCTTGATTCCCGCTCTCATCCGTTTATCGAAAAGATGCAAGCCGAAGGCGTGGCAAGACATTTTGTGATTGAGACTGATTACGACAGAAAGTTATTGATAAAATACGGCGAAGATCCATTTGACAACAAGTATCTCCGTTTTCAGGTAAGCGATAAGTCTACGCAAGAAGTGGTGGCGAAGTATCTCAACACCACGCCCAACAATATCAAGAAGACTTTGAAAGATCGCAAGAAGTACCTAAAATGTATTTCCAAGCAAAACAAATTGTGGCGCAAGTTTTTGATATTCGTATTCAAAGCGTCGGGCAACGAGTTGGGGCTTGAGATACTCGTGCAAAAAGAAGAAAACGACAAGTGCGCAGAGGTGCGCAATACGCTTGACAAACTCTTCCTCGACGCATTGGTCGAAGTGGAGAAGACTGCGGGCGAGTTTTGGGATTTCATTGTCAACGGCAAGAAATTGGGAGAGAGATTCGACTGCGATTTTAATCTCAGACCCGTCGAATAACAGAACCTTTATACAAACAATTGTAAAATTTTGTCAAATTTATCTTTAGATTTTGTAATGGGTATTTACACGCATTATTATATATGATACACTGTACCCGATTGGATTAGATAGCAAGTTTGACACTCAAAGGAGGATTTATGGAATATAAAGTATTTGTGGTAGAAGACGACGAAAGCATAAGAGGATTGTACGAGATCGCATTTCAGGACAAGTTTGAATGCTCGAGTTTTGTGAGAGCGGAGGATATGTTTGAGGCTTTGAAGAATGGGACCCCCGACATAATCATCTTGGACCTTATGCTGCCGGGTATGGACGGACTTAAGGCGCTGTCTCTTCTCAAGCAAGACGCTCAGACAAAAGACGTGCCCGTCATTATTGCAAGCGCAAAGGGCGACGAAAGCGTCAAGGTCAGAGGTCTCGACGCAGGCGCAGACGACTATATCGCAAAGCCTTTTGGAATGCTGGAGCTTATTGCAAGAGTCAAGGCAAATCTGCGTAAGTCGGGCAGTAGAAAAAACGAAGACGATTTGATTGAGTGCGGACCTGTCAGAATCAACAACGCCGAGCACGTCGTATACGTCAACGACCAAGTCGTCAATCTCACTCTCAAAGAATACAATCTCCTTGCATTGCTTATCAAGAATGCCGATTGCGTAGTGACGAGAGAAAAAATCCTTTCCGAAGTATGGGATTATGAATTCGTAGGCGAGACGCGTACGCTTGATATGCATATCAAGTCTTTGAGATCAAAACTTGCGGAGTTCTCCGACGAGCAGTTTATTTTGACGATTCGCGGCGTAGGATATAAGTTTATCAAGAACTGAATAAGATTGGCAGGATCAGTGGAACAATAGCAATCGTCCTGTCATATTGGGATATAAAAAGTAATAGGTAAAAAGGAAGAGTGAAGAGGTAATGAAGTCAAGGGCAGGGCGAAAGTCTTGCCCTATTCCATTGTATGAGATTTTTCCACTTCACTTCGTTTCGGTCGAAATGACAGGTTATTGTCACCTCGACCGCAGTGGAGAGGTCTAATCCTATTGAGACTATGACTCTAAAATTATGTATTTGACTTTTTGACTTACGCGTAATATAATGTACTCAATATGAAAAACAAGATTTTGAGGAGAGTAATATTGATAATGACGGTAGCGGTATTCGTTACCGTTGCTTTGACGTTTTTTCTTTTCAATATCTATACGATCAATTCTATCAAGGACTTTCTCAACCAAGAGACGAAGTTCGTTGCGGACAAGTTAAAAGACGTGCGTAGTCTTGATGAAGTCAAGTTTGTCATCGAAGAGCCTGCGGAAAAAGAGAAATTCTATAAGATAGTGGTTTTTGACTCGCAAAAGCGCGTGGGGTATCAAAATACGCCCGGTCAACTTGATTTGGGGCGCAGAATCATGCGCCAAATCGAAAAAGCCGAGACCAATGGCGAAAACTTCTTTCTTGGCAGTTCTTATCAAAAGGGGATGGCGATCAATTACGCCGTCAAGGTGCAAAATGAAAACGTAGAGGGCGGATACCTTATCGTAATGTGCTCGGTGGACGTGATTTACAATACCGGACCGTATTTTCTCATAGTCGTAATCGCCGTGCTTATATGGGCGGGCGTAATACTCGTCTCTTATTTTGCATTGACGCTCAATATGAAATTTGCTACGATACCTTTTGAAAAACTCGAGGGGATACTCGTCGATATCAACAACGGTGAATACACGCCAATGCAAGTGCCGGAAAAACTCAACTTTCCCGAGTTCAAAGCCGTGTTGACCAAGGTAGACGACATTGCGGGCGACATTGCCAAAAACCTCGTCAACCTTCAATACGAGCAAAAAAAATCTTCGATACTTTTGCATTCCGTCAACCAAGGTATCATCGTCGTGTCGCAAAGCGGCAGAATAGTGCTCAACAACAGCGTAGCTTTGCAGATTTTCGGCAAAGAAAACGACGTGGTGGGAGTCGATCTGGGTTATCTTATTGACAACGAAGACTTGCTTGCCGCGCTCAAGCAGTCGCTTGAAAGCAAAAAGTATTACGTAGGCGAGATAGCCATAGGCGAAGATATATTCAGAGTCGAGACCAGCTTTGATATGGTGGATGAGGGCGACGTCATCACGGGCGACGTAATGATAATCATCTTTACCAACGTAACTATGGAAGTCAACAGCGCAAAGATACGCAGCGAGTTTTTTGCCAACGCTTCTCACGAGCTCAAGACGCCTCTTACTGCGATTAGCGGATATTCCGAACTCATGACGATGGACGGCGTGTCTCAAAAGCAGCTTGACGTGTGCATAAGAGAAATCAATTCCAACGCTGGCAGAATGAAGTCGCTCATTGACGACATGCTCAAACTATCCAAACTCGACGCCGATATGGACAACGAAGAATTGTCGTCTGCGGATATGGGCGAACTTTGCGAGCAAGTCGTCAAAGAACTTAAAGGCGTAGCCGACAGTAAGGACGTGAAGTTGAGTTGGACGGGAAAAGCGCAGTTGATTTGCAGACCCAAGATGATAGTCACGATGATTACCAATCTCGTCAACAATGCTATCAAGTATAACAAAGAGGGCGGAAAGGTCGAAGTGATCTTGAGCGAGAAAAAAGACGAGGTTACGCTCGTCGTCAAAGACAACGGCATAGGCATTGCCAAAGAGCACCAAAGCAGACTCTTTGAGAGATTCTATAAGGTCGACGCTTCGCGCACTTATACCAACGAGAGCTCGACGGGACTCGGACTTGCCATTGTCAAGAGAATCGCCGTAATCCACGGCGCAAAGATTTCTCTCAAGAGCGAACTCGGATCGGGAAGCGAATTCAAGGTCATCTTTCCCAAATCCGTCGTAAAGGTATAGACAATCAAAAATTAAAAAAGATATAGAGGTATATACAATGAGTTATCCTATGAAATTATCGCCTGCCACCGTCGAAGCGGTGTGGGGCGGCACAAGACTTATGAGCGACAAGTGGAATAAGAAGGGTCTTGGCGCAAATATCGCAGAGAGTTGGGAACTTGCATGTCACGAAAAGGGCGAGAGTATCGTCATCAACGGCGAGTTTTCCTCTCGCAGGCTATCGGGCGTGCTTGAAGAAAACCCCGATTTTTTGGGCAGCAGGGGCAAGGAATTTTCATTTTTCCCTATCCTCGTAAAACTCATTGACAGCAAGGGCGATCTCTCCATTCAAGTGCATCCCGACGACGAATACGCTTTGAGAGAAGAAGGGGAATACGGCAAGACGGAGATGTGGTATATCGTCGACGCAAAGAAAGGCGGCGGAGTATATTGCGGATTCAAAGAGCCTATTTCAAAAGAGCAATTAAGGCAGGCTTTGACGCAAGGGAATATTACGGACTATCTCAACTTCGTCGAGGTGCAAAAAGGCGATTGCCTGTTTATCCCCGCAGGCACGGTGCACGCGATTTGCGGCGGTATATTATTGTGCGAGGTTCAACAAAATTCTTCGATTACCTATAGGCTATACGACTATGACAGAGTCGACGATAAGGGCAACAAAAGACAGTTGCATATCGACAAGGCGATTGACGTGACGGACACGTCAAAGGTCGTCAAAGCCAACGAAAATTCCGTGAGAGACGACGACAATACAGTGACTCTTGCAAGTTGCAAATACTTTACGGCAAGCGAGATTACTTGCCAAGAAGAATATACTTTTGAAGTGGACGGCGAGTCTTTCGTATCCTTGACGGTCGTCGACGGCAGCGGCGCAGTTATGGCTGACGGCAACTGCATATCTCTCGATTTGGGGGATACGGTCTTTCTGCCGGCAGGACTTGGCAAGGTAAGTATATTCGGCAATCTCAAGGCGATCAGCGCAAGGGTATGACGATGCAGACGAGGATCGTATCTATTAAAGAGGGGCTCGACGAGGCTGTGGAGCTCATCAAAAGGGGCGAGGTAGTCGTCTTTCCCACCGAGACTGTCTACGGACTCGGCGCCAACGCTTTTGACGGCGACGCCGTACGCAAGATATTCGAGGCAAAGGGCAGACCGATGGATAATCCGCTCATTGCGCATATTGCCGACATATCTTGGACGAATGACTTGGCAGTCGACGTTTCCGACGGCGCAAAGGCTGTGATGAATGAATTTATGCCGGGACCTATTACCGTCATTCTCAAGAGGTCAAAGAACGTGCCCGACGAAGTGACTGCGGGACTTGATACGGTGGGAGTACGCTTTCCAAGCCATTCAGTGGCAAGACAATTTATTATGGCTTGCGGCACGCCTTTGGCGGCTCCGTCTGCCAATACGTCGACAAAAATTTCGCCCACAAGCGCTCAGCACGTTTTTGAAGACATGCAGGGACGAGTGCCTTTGATATTGCAAGGCGGCGAATGCGAAGTGGGCATAGAGTCCACTATTGTGGATATGACTGCGGATATACCGACGATTTTGCGGCCGGGAGCAATTACGCAGGACATGCTTGCAAAAGTGCTTGGCAAGGTCAAGAATTTCGACGGCAAGATAATAGTGGCTAAGGCGCCGGGAATGAAGTATAAGCATTACGCTCCAAGTTGCGAAATGGTGGTTGCGACAAGCGCAAGAACCGCAGTCGAGGAATATTGCCGTCAGAAAGCAAACGGGCATTCTCCCGTCATTCTTGCAAAAAGCCGTTATCTTGAAGGTATCGTCGGTAAATTTGATTTTATAGACCTTGGCGAAAGCGACGAAGACGCTATGCGTAATATTTACGCCGCAATGCACGAGGCGCAGGAGAAGTACGACTATATCGTCTGTCAAGACTTTGGAGAAGAGGGTATCGGCGCTTCGATTATGAACAGGGTCAACAAAGCCAGCGGAGGTAAACGTATATGAAGATTTTGTTTGTATGCACCGGCAACACCTGCCGTTCGCCAATGGCGCAGGCGATATTGCAAGAAAAGATAGATAAAGAAGGCTTGAAAAATATCGAGGTTGACAGCGCAGGAATATTTTGCGGATACGGCGAACCCATGAGCCGACACACTGCGGAAATTATCGAAGAGATGGATATTTTCTTTACGCACAAGACTCAGCCCGTGACTGCAAAACTGCTCTCAAGCTGCGATATCGTCGTCACAATGACGAGAGATCATAAGAGAATGCTTGCAGGTCAAGTCGAGGACAAAAAGCTATTTTGCTTTGACGATATTACGGGCGAGGGAGATATTGCCGACCCTTACGGCGGAAATATCGCAAGTTATCGCGCGGTAGAGGCGCAGTTAAGGTGCGGGATTGACAAGGTTGTGAGTTTGGCAATATTGCCAAACTAGTGGCAAGAAGAGATGTCATTGACGCTCGCACGAGACGCAATATTGCTTGCCCGCTATGCCGTAGCTACGCTCCTTACGACCGTAGCGTAGCGGAGTGGAGAAATCTCAATCCATAAAATAGACCCTTCGACTACGCTCAGGGTGACTCGTTTAAAGCGAGAGCTGCACATTTAACGAGTCATATTGAGCGAAACGAAGTGAAGTCGAAATATCTAATATGATATATCCATATAATAACGTTATCTTATGTAAAATTCGACAAAAATCAAAGTAAAATCTTGCTTATGAGTATCATATAATAAAAGAAAAATAAAAAATAGGTCTTGCATAATTTTGGAAATTGTGATAAAATACCAAGTATATAAAAAGAATAGGAGCGCTTATGAAGATAGCAATCGGATGTGACCACGGCGGGATAGTTTTAAAACCTACAGTCAAAAAGGTTTTGGAAAACAACGGTATTGAAATAATCGATATGGGGTGCGAAGACGTCAAGTCGGTGGATTATCCCGACTATGCGTTGAAAGTCGCAGAGGCCGTATCAAAAGGCGAGGTCGACAGAGGAATCATACTTTGCGGAACGGGCATAGGCATAAGCATTGCCGCCAACAAAGTCAAAGGCGTGAGAGCGGCGGTTTGCCACGATTTGTTTACCGCTCAAATGTGCGCTCAGCACAACGACGCAAATATTCTCGCTATGGGCGGAAGAGTCATTGGCGAAGAATTGGCGGGTCAGATGGTGCAAGTGTGGTTGGATACGCCGTTTGAGGGCGGTCGTCACAATGGCAGAGTGGCAAAGATAAGCGAAATCGAGAGCAAGTATTTCAAATAATTCGACGGAGAGAATTGAGATGATTGAAGAGATGATAGGCAGTATTATCGAGGCAGAGGACAAGGCGCAAGAAATTGTCAAAGCTTCGGTCAATGAGTCGAATAATATCGTCAACGAGGCAAAGGTCAAGGCTGACGCCATGATTTTGAGCGCAAAGGACGCACAGTACGCCAAAGAGCAGTCGGCTGTCGAGGCAGGCGAAAAGAAAGGCGCAGAGTTGAGAATTGCTCAACTTGAAGACGCGCAAAAGCAGGCTGACGAAATGATATCCGCTCTTGAAAAGAATAAGAAGAAAGTCACGTCAAGTATTATCAAAGAGTTGAAAGGTAAGTATGGCATTAAGTAATATGCAGAAGTTGCTTTTGATAGGCAACGTCGCAGAGCGTAATACTTTGATCAAAAAACTGCACAAGTTGGGTTGCGCAGAAGTAGTTGCTACGCAAAAAATCGCCAACATGCAGTCGGTGGATATTCAGCAGGATATAGACGAAAACAAAGTCAAGCTTGCCAAGCTGGAATTTTGTTTACAGACCGTCAAAGAATATAAGGTCACGGCAAAAAAACTCGCCAAGGAGCATAAGATCGATTATTCTCCCGCAAAAGGCAGAGGTATGTTTGCCGTCAAGCCGATTATTACGTATGAGAGTTTTGAAAAATTGCAAGACACTCAAGCTGACATTTTTTCGCAGATAGAAGAACTCAAATCCTGTAAAGACGAAATTATTGCTCTCAAAGCAGATAAGCAAAAGCAAAACGCTTTGCTTGCGTCTATGTCGCCGTATAAGAATATGGGCGTTGAGTTTTCGCGTTTTAAAGATACCAAGACCGTCAACGTATTGCTTGGCGAAGTCAAGAATGCAAAGCTTCCGCTTTTGGAGAGTATAAGAGAAAAAGGCGGAGAATACGAGGTATTCAACGGCGAGATAAGCAGCGGCGTAGCGATAGTAATACCCAAAGAAAAGAGAGAGGATATTCAAGAGACGTTGACCGACGTCGATTTTGCCGTATGTCCGATAGACGAGGCAAAGACGGCAGGTCAGATAATCGAAGAGTGCTACGTCAATATCGATAATATAGATAAGCAAAACGACAGACTTGTCGAAAAGATAATGACTTATGAGAGCATAAGAGAAGACGTGATGAAATTGTACGATTATCTTACGCTTGAGGTCGCAAAGGCGCAGAGTCGCAACAATACGCAAGTCACCGATTCCACTTATTATCTCGAGGCGTGGTTGCCGCAGAGCGAGGCGGAAAGAGTGGACAAAGAATTGACCGAAAGTCCGCTGTCGCTTGCATTTTTGATAAGAGACCCGCTTGAGGGCGAAGAAGTTCCTACTCTTGCGGTCAACAACGGTATCGTTGCGCCGTACGAGAGCGTGACGAATATGTATTCCGTACCTTTCTATAAAGAGATTGACCCAAATCCCGGCGTAGCGTTTTTCTTTTTCCTCATGTTCGGCATGATGCTGTCCGACGCAGGATACGGATTGTTGCTTATGTTGGGCGCAGGACTCGTTCTTGCAATAAGAAGACCGCCTAAGGGCGAACTTAATCTTGTCAAGATTATATTTATGGGCGGTATATCGACGATAATATGGGGCTTTTTGTTCGGCTCGTACTTTGGCGTAAGCGCAAAGGATATAGGTATTTGGTATTTGTTTAACCCGATAGAAGAGCCTATGCCGTTCTTGGTAATAAGTATAGCCGTAGGTCTCATTCAAATGTTTGTCGGTATGGCGATAAACATGGTGGCTTTGATAAAGCAAGGGCAACCGATATGGGGTATCTCGTCTGCGTTTAGTTGGTATTTCATGGCGCTTGGCTTAGGCGGAATAGCTTTGGCAAGCAAGTTGGGAAGTTGGGCAAAGATACTCGGCATCGTATTTTTGGTGTTGGGTCTGATACTGTTAATGCTCTCGGGTACGTTTGGCAAGAAGGGCGCAAAGAAAGTATCGGGCGCATTCTCGGCGCTGTACGGTATCATCAATTTCTTCTCCGATTTGATGAGCTATACTCGTATATTCGGACTTGGTTTGGCGACGGGCGTTATAGCAATGGTCTTCAATCAAATCGCCGATATCATATCGGGCATGGTGCCTTGGAAGTTCTTGGGCGTGATAATCTCGATAGTGATATATCTTGTAGGTCATTCGTTCAACGTGGCTATCAACTCGTTGGGCGCTTACGTTCACAACTCGAGATTGCAGTTTGTCGAATACTTCGGCAAGTTCTATACGGGCGGCGGTCAGTTGTTTGCTCCGCTTGGCAGCGAGATGAAATACTATAAGATAGGCGCGCCTCAGTCTAATAAAGGCAAATAAGAGCAAGGCGTAATACGTCGGGCGATTGATAGTTGGTTGTGTCACCCTGAGCGGAGCGTAGCGAAGTCGAATGGGTCTCGATCGATAAAATAGAAAGCAGAAATTTCTCCGCTGCGGTCGAAATGACGTCGATTGGCAAAGCGATAACAATAGATAAATACGCATATGCGTAGATATAACAAAGATATAAACCACAGGAGGTTAATATAATGAACGGAGTTTATGTAGCAATGATAGGAGCAGCGTTGGCGGCATTGTTCGCAGGTTGCGGCTCTGCAATCGGCGTAGGTATTGCAGGTCAAGCGGCGGCAGGCGTCACCAGCGAAGATCCAAGTAAGTTCGGTAAGGTTTTGCTTTTGCAACTTCTTCCCGGTACTCAAGGTATCTACGGACTTATTATTGCATTCTTGGTATTCTTGAAAGCGGGAGTTATCGGCGGTACTTTGGGCGATTGGACGTCGGCTCAAGGTTGGGGCATGGTAGCGGTTTGCGCTCCTATGGCTATCGTAGGTCTCGTATCGGGTATCTATCAAGGCAAGTGCGCTTCCGCAGCTATCGCAATGGTTGCAAAGCGTCCCGAGGCATCCGGTAAAGGTTTGCTTATGACCGTCATGGTAGAGACTTATGCGCTTCTCGCTCTTTTGATATCGTTCTTGGGCGTTTGGTTCTTGATCAAGTAATAGAAAAGGTATATTATGAACAACAAAGAGGCAATTATCCAAAAGATAATAGACGACGCCAACGCCGTCGCCGAGGCTAATATTGCCGAGGCTAACAACACGGCGGAGCAGATATTGGCAAGAGCTAAAAGACAGGTCGACAGATTTGCCGAGAGTAATTTAGGTAAGACTGACGAGTTGTATAGACAGGCTATGGAGAGGAGCGAAGTCGTCGCTAATCTTGACGTCAAAAAGCTTTTGCAGGGCAGAAAAAAGCAAATCATCGACAAGGCGTTTGACGAGGCTTTGGACGCTGTTAAAGCTGACAAAAAGACTTATCTTGCGCTTGTCGAAGGTATGATATTGTCTTGTTGCGAAGACGGCGACGAGGTAATCGTCGCTAAAGAAGACGACAAAGTCATTACCAAAAAGCTGATTGCAGACATTGCCAAGAAGAGCAAAAAGTCGCTGAAGAAGAGCGACGAGTTTGGCGAGTTCAAAGGCGGAGTGATTTTGTCGGGCAAAAATTATGACAAGAATCTCACTTTGGAATTAGAGCTTTCTTTGATCAAAGAAAAGATCGAAAGCAATATCGACGGGATTTTGTTTGGGAGCAAAGACTGATGGCAAAAAACAGTTTGGTCTATTCAAATGCAAGAGTTAAGGCATTGGAAAATACCTTCTTGACCAACGAGAAGATTGTGCGTATGGCGTACAGCGACGGGTTGGAAGAGGGTATAAAAGTGCTTTTGGAGAGTTCTTATGGCGGCGGCATGGTAGTCGAAGCAAAGAACTATGACGAAATCTTGCAGGCGGAGGACAAAAAGGTCAGCGAATTCGTTTTTGATGCAATGCCAGACGGGCAGGGCATGGAGACCTTTGCCGTAAAGTCCGATTACCACAACTTAAAAGCTATAGTCAAGGGCAAGTATATGCGTCTTGACGATATAGACTTTATGCTTGCGCCAAAGGGAAATCTCGATCCCAAAGAGATCAAAGATATGATTTACGCCGACGACTATTCTGCGTTGTCGGAGAGTATGAAAAAGGCTCTTTTGACGATCGACAGCGCAAGAGCCGATGGCAATACGAGTCCGAGGTTTATAGATTTGACGCTTGACAAGGCTTGCTACGCCGACATAATGGCAATGCTGAAAAAAGCCAAGAACAAGTTCATGACGGCGTATTGGCAGACGAATATAGATATGATGAATATTTCTTCGTTCACGAGGGCAAGTAAAGCGGGCAATATAGAGTTGTTTAAAGAGAGTTTTATCGACGGCGGAAAGTTGGACATATCTTTCTTTAACGGCGAATTGCAAAACGTGTTGGATAAGTTGGCGTATTCGCCCTATCCGCAAATTGCAGAATCTCTCAAGGCAGGCGATATGGTGGCTTTTGAGAGGATTTGGGACAACACTCTTATCAATATTTTTAAAGAAGGTCGCAACGATATCTTCTCCGTAGCCCCTATAGCAGGGTTTTACGTGGCTAAAAAAATTGAGATAAAGATTGTGAGAATGATTTGTATACTTCTCAAAAACGACGTGGACAAAGACGTCATTAGAGACAGATTGAGGGAATTATATGCGTGAAGGCAAGATAGCGGTAGTTGGAGATAAAGATTTGATTTTGGCTTTCAAGGCTATCAGTATGGAAGTCTTTTGCGCCGATACCAAGGAGGAGGGCGAAGCCATCATAAAAAAACTCGCCAAGACTCACTCGGTGATATTTATTACGGAAAATCTAGCGGAGCAAATGGACTCTTTGCTCGCAAAATATAAGACCAAGGCTTATCCGGCAATAATACCCATACCCGACGGTGGCAAGTCCAACGGATACGGTATGCAAGGTATTAAAGCAGACGTGGAGAGAGCCATAGGTACTGACATATTGTTTAATAAGGAAGATTGATTATGCAACAAGAAGTAGGAAGAGTTATCAAAGTTTCCGGACCGCTTATCGTGGCGGAAGGTATGCGCAATTGCAAGATGTTTGACGTCGTGAGAGTCGGCGAAGAAAATCTTATCGGCGAAATCATCGAATTGCGCGACGACAGAGCGTCGATTCAGGTATACGAGGAGACCAGCGGATTGGGTACGGGCGCAAAGGTGATATCCACAGGCGCTCCGCTCAGCGTAGAACTTGGACCGGGTATTATCGAGGGTATCTACGACGGTATTCAAAGACCTCTTCAAAAACTCGTGGAAATGACGGGCGACAGAATTGGCAGAGGCGTGGAGATACCTGCAATCGATCACAAAAAACTTTGGAAGTTCACAGCCAAAAAGTCCAAGGGCGACAGCGTTGTCGCAGGAGATATTCTCGGCGTGGTGCAAGAGACTAAGGTCGTCGAGCATAGAATCATGGTTCCTGTGGGCGTCGAGGGTAAGATCAAAACTATATCCGAGGGCGAGCATACCGTAGACGACGTGATATGCGTGATTACTACTTCAAAGGGCGACGTCAAAGTGACGATGTGCCAAAAGTGGGCTGTAAGAATAGGCAGACCTTTTAAGAGTAAGATGTATCCCGTCGCTCCTCTTGTGACGGGTCAACGTACTATAGACACGTTCTTCCCTGTGGCGAAAGGCGGCGCGGCTTGTATTCCCGGACCTTTCGGCAGCGGTAAGACAGTCGTTCAGCACCAACTTGCAAAGTGGTCGGACGCAGATATAATCGTATACGTAGGTTGCGGCGAAAGAGGCAATGAGATGACTGACGTTCTCAACGAGTTCCCCGAACTTATCGACCCAAAGACGGGCGAGGCGCTTATGAAGAGAACGGTGCTTATCGCAAATACTTCGGATATGCCCGTTGCCGCTCGCGAAGCGTCAATGTATACGGGTATTACGATAGCGGAATATTTTAGAGATATGGGATACAACGTGGCAATCATGGCAGACTCGTCATCCCGTTGGGCGGAGGCATTAAGAGAGATGTCAAGCCGTCTTGAAGAAATGCCGGGCGACGAGGGCTATCCTGCTTATCTTGCGTCAAGACTTGCAAGTTATTATGAAAGAGCGGGTATCGTCAATGCAATCGGTAGCGAAGAAAGAGTCGGATCTGTCACGGCGATCAGCGCAGTATCGCCTCCGGGCGGCGACTTGTCTGAGCCTGTCACTCAAGCTACTTTGAGAATCGTCAAAGTATTCTGGGGATTGAGCTCTTCGCTTGCATACGCAAGACATTTCCCTGCGATTGATTGGTTGCAAAGCTATTCGCTTTACGTAGACAGACTTGGCGATTGGTACGGTAAGAATACTGAAAGGACTTGGAATGACAACCGTCAGCAAGCTATGACGATATTGCAAGAAGAGGCAAATCTCGACGAAATCGTACGTCTTGTCGGCGTGGATGCGTTGAGTTATGAAGACAGACTGACTATGGAAACTGCCAAGTCAATAAGAGAAGACTATTTGCAGCAGGACGCTTTCGACGATGTAGATACCTACGCAAGTCTTGCAAAACAGCATAAGATGCTCAATCTTATCTTAGAATGTTATAGATGTTCGCAAGAAGCGCTCAAGAAAGGCGCAGAATTCGACGATATAATAGCTATACCTGCAAGAGAAGCTATAGGCAGAATGAAGTTTATTCCCGAGAGCGAAATTGCAAAGCTGGACGAGATTTGCGAAAATATGAAAGCACAGCTTGACAAGTTGGCTTACGTAGATTAAGGAGAGACCGTATGTTAAAAGAATATAAGTCAATTAGAGAAATCGTAGGACCGCTTATGTTGGTAGACGGCGTTGACGGCGTGGCTTACAACGAACTTGTCGAGATTAAGGGCAAGGACGGAAGCATAAGACGCGGCAAAGTGCTTGAAGTCAATAGAGACAAGGCGCTCGTTCAATTATTCGAGGGCGCGCAAGGCTTGCAGATGTCCACTTCTAAGGCGAGATTTTTGGGCAGAAGCTTAGAACTTGCCGTATCCGAAGATATGCTTGGCAGAGTCTTTGACGGTATGGGCAATCCCAAAGACGGCGGCTCGCCGATAATCCCCGAGATGAAACTCGACATCAACGGTCAGCCAATAAATCCTGCGGCGAGAGATTATCCCGACGAATTTATTCAGACGGGTATATCCGCAATCGACGGACTTAATACATTGGTAAGAGGACAAAAACTTCCCGTATTTTCCGCTTCGGGCTTACCGCACGCAGAACTTGCGGCGCAGATTGCCCGTCAAGCAAAGGTATTAAACAACGATTCTAAATTCGCAGTCGTCTTTGCAGCGTTGGGTATCACATACGAAGAGGCGGAGTTCTTTATGCAAGACTTCCGCAAGACGGGCGCAATAGAGAGAGCCGTAATGTTTATCAATCTTGCCAACGACCCTGCGATTGAGAGAATATCTACGCCGAAGATGGCTTTGACAGCCGCTGAGTACTTGGCGTTTGAGAAGGGAATGCACGTGCTTGTAATAATGACGGATATCACCAATTATTGCGAGGCGTTGAGAGAGATATCGGCGGCAAGAAAAGAAGTCCCCGGCAGAAGAGGCTATCCGGGCTACCTTTATACCGATCTTGCGACGATGTATGAGAGAGCGGGCAGAATAAGGGGCAAAGCAGGAAGTATTACGCAAATTCCAATACTCACTATGCCCGAGGATGATAAAACGCACCCGATCCCCGATTTGACGGGCTATATAACCGAAGGTCAGATAATCTTCGGGAGAGAACTCAACAAAAAAGGTTATACGCCTCCTATCGACGTATTGCCGTCGCTTAGCCGTCTAAAACAAAAGGGTATCGGCGCAGGTAAGACGAGAGAAGATCACTCGGGTAATATGAATCAGCTCTTTGCGGCGTACGCAAAAGGTAAGGAGTGTAAAGAACTCTCGGCAATACTTGGCGACGCAGCGCTTACTCCTCTCGACAGACAATACGCTTACTTTGCAGAAGAGTTTGAGAAGAGATATATCAATCAAGGATTCTACACCAACAGAACTATCGAAGAGACTCTTACGATAGGCTGGGAACTCTTGACGCTTTTGCCAAGATCGGAAATGAAACGAATCAAGGACAAATACCTTGAGATGTATTACGATCCTATCAAGGCTAAGCTTGAAGAGGAAAAGAAGTAATAATTAGGTAATATTATGCAAGTTGAACATTGTTCAAATCGCGTAATAAGCCGAAATAGTAATCTATATATCAGCATATATCAAAGATATAATATTGATACAAGAATAATATATAGAATAATAAAAATATTAAATATATGTCGATTAAATGCAAAGCTGAACATTGTTCAAATATAAATTGACATAAAAACGTAACAAATAAGGCAGGCAAATGGCAGAGAGACTAAACGTAAACCCCACCAGAATGGAGTTGAAAAGATTGAAGACGCGTCTTAAGATGGCGGTGAGAGGTCACAAACTCTTAAAGGATAAATCCGACGAGATGATCAGACGGTTTATGGAGTTTGCCAATCAGAATAAGACGCTTAGAGAAGAGGTTGAAGTTCAATTGAAGTCGGCTTTGACTACTTTTGTCGTAGCCAAGGCGGTAAGCGACGACGCAGTCATTCAAGAAGCAGTCGCTATGCCGTCAAAGAGCGTCAAGATAGAGCTCGACAGTCAGAACGTGATGAGCGTTGAAGTTCCGCTTATATCCATCAAGACTAGTACCGAAGGGGATAAATATCCCTATTCATTCTCGGGAGTTACCGCAGAGCTTGATAATTCCGTAGAAGTTATGAACGGATTACTCGAGAGTATGGTCAAACTTGCCGAAGTGGAAAAGACTTGCAATATGCTTGCCATTGAGATAGAAAAGAACCGCCGTCGCGTCAATGCGCTTGAATACGTAATGATACCTCAACTTGAAGAGACCATTAGATTTATCACAATGAAGCTTGACGAGAACGAAAGAAGTACTATAGTACGCTTAGTCAAAGTCAAGGCAATGTTGGCGGAGGAGATGTAGATGTCCAAGACGCTTAAGGATCTGTGTTTTTTGACAGGAGTGCTATTACCGCCTTTGGCGTTGGTACTTTATTTCTTCGTCAAGAACCAAGATTACAAGAAAGCGTTTTTTCAAAGTATGTTTTACGGCATAGTTCTTTGGATAGTGATCGGCGTGGTGCTTGGACTGAATATGTGCGATCCTGCTATATCGGGTTCGCCAAAAAGTTAAATCATTTAAGACGATTAAATAAAAAACTCCCTTATCGCATTCGATAGGGGATTTTTAGTAAAATTAATTTTGACGGAGATTTCTCCAATGCGGTCGAAATGACGGCGAAATGATACACGATTTAATTTGATTAAATAAATTCAAATACGATTATACTTATATTTAAGTTTACTTTTACTCGCGCGTAATGTATAATATTATAGAAAAATTATTGAGGAAGGTTGGTATGGAGAAAAAAAAGTTTTATATCACTACGCCTATTTATTATCCTAGCGGCAAGTGGCATATAGGCACTTGCTATACGACTATCATTTGCGACGCTTTGGCAAGATACAAGCGTATGCAGGGCTACGACGTATTCTATCTCACAGGTACGGACGAGCACGGACAAAAAATTCAGAAAGTTGCCGCTTCGCACGGAGTTGAAGTAAAGAAGTATATTGACGGAGTCGTTGACGAACTCAAAAAACTTTGGGATTTGCTCGACATATCTTACGACAAGTTTATTCGCACAACTGACGAATATCACGAGAAAGCTGTGCAAAAGATTTTCCAAAAGCTCTACGACAAGGGGGATATTTATAAGAGCGCTTACGAGGGGTGGTATTGCACGCCTTGCGAGGCTTTTTGGACAAAGACACAACTTGTCGACGGCAAGTGCCCCGACTGCGGAAGAGAAGTGGAGTTGACTAAAGAAGAGAGTTATTTCTTCAAATTGAGTAAGTATCAAGACAAAATTCAAAAGCTCATCGAAGACGACAAGGATTTTTTGCAGCCCGTCACTCGTCAAAACGAGATGCTCAACAACTTTATCAAGCCGGGACTTCAAGACCTTTGCGTGTCGCGTACTTCCTTTGATTGGGGCGTCAAAGTTCCCTTTGATCCAAAGCACGTCGTATACGTATGGATAGACGCGCTTACCAACTATATCACTGCGCTTGGTTATGGCGGCGAAGACGAAGAATTGTTCAAGAAGTATTGGCCTGCCGACGTGCATATGATGGGCAAAGAAATCATTCGTTTTCACTCTATTATATGGCCCGCAATTCTTATGGCGCTCGATTTGCCTTTGCCTAAAAAGGTATACGGTCACGGTTGGTTGATGTTCAACAATGACAAGATGAGCAAGTCAAAGGGCAATATCGTCGATCCGTTTATTCTCTGCGAGAGATACGGTGTGGACGCATTGAGATATTATATGCTCAAAGAAGTTCCCTTCGGACAGGACGGCAATTTTACCAACGAGATATTCCTCAAACTTCGCAACAGCGACCTCGCCAACGACCTTGGCAATCTCGTGTCGAGAGTTACGGCAATGGTATCGCAATATTTTGACGGCGTAATACCTGCTCCGACGGATTGCAACGATATCGACAAGGATCTTATTGCGTTGGCAGAAAATATGTATCCTACTGTCACGGCGTATATGGACGAGATGAGAGCGCCCGAGGCTTTGGAAACGATATTCAAGGTCATTCAAAGAGCAAACAAGTATATCGACGAATGCACTCCTTGGATACTTGCCAAGAGTGACGAGGGCAGAGAAAGGCTTAAGACTGTGCTTTTCAATCTCTGCGAGACGATAAGAATGACGTCGGTAATTCTTCAGCCGTTCCTTACGCAGACTCCTGCAAAGATATTTGAGAAATTGGGTATCAAAGAGGGTATAGGCTTGACTGATTTTGACAGCATAGTCAAGTTCGGCGCAAAGATTGACGGATTGAAAGTAGACAAGGGCGAACAACTCTTCCAGAGAATAGATATTGCCAAAGAACTCAAAGTAATGGACGAGATCTTGGAAGAAGAGAGAAGAAAAGCCAAGTCGCAGGCAAAAAAGGAGAATGAAAAAGTGGAGAATGCAGTTACGCTTCAGCAAATCGGCATAGAAGATTTTGCAAAGATTGAGTTGAAAGTCGGCACTGTCTTGGAGTGCAAGAAGGTAGAAAAGGCAGATAAGTTGCTTTGTTCGCAAATCGACGTGGGAGAGGAGAAACCTCGTACTATCGTCAGCGGTATCGCCAAGTATTATACCCCCGAAGATATGGTGGGCAGACAAGTGATTGTCGTCACCAACTTAAAGCCTGCCAAGTTGAGAGGTATCGAGTCGCAAGGTATGGTGCTTTGCGCCGAGGATGAGAACGGAGATTTGGCATTGATTACTCCTTGCAAGTCCGTCAAGTCGGGCAGTATAGTCGGATAATTATGTTGATTGATTCTCACGCTCATTTAAGCGACGAAAGACTTATAGGCAGAGTAGAAGAGATATCAAAAAGTCTGTCGTCAGACGGCTTGGAGAGCGTCTTTGAGGTGGGATTTGACATGCAATCGTCAAAGAGCGCCGTTGAGCTTGCCAATAAGTACCACAATATCTATGCGATAATAGGCACTCACCCGCACGACGCAAAGTATTACGACAGCGAGTCCGAAGAGTTTTATACGCAAAACGCAACTAATAAAAAGACTCTTGCGATAGGCGAGATAGGACTTGATTATTATTACGACAAGTCGGAGCGAGATATTCAACGAGACGTCTTTGCAAGGCAGATAGTAATTGCCGACAAGGTGGGATTGCCTATAGTATTGCATATTCGAGACGCTTACGGCGACGCAATCGATATACTCAACGCTCACAGAGACAAGTTGAATTACGGCGTATTGCTGCATTGCTATTCGGGCAGCGTCGAGATGATAAAACGGTTTAATAAATACGACTGCTATTACGCTCTAGGCGGAGCGATCACTTTTAAAAACGCAAAGAAAGACGATGTAATTGCGGCTATTCCAGAGGATAGGCTTTTGGTGGAGACGGACAGTCCGTATATGACGCCCGTTCCCTATAGAGGTCAACCCAACGAGCCTAAGTTCGTCAATTTGGTGGTCGACAAAATCGCCGGAGTAAAGGGCGTGGACAGAAAAATAATAGAGAAGATCACGTACGAGAACACAAAAAGGCTGTTTTTCAAATACGACAAATGAGGTTTTGATCATGCAAAATAGGTACGTTTATACAGTAGACGACAATATATATATCAATCTGACCAACCGTTGTTCCAACCGTTGTGAGTTTTGTGTGCGGTATTATGACAAACCTATCTACGGAGACTTGTGGATAAATGACGAGCCGAGCGCCGAAACCGTGATAGAAATTCTTGAAAAAGATTTTAATCTCAAAGATTACGGCGAAGTTGTATTCTGCGGCTACGGCGAGCCTACGTATAGATTCGACGCAATTGAGAAAATATGCGATTACGTCCATTCCAAAGGCGGGGTGACGAGAATAAATACCAACGGTCAGGCAAACGAAATACTTGGGCAGGATATCACTCCGAGAATATCCAAATGCATAGATACTATCAATATTTCGCTCAATGCTACCGATGCAGTCAAGTACGACAAGATATGTCACAGCGACTACGGAGAGAGAGCCTTTGACGTAATGCTAGACTTTGCCAAGAAGTGCGTAAATCACGGCGCCAACGTCGTGTTGAGCGTAGTCGACGTGATAGGTAAAGAAGAGATTGCCAAAGCCAGAGAGATTGCAAAGTCTGTCGGCGCAAAGCTGAGAGTGAGGGAATTATTATAATTATCTAACGTCATTTCGACTGTAGCGTAGCGGAATGGAGAAATCTCAATCCTAGTGACATCATATTGAGCGGGGTTAAAGGAAGTCGAATAGAGACCTCTCCACTACGGTCGAGGTGACACATTAGACTTTTGACTACGCTCGAAATGACGGCACCGATTTATAAGAGGAGTAAACATGAAAAAGTATAAGGCAATAGATATACTTTGGGCGTTGAGCCTGATTATCATAGGCGTAGTGACGATAATATTGTCGGTTACAAGTATAGCTAACGTTACTATGCAGAGAGCGTTGATAGTTACTTTCGGAGTATTGGAAATGATTGCGCTAACCGTATTGGGTTTTGCTACCGCAAGAAAGGTCATTGAGAAAAAACGCAATAATAATAACGGTAAAGATAATTAAAGTATTTATAATATGAGCGATATAAAACAGATTTTACAAGACCACAACTTTAGATTCAACAAGCAATTCGGACAGAACTTTATCACTGATACCAATCTTTTGCAAGCAATGGTAAAGGACAGCGGAGTATGCGAAGACGACGTCGTCGTGGAGATAGGCGCTGGCGCGGGTACGCTCACGAGAGAGCTTGCAACTGCCGCAGGCAAAACGCTTGCCTTTGAGATAGATCGCAATCTCGTGCCGATATTGGGGCAGACTCTCAAAGGATTGGAAGACAAAGTCGAAGTGGTGTTTAGGGATATTCAAAAGGTAAGCGACGATGAGTTGGACGAACTTTTGGAAAGCAAAGATTACAAAGTCGTCGCCAATTTGCCGTACTATATCACCACGCCTATTATAATAAGATTTTTGGAGAGAAAACGTCGTCCCAAAAGCATTACGGTTATGATACAAAAAGAAGTGGGAGTTAGATTGACGTCCACGGCAACCGACGGCGATTACGGCGTGATCACGCTTGCCATTGCGCTTGAAGGCAAAGCCAAGATAATGCGAGACGTGCCGAGATATATGTTTACGCCTCAACCCAACGTGGACAGCTGTATCGTGCGCATCGATCTTGACGATAAGTATTCTCACGTAGACAAAGCCAAAGTCAAGAAGGTCATCAAGTGCGCTTTTGCAATGCGCCGCAAGACACTTGTCAACAATCTTATGAGCGGTCTTGGCGTGAGCAGAGAAGCCGCTTGCAAAGCTCTCAATGATATGGGACTTGACGAGAGAATAAGAGGCGAGGTATTGGATATCGATCAATTTATCAAGTTGAGCGAGCTGTTAGGGAAGTAATATTTTATTATAAGGCTATTTTGCATATTCCATATTTTCTCCGCATAAGTTATCGTGTACGGAGGTAGAATATGGTAATTTTAAAAAAGATTATAATTATGACCGAGCATGGCAAGAGCAATTGTTCGGGCATAGTTAAATTTGAGAATTTTGCAGGCAGGACAAGTTGCTTTGTCAGGATTTTGGGACTAAGCGGCAAAGGCGTGATTTGCATAAAGAGCGGCGACAACATTATGTATTGCGGAAATCTTTTTGACGGTGAGCATACGTTTAATGCGCTTTACGATCTCCACAAGACTATTCAAATCGTCGTCGTATCGGACGGCAGTATCGTGTGTATGGGCAGCAACAAGGGCAGATTTTCTCCCAACGCTATAATGATAGATATACACAGATATTTGGCGGGTATTGCTCAAGTGGTTGAGAGACCGACAGACAGGTCAGACGCAGTCGATCAACAGGCTATCACGCAGACTACCGTAGAACCGACTTTTGACGAAGAGAAAAAGATAGACGAAGTAAATACGGCGACTGAAGAAGTAAGCGTGACGGAGCAGATAGCAGCCGAGCAGGATCAGCCTATTCAAAATATCCAAGAGGTTATCCAACCGCAAGAACAGGCAGAGCAAACGGTACAGCGTAAAAAAGTAAGCAAAACCAAGACGGCAGAACCTTTTTATAAAAAAATAGAATCCAACTTGAGTCAACTCTTTGATGCTCACGAAAAGGACGAAGAATTGACGTTGCTCATTCCCTCAAGCAAGTGGGTGAGAGTGCCTATTGAGGGCGACGGATATTACGTCGTAGGCGTGATAGAAAGCGACGGCGTGCCCGATATAATTTGTTACGGAGTACCCGATAAAGACGATTCCAATCCTCCGCAAAACAGCAGTGATTGCAGACAGTGGATGGAGATAGAGAAAGGCGGCAGAGGTTATTGGATGATGTATCAGTCGGCAGTGTCGGGCGCAACTTTGACAACGACAATCATATAAATAAAATTGTGTCCTTTGACGCTTTCTTTAGAGTTTCAAAATTCGACTAGGCTCAAAATGACTCGTTTAAATTGATAGCTATGCGTCCAACGAGTCATATTGAGCGGAACGAAGTGAAGTCGAAATATCTATTATTTGTACGGATTGAGATTTCTCCGTTACGCTTTGCTTTAGTCGAAATGACATATAAGGTTTTCGTTGCTAATTCCATATAAATAATATACAATATAGATATGGAATTTAAGACGTACGGTAAGTTGCCCGACGAGGCAAGAGATATTCGCACAGAAGTATTCATAAAAGAGCAAGGCTTTCAAGAAGAGTTTGACAGCGTCGATAATTACGCTACGCACGTACTTGCGTTTGACGACGGCAGAGCGGTTGCGACTTGCAGATATTTTTGTCAAGACGGATATTATTTGATAGGTCGCATTGCGGTGGTCAAAGAGTATAGGGGGAGCGGCCTCGGCGGAAAACTACTTGAATTTACAAAGCAAAAGATAGAGGAGTTGGGCGGCAAAGAGATAAGGATCCACGCTCAAAAGCGAGCAGAGGGGTTTTATCAAAAGCAAGGCTACGTCTCATTTGGTGAAGTAGATTACGACGAGGGATGCGAGCATATTTGGATGCGAATGTCCTTGTGAGTGTCATTCTAAGCGAAGCGTGGCGTAGTCGAATAATCTGAAATAGGTTGAGATTTCTCGACTGCGCTCGAAATGACATTAAAATTCGAATGACATTAAATTCAAATAATATTGGAATTTAAATTGCATTTAAAACAGAATGAAACTAAATAAAAAACGGAAGTTGTTGCAACTTCCGTTTTTCATTTTATCAATAAAATTATTTTTTACGCTTGATTGCTTTCAAGGTCTTTTGCACGATATCGTCTACCGTCAAGTGGAATTTTTGAGCGAGATAAGGCATTTTGCCGACTTCGCCGAATTCGTCCTGCACGCCTACGCTTTCCATTGGTACGGGGCAGTTGCCGACTACGACTTCTGCGACAGCCGAGTAAAGTCCGTTGCGTATATTGTGATTTTCAGCCACTACGATTGCGCCCGTTGTCTTGCAGGCTTTGACTATTGCCTCTTCGTCAATTGGCTTCCAAGTGAAGACGTTGAGCACGCCTACGCTCATACCCATACCCTTGAATATCTTACTTGCCTCGACAGCTTTGCTTACCATAATGCCAGATGCGATGATAGTTGCGTCCTTGCCGGGGATGACTGTCTTTGCCTTGAGAAGATCGAATTTCTCGCCGTCTTGGAATACGGTCTCCGCCTTTTTGCGTTGCAATCTGATATACGTTGCGCCGTCGTAAGCTATGATCTGAGGCATGAGCGACTTGAGCATAGTTGCGTCAGTCGGTTCTACGCAAAGCATATTAGGTATGCCGCGCATGATTCCCATATCCTCAAAAGGCATGTGCGTACCGCCGTTGATTTCTGCGCAGATACCGGGGTCGGTGCCTACTATCTTGACGTTTTGATTGCTGTACGCTACGCTGATAAAGACTTGGTCATAGCATCTTCTCGTAGCAAAAGTGCCGAAAGAAGAGCAGAACGGGATTTTACCGCAAGTCGCAAGACCTGCCGATACGCCCACCATATTTGCCTCGGCGATACCCACGTTGAAAAATCTGTCTGGGTATGCTTTCTTAAAAGGTCCCGTCTTGATGCAGTTCATGAGGTCGGCTTCGACGACGACGATTTTGTCATTGGTCTTTGCTTCTTCAACCAAACAATTGCAGTATACTTCTCTCATTTCCAACATATCTTGCATATTACTCGTCCTCCTTGCCGCAGAATTCGCGCCACTGTTCTTCAGTGATAGACATTGAGTGACAGCCTGCGCCCTTGCTCGACACCCAATCCACGCCGTAGCCTTTGATCGTGTCGAGAATGATGAGAGAGGTCTTGTCCTTGATTGAAAGAGCAGTGTTGATTGCGTTTTCAATAGCCTCTATATCGTGACCTTTTATTCTTTGAGTATGCAAGTTGAATGCGTTGCCCTTTTCCTCAAGCGGCTCAATAGCGTTGATGTCTGCCGTCATACCGTCGATTTGCATACCGTTGTTGTCGATGAAGATGACGAGATTGCCAAGTCGCATATTGCCTGCGTACATCAGCGCTTCCCATACTTGTCCTTCTTGAGATTCGCCGTCGCCGAGTATGCAGAACACCTTGTAATCTTTTTTGTCGATTTTGCCGGCGAGCGCCATGCCTACTGCGCAGCTCAAGCCTTGTCCCAGCGAGCCTGCCGTCATATCAATGCCGACGGTCTTGTTCATATCGCAGTGCGAGGGAAGATTTGTCCCCGATTGGTTGAGCGTCTTGATTTCTTCCATAGGGAAGTAGCCTTTTTCGGCAAGTACGCTATATAGCGCAGGTCCTGCGTGACCTTTGCTCATAACTATTCTGTCCCTGTCGGGATCTTTTGGATTTTTGGGGTCTACTTTTGCAATGTCGTAATATAACACGGCGAGAAGGTCGACTATGCTCAACGTACCGCCGATATGTCCCACGCCCAATCTTCCTATCATCTCCACGGCGATTTTGCGCACGTCAAGCGCTTTGGATTGGAGGTATTCCAACTTTTGTTTGTCCATAAACACTCCTTAGACTCAATATTGACTTTTGTTGCTTTTATTTTATCACTATTTGCGACAAATAAAAAGTGTTTTTGAGGTGGTTTGGGTAAAAATATATACAAAATTTTTACATAATTTGATATTATTCGAGGTAGAACGGATAAAACGTATTCAAACAAGCCTTTGCTCGGTCATATATAAAAATTAATTGCAAAAAAATTAACGAAAATTCCGTGATAAAAAATTTGAGTAATGGCAATAATTCTCCCGAACGTAAAAAATATGGAGGGAATATAATGAATCCTTTTGAACTCAAACCTATGTCGCAAGACAAGCAATTCTGCGATTGGTCTTGCCTCAACTCAAAGCCTTACGATAAGGAAGAAGTAAGTCCTTATACCAAACTTCGCATAATCCTTATGAACGGAACGGAATATGAATCCGTCAATTTTCTGCATCGCTTTTCCCGCAACTGCGACAACAACGACATTCGCAGACATCTTGCCGCAACCAGAAGAGTGGAGCAGCAACAGCAAAAGCGTATCGCCAATTTAAAGCCGCTCAACGAAAATATATTGGAGCATACTATAGGATACGAGCATTTGGCTGTCGATCTGACGGCAATCCTTGCTCAAAGAGAAAAGAACGGCTACGTCAAGCAAGCGCTTGATTTTGCGCTTTTAGAGGACTTTGACCACCTTTACAGATACGCCGATCTCTTGGAAATGGAGCAGGGCGTCAAGGCGCAAAGACTCGTAGGCGAGTACGTCGAAATCATGCCGGGCAGACCTACCATTGCCGAGCATAGACACCCATACGACAGCATAAGATATCATATCGACAGCAAGTCCAGTGATATGCTTACGGTGCTCAACACGATGATAATCACGGCCGCAGAACAGCAGACTATGAATTATTATATGAACCAAGGCTCGTTCTACGATCAGTCTACTCTCGGCAGACAGCTCTATACGGAGATTGCAATGATAGAAGAGCAGCACGTCACGCAATACGGCTCTTTGTTGGACACCAACTGCACTTGGCTTGAAAACTCTCTTATGCACGAATATTGCGAGGCTTATCTATATTATTCTTGCTATATGGACGAGAGCGACAAGAATATCAAGGCTATGTGGGAACAGCTTTTTGAGCAAGAAGTAGCGCATTTGCATACCGCCGCGCAAATGCTCAAGAAGTATGAGAAAAAGGATTGGCAACAGATTATCCCCGTCGGAGAATTCCCCGAACTTTTGTCTTTCCACTCCTGCAAAGATTACGTGCGTCAACAGCTTGAGAGCGTTCGTCTTACCGCCGACAGAGAAAACTATATCAACGTGGGCGATATGCCGAAAGACAGCGACTTTTTCAACTATCAGAGCATTGTCAACCCAAAGACTGCCGGCGTAGCGTCGCACAAGGTCATCGGCGAGTATATCGACAAAAAGGGCA
The DNA here is from genome assembly GCA_947177795.1 of uncultured Clostridia bacterium. Lineage (GTDB taxonomy): Bacteria > Bacillota > Clostridia > Christensenellales > UBA3700 > RACS-045. The sequence continues at coordinate 12,330 of CAMWVR010000009.1, read as the reverse complement.
TAGATTATCGCTATCAAATCGCAGAGCATCCAATCGACGCTTTGAGAGACAGACACAAAGATAACACTTCCGTGGGCTTGCGTTAAGCGTTTGCCGAGAAAGGAGGTGCCGCAATTTTACACGGCACCAATGTTTCCCAAACTTCTTTAAACTCACTTGACGTACAACAAGTACGCCTGCATTCGTTTTCATTGTTTCGAAAACATTTTTGCTCGCGTAAATCTTGTGTCACTCCCTTCTCGGCAAACGAGAGGGGAGACTAAAGACGCCTATCTCCTTTCTTGTCCAACGATAGGGGAGTTTTTAGGTAATGAGTAATATGGAAGAGTGAAGAAGTGACGGATATCAATTTTGATACCTAGTCGTACGTTCTGTCACCTCGACCGTAGCGGAGAGGTCTATCCAATAATATGTCATTTCGACCGAAACGAAGTGAAGCGGAGAAATCTCAATTGATATCTTGCCCTATCCTAATATGTACATATTTGCATATATAAATATCAACGATTGAAAATATGTACATACTTGCATATTGATATATGCTCATATTTGCATTTGAATACTTGTCTTAGTCTTATCGTCATACTTGACGGCTTTTGAGATTTTCATATACTCTTTGCTTATTGCAAAAATCATTGTCTTTACTTTACTTGATTTTAATCAAGCGATATGATAAAATTTATACAAATTTATTAAAAGAGGTAAATTTATGTTATTGAGCAAGTTGGTGTGCGAGCGTACTAAAGAGGCTCCGCAAGACGCAAAAATCAAAAGCCATATCCTTTTGTCGAGAGCGGGCTTTATCAAGCAGGTAGCAAACGGTATCTTTACCATGACTATGCCCTGCCAGAAGATGAGCCAAAAGATACAATCCATTATCCGTCAGGAGATGGACGCTTTGGACGGACAGGAAGTGCTGTTCCCTGTCGTAATGCCGAGAGAAATTTGGGAAAAGTCAGGCAGATACAATTCGATAGGCAGTGAGATGGTGAGATTTAAAGACAGAGCCGACAGAGACATGCTCCTTGGTATGACGCACGAAGAGGCGGCAGTACACCTTGCCAATCACATAGTCAGCAGTTACAACCAACTGCCGTTTATGATATATCAATTGCAGACCAAGTTCCGCGACGAAGCGAGATCTAGAGGCGGACTAATCAGAGTAAGAGAATTCACGATGAAAGACGCTTATTCTTTCCACTCTTCAAAAGAGGATTTGGAGAAATATTATCAAAGAGTATTCGACGCGTATTACCGCATATTCAGAAGAATTGGATTGAAGAATTTCATTGATATCAAGTCCGATACGGGTATGATGGGCGGCAGCGTCGCTCACGAGTTTATGCTTTTGACGGAAGTCGGCGAAGACAGCATAGTGCTTTGCAACGACTGCGACTATAGAGCCAATATGGAAGTTGCAGACGGAGTGATTGACGCGCCTGCAAGCCAAATCAAGCCGCTTGAACTCGTCTTCACTGGCGAAGATAAGACGATTGAAGAAGTGTCGGCAAGATTGCAAGTATCTCAAGACCTCACTTGCAAGGCCGTAGTGTTTGCAGTCAAGGGCAGCGCTGACGAGATAGTCATAGCATTCACGAGAGGCGATCTTGAGATCAACGAGGCAAAGCTCAAAAAGGTCTTGCATAAAGAAATAGTACCTTACGACGGCGGAACGAGCGAAGTTTTGGCTTGCGGTAATATCGGACCCATGGGTCTTGACAAGAGCGTGATTACGGTGTTTGACAAGTCGCTGGAGAATATCAATTCTTTGGTGATAGGCGCCAATAAGGCGGAGTATCATTACACGGGATTCAACTTCAAGAGAGATATGCCTGCCGTCGAGTTCTGCGACGTATCCAAGACGAGAAGCGGCGACAGATGTCCGATATGCGGAGGCAAGTTGAGAGTGGAAAACGGCATCGAGATAGGCAATATATTTCAACTCGGCACCAAGTACACAAAGTCAATGGATATGACGGTGCACGGCGCTGACGGAACGGAATTCAATCCTATCATGGGTTGTTACGGCATAGGCGTAGGCAGAGCTATTGCGTCGATTGCGCAAGAGTCAAGCGACGACAAGGGGCTTATTCTTCCGATGAGCGTAGCGCCTTGGCAAGTACATATCTGCCCCTTGAGACTTGACGACGAAAACGTCAACGGCAAGGCTTATAAATTGTATGACGAGCTTGTAAAGCAAGGAGTGGACGTGCTCTTCGACGACAGAAGCGCAGCCGCAGGAGTCAAGTTCAACGACGCAGACCTTATGGGTATGCCTATAAGAGTGGTTATTTCGCCCAAGAGTCTTGCAACCGACGAAGTGGAGATTACTGTAAGAGCCACCAAGGAATGTAAGAAAGTCGCATACGCAAACGCAATCGACGAAATCAAATCAATTATTAAAGAGCAAATGGATCAATTGCGCGGATAATCAAATAGTCGTTACCTCGAGCCAAGTCGAGAGGTCTCAACAATATTATTATAGAATTAGATTTCTCGGCTACGCTCGAAATGACAAAGTTTGTCGAATAGATATAGAATTACAAATAAGATATTCCGAGGAAGGTCATTGCGAGGTAGCAAATCAGCGCAAGTAAAGTCATCATGCAGTAAATTGCTAAGCCCATAAGGGCGTATCTAAAACACAACTTGCCAAGCACTGTATGACGCTTCTTGAGCACACTGCCGACGATTGCGCCGACGGGCGGAAATATTACCGATATGACCATAAGAAAGCGCACTAGCAAAATATTGTGTTTGTCATATTTGTTTTTGTCGCAAAAGGTACGCAGTCGCTCGCCGCAAGTGGGACACAGCACCATATCTTCGTCAATTTGCGAATTGCATTTAGGACAGTTTTTCATATCTGAATTATTATAGCATACTATCGTATATTTTGCAATGCTTATTTAAATCGGCTTGACGGCATATGTGAACGCTGATAAAATATAAATATGCAATTACAGATACTTAAAGATCTATTTTGCGTTTGCAAAATAGATGACGTAAATCAAGTAGATATGCAAAGCGAGTTTTTCTTTCTCGCCAAGACTCGCAACGAGACGTCTTTGGTATGCTTAGAGCACGACGCTCCCAAAGATTGCAAAGTAATAGATAGAGATTGGAGAGGTTTTTGCGTAGTTGGGACTCTCGACTTTTCGTTGGTAGGCGTACTTGCGGGCATTTCGGCGGCATTGGCAAAAGCCAACGTACCTATTTTTTCAGTATCCACTTATGACACCGACTATATATTGATCAAAGAAGAGAACTTTGACAGAGCTTTGACGGCGTTGAAAGACGGCGGATATTCATTTACATAAAATTTATTTTAAAAATATATTGCGTTGAGGCGCAATATACTTTATAATGGAATTATAATTTATAGGCAAAGACTTGCCGTTAGGGGAAGATATGGACGAGAAGAAAAAGAAGATTATCAAGCAAAGCGTAATGATTGTTGTAGCGGCTTTGTTTATCATATTGGGTATTATGTCGATAGTGCAAGCCACGGGCAGCAACGTTGGTCTTGGCTATATTAGCGCAATTCCAAACATCATTTTAAGATACGTTGTAGTCATAGTGACTAATGCAATAGGCATTATGCTTATGTCTGCTGCGGCAGGCACGTTCGACGGCAAAGTCAAGACTGTCTTTGCAATTGCAGTGTGCGTATACAGCACGATTATGACGATACCGCTTTTTATGGCTTTTATCCTTATGTATCCCGTGGGAGCGGGAGCGACGTTGCCTGAATTTTTGGACAGTATGGTCAGAGAAATCGTAGAGGCTTTCCAAGCCTTGGTAGGCAACAACGGCTGGCAACACGTGATATATACTTTGGGCACAATCATGGGAGCAATATTCCTTGCAGTGCCGATATTGTCCACGTATTGCACTGTCAAAGACATTGACCTTTTTAAAGTCATCAAAGAAAAACTTACAAAGAGCGACAGCTAATAGCGTCGCTCTTTTACATTGCAAAAATTAAATTATATAAAGAATATAGATAATGCAAACAAGCATTGCGCCGCATAGTAACTCAGGATGATATAATAATCGTAGCTTTTAGGCAACTTCAGCGACGGCGCAAACCAAGACAGTCCCAGCACCGTGTCCGAAGAGATAAAGAGTAAGCAACCTATCAAGTTGAGCAAGGTAAATGCGTTTACGCCTCTTACGATCATTAGGTTTATGGAAGAGGTAAGTATCAGATTGAGCGCAAAATAATATATACAAAGCATTACGTTTTGCGCTTTGCTTGAAGTGAGGACTTTGCATGCAAAGATAATATATACGATTGGCAAAACGATAAGCGTAGGTAGCAGATAAAGTTTGAATGGCTCCAAGCTCAGGAAGTTGAACATATAACATAGGTGTCCCAGGAAGAAGAAGGCTACGCCGACAGTCTGAATGAGATTTTTTCTTTTCGTGTCGGAATAGCAGTCGTAAAGACACAAGAATATATCGCCTATCAATCCGAGTATAAGCCCCAAAATTACTACGAGTGAATATGACTTTTCTTTACCGCTATGCTCAGTCAGATAAAAGGCGAGTACGCCCACTACGACAAAGCAAAGCGATCCGCACGTCTTTGCAATCAACTCAAAGTCTAGGTTTCCCTTGTTTCGGGAATATGACTTGAATATGCCAAGTGCGATGCAAACCGCTACTAAAATATACATTATAACTTCCATATTTATATTAAACTATAAAATATAGTAAAAGTCAATACCAAATATGTACCATTTTGGAAGAATATGGATATTTTGTGATTTTAATCAATTCCTATTGTTTTTATTGGAGATTATTCCGCCAATCGAGCCAATTATAGCGCACAGGAAAGAGCCTATCACGATTATTATCCAATATGGATGCCATAGAGAGAATATCACACCCAAAATCAAATAAGTTAGAGAGCAAGCAAGCATTAGTGCGCCGCAAATTGCTCCGATATAGGGATTTTCCCCTCGTTCTTTTTTTCTCTTGCGCTTTTGCGCGTTGGACAGGTCGAAAATGATGCCGATTATTCCGCAAGACAAGGTGCATATCGGGATTATTACCCAATAAGGCGACCACAAATTCCAAATTGCGCCTATCAATAAGTAGGATATCAGACCAAGAAAAAATACGCTTGCGCACACGACTCCGCATACGCTTTCCAATACTGATTTTTCGTCCTCTTTTCCTTTTGTGAAAATATGCTTTTTGATATCGTCAAAGTCAAATTCTTTTGAATTGTTTTCTTCCGACGTAGTTTCGTATTTAAAATCTTGATTATTATAGTCATTACTTATACTGCGTTTGCCGTCAAGCAGTTCGTCTACGGTCACGCCCAATATTCTGGACAGCGGCAAAAGCAGACTAGTCTCTGGCATTGCTTCGCCCGTCTCCCATTTTGACACGGCTTTGTTGGTCACGCCCAAAAGGTCGGCAAGTTGGGCTTGCGTCATGCCTTTTTCTTTGCGCAGGGTATATAAAAAATCTCCGAAATCGTTCATATATCGCTCCTTAATGTGGATTTGTAATGACAGTTTAAATCATTTTGCAGTTGTTTTTCAATAGAATTAAATCGAATATAAGTAGAATTGCATTGATTTTGATGAGAATATATACGTTGGCGAAAAAATTCCCGATGCGGTTTACATCGGGGAATTGCTTAGTCTTATCATTCTTTTGGAAAGACTCCGTAATAGTGCTTGACGTTCATATCTTCGGGGATATTCTTACAGTGCTGACCGAGAAGATACCATTCGCGGTGCGTGCCGTGGTCGGTGGCGCAACCAATCAAAGTATCGTGTCCTTTCCAATGCTCTTTGACGTGTCTGCCGAGTATGTCAAAGGACTGAGCGTGGTGGTCGAGCGCCTTTTGCGAGCGTTTGGAGTTGGGGTGCGAGCGGTGCATTACGTCGTCGAATTCTTGGTTGTATACGACTATGAAGTCATACTTATCTTGCTTTATGAGTTCCACTGCTCTCGCAATGACTTCGTTGTCGTAATCCTCGAGATAATAATCCATATCTTTGCCATTAAAAATTTTGGACAGAGAAGAGTTCTTGACAGTGACTATACACGGCTTCTTGCCTGCGCGTATAAGCGCATCGAAAATGCTGTCTATCGTAATGAGCGACTTGACGTAACGCTGTATGCCGTGCACTTCGGGGCTTGCGCCCGTGTACATACTGCCAAAACATACGGGAGTCTTGGGTGGGAATACCGTAAGCATATTGAGTTCGAAGGGAGCGTAATCTCGCATAGGCTCGAATTTGTCGGAGTATTTCTCATAAGACCATTGACCTATTGCGTCGGGGTTGTACATAAGTATTCTGTCGACGGGTCTGCCTTCCGTCTTTGCCATTGCGTAGTCGACGAGTTCGTCTATCACGCCCTCTGAATTTTTAGGCGGTTCGACGCCCATAATTTTGCATAGACTTCCCGTCAGTCCCGTCATCGGAGTAGTATTGAATTGCATATCAGCCAAGTTCCTTTATCAATGCTTCTTTTTCTGCTTTTTCCTCGTCCGTCAAGGTGTCGTTTTCGCCTGCGCGTTGTTTTTCGAGGAAGTATTTGATTCTCGTCAACTTTTGGTCAGTGACTTTATATTTCAGCGACGCCCATATTGCAAGGCTTATCATGACGACTACGACTATTCCGAATAGTATGCGGATTGCCATAGTGACTTTTGCGGGGTATGCGTCCAGCTCTTTGTTGTATATTTTTTCCGTACATTCGCTGTAACCTACGCAGGCCAGGACAATCAGCACTATGCTTTGCGCAATGGCGGTGCCTATCTTGCGAGTAAAAGTCATGAGACCGCTATAGCAGCCCGTGTCTTTGACTCCCGTCTTGAGTTCCGCCACGTCCTGCGTATCGGGGAAGATCATCCAAGGCATCATCTGCGCTCCGCCGAAGCCCACGCCCATTATTGCCGAGCAAAGCAGCAACAGCCAGCTCACGCTTGTATTTGTCGTATTGGGGAATACCGCCAATCCGAGAGCGCCGAGAATATAGCACGGCAGACCCCAGCGGTATACGAATTGTTTGCCTTTGGTATTCTTGAGTTTCATATTCAAAGGATATGTTACCGCCGCCATTACCATCATAGGCGCAACGATGAAGAGCGAACTCATTTTCATACCGAATATGGTTATGCTAGGCACGACCGCCGTGACGTAATATAGCACCAACGCCGATATAAAGTCATAACAGCCGAATGCCATAAGATACATCATCAAGTGGTATCTATAAGACTTGTTTTTGAGCGGTACGGCATAGCTTTTGAAAGAGAACTTGCTCTTTTGCGTTTCGTCATACGGTATGCGCTCTTTGCTGAATACGCCGACGAGCACTGTCGCCACGCCGAATATCACACCGCAAAGTATTGCTACGACAAGGAAAAATCCCGTCTCGTTGATTGCGCCGTACATAGAAGTTTCGCCTTTGAGATACGCCGAGTACGCCTCGGTAGCCGCCGACGGTATCAAGAAGAAAAGTCCCGAGCATACCAAAGAGAAGAGCAGTTTGATTGAATTTGCTTTGTTGCGCTCTTTAAAATCTCCGGAGATTTCTGCGCTCAACGACGCGTAAGGCACTTGCGAAATGGTATTTATCGTGCAGAGCAGGAAATAACCTACGCAAGCGTAAACGATTCTCAAGCCTTGATTTTGGATATTCTTTGCCCAGGGCATAAACATGATTGCAAAAGCCACCGGCACGAGCGCGCCGCCAATGATTATCCACGGTCTGCGTCTGCCTATCTTTGTGCGGGTGTTGTCGGAAATCACGCCCATGAGTGGATCGGATATTGCGTCCCACACCTTTGACACGACGATTATTATCGCCGCATAAAGTTCTGCGTTTTTGATGCCCACAAGCACTAGATTGGTCAAGAAGAAAGACAGCACCACGCCGAGCAATGCGGCGTAACCGCTGCCGTAGATTTCTCCGCCGCCGTATGCGATCTTTTCCAATGTTTTCATCGGCGGAGCGGCGTAACCGCTCGCAGTTGTCGTGTCTTCTTTTGTCGAATCGCAAGTGGCGATATCTTTTTCGTCAGTCATAAATTCCACCTTAATATTATAATAAAATATTTTATCAATATATATTACAATTATATATTTATTTTGCTTGCGCTGTCAATAGGCAAAAAAGACAAAACTTCTCAAAAGCCAAAAGTTAGACAAATTTGCAAAAAAACGTGGTTGTTTGTCACGATTTCATATATTGACTTATGTGGGAGCGTGTGATATAATCTTGTCAACAATCGATTATTGGAGAGACCTATGGACAACATAAAATCTTTTGAACTCGATCACGACAAAATAGCGCCCGGCTTTTATTGCCTTGGCGAGGCAAACGGAGTATATACCTACGATATGCGATTTAAATATCCCAACAAGGGCGATTATATCTCTTACGCAGCATTGCATTCTATCGAGCATCTTTTTGCGGTCGTCATTCGCAACAGCGAGATAAAGGACAAAGTGGTCTATTTTGGACCAATGGGTTGCCGTACGGGTTGTTATCTTTTGCTTTTTGGCATTGAGGAGCAAGAGGCAAAGCGAGTGACGGTTGAATGTCTCAAGAAGTGCCTGACACTCGATTACGTGCCGGGTACGACTCAAAAGGAATGCGGCAATTTCAGAGAACACAACCTCGAAGAGGCAAAGAGCGAGATATCCAAGTATCTTGAGGTGTTGACGAGGTAACGTAAATATAATATCGAAACTAAATCCTTATATTGTCATTTCGAGCGAAGTCGAGAAATCTAAAATTATAGAGACCTCTCTACTGCGGTCGAGGTGACTTGATATGAACAATTAAAACAGTATTATAAATGAGGTTGGTATGGAAAGAGAAGAAATATTGACTTGTATTGAAAGACAAAAGGCAGAGCGCGTCTTTTGGGATTATAAAGAGAGAATAAAGGCGCTCAAGAAGTTGTATCAAAACATAATGCTTATGAAAGACGACGTTTTTGCCGCTCTCAAAGCAGATCTCAACAAGAGCGAAATCGAGGCTTATACGACCGAGATCGGAATGACTCTTTGCGAAATATCTTATATGATAAAGCATATCAAAAAGTTTTCTCGTCCCAAGAAGATGAGAGGCGATATGATTCAATTCCCCGCAAAGAGCGTGATAATGCCGTGTCCTTACGGTTGCGTGCTTGTCATGAGCCCTTGGAATTATCCTTTTATGCTGTCTATCGAGCCTATGGTGGATGCGATTGCCGCAGGCAACAGCGTCGTGCTCAAGCCCAGCAGATATTCGCACAACACTTCTTGCGTGATAGAAAAACTTGTGGAAAAAACTTTTGACAAAAATCAAGTCATCGTCGTGAGCGGCGGCAGGGAAGAAAACGCCTTTTTGATGGAACAAGACTTTGACTATATCTTCTATACGGGCAGCGCCGCCGTGGGTAAGATAGTAATGCAAAAGGCGGCGGAGAAGTTTACGCCAATCACTTTGGAGATGGGCGGAAAGAGTCCTTGTATCGTCGACGCTACGGCTAATATACCGCTTGCGGCAAGGCGTATCGTATTCGGCAAGTTCCTCAATTCGGGGCAGACTTGCGTATCGCCCGACTTCGTCTATTGCGACAAGAGCGTGAAAGAACAATTGGTCGAAGAACTCAAAAAGCAAATAGCAATGCAATACACCGACGACCCGTTGACAAATGAGAATTATCCCAAGATAATCAATCAAAAGCACTTTGACAAAGTGAGAACTTATATAGACAAAGACAGGGTGCTCTACGGCGGAAATGTCGACGAAGAAAGACTCAAGATTCAACCGACGTTGCTTGATTCGACGCTAGACAGTCCCGAAATGAGTAACGAAATGTTTGGACCCGTGCTGCCAATCGTCACGTTTGACGATCTTGACGAGGCAATCGCAAAAGTCAACTCGATGTCCACGCCGCTTGCGCTATACTTTTTCTCTCAGAGCAAACAAAATCAAGCAAAAGTGACTTCGCATTGCAAATTCGGCGGAGGCTGTATCAACGACACTATCATGCATATTGCGTCGTCGACGCTGCCATTCGGCGGACTTAAACAAAGCGGTATGGGGCAGTATCACGGCAAAGCGGGCTTTGATACCTTCACACATTACAAGAGTATCATCGACAAAAAGACTTGGTTTGATATGCCTGTGCGCTATCAGCCGTATACGGATAAGCATTATAAATTGATAAAGTTCTTTATGAAATAAGTCTAAAGACTTTGCAGACGTAGTTAAGAAATGATTTAGACCTCTCCGCTACGGTCGAGGTGACAAGATAAGGACCTAAAAAATGACACGCAATAAACTTGCGTGTCATTAATTTTATTCATTTAAAATTCTAATTTAATGCTGATTTTACCCCATTCCAAAAAAAGTATACTTTTACTGACTGCCTGCGAAAAGGCGTATTTTTACGATTACATTATACTTCACGAAGGTTAATTTTGCAATATCTTTGGGTCAGTAAAAGTATACTTTTTTTGGAATTTTCGTACGTTATTCAGAGTTTGTAACATATTAAAAAATATACAAATTCTGGTATAGAAGAAGCTTGGGTATAGAAAATTCTATTAGTACTGCGAAAAGGACAATAGAAAAGTATAATTCACAGTGAGAGAGTGACAAATACAGACGTGTCATTTCGAGCGAAGTCGAGAAATCTCAAACGGATAGAGACCTCTCCGCTGCGGTCGAGGTGACATAAAAAGATGGGTCGAGGTGACAAAACAATCTGTCATTTCGACTGAAGCGAAGCGAAATGGAGAAATCTTAACAATATAATACCGTCAAGATGACAAAATAAAAAGCATACTTACGAGAGGTGCTATATGCAAGCGCTAAAGAAAAGAAAATCAATTAAATATATTATGATAAGTATAGCGTTATTGCTGTGCTTAACAATAGCTGTAATAAGCAGTGCGCAGTCACTTGACAGCGCGCCAAATGCTGTCGTTATGCCCACTGCAAGCGCAACGCTAAATGCTACTTACGGAGCATTATATCACGGTTCGACTTATAGATATACAGACTACAGAAAAGTAGAGCAAATGCACAGCGGCGCAATAACCGATGATACGACTTTAGTTACAATAGACAGTACCAAGCCGCATGGATCTCAAGAAAATCCATTCGTTATTAATTCGACTGCAAAGTGGAATGCCTTTGCCGCAGACATGAATAATACTTCAAGTGGAATTACTGATTATGGCGAAGGGGATTATTTTGTGCTTGCAAAAGATTTGGACGTCAGCGGTTTAACGTTTGTATTAGTTAATCGTTTTAGCGGCACTTTTTATGGATTAGGCAATACAATAAAAAATTTAAGCATTGTCGGTTCTGCGTCTTGCGCGCCGTTTGTAGTTCTTGCAAATGGAAAAATTACAGATTTAAATAATTATAATTTTAATTATTTAAATTGCGATCAGCAGAGTGGAATAGTGTCAAGTTTAAATGGAGATGGATATATTTTAAACTGTCATGTTCAAGGACAAGCTTCTTGTGACGCTTCTGCGCCGTCGGTAATACAGAGGTGTATAGGCGGAATCGTGGCAATGGTAGATCCCAAAACAGGTGCGGATTATAATGATATTATCATTTATAGATGTTCGGCATCTTTTAGCGCTACTAATCTTTTTTCAAATTCAACTGGTAACTCTATTTTAGGCGCTATAGTAGGATGTCGTTATCGAAATGCTATAACAATATTGGATTGTTATTCAAAGCATACTGTTGCATGCGGGTTTGCCGGACAGGGTTACTTGGGTTCTTTGGTAGGTGACTTTGCAGACGATGGTGATGTGCGTATTGAGAACTGTGTAGCTGATGTATTGCAAACAAATTTGCAGGCATGTTCAAGTCTGGAACTGGCTGGGGCATTGGCATCTTCATGGGTATTAAGTACTGATTATACTATAGCAAGCATTAACGTAAAAAATTGTTATTTGATTGGAGACGGAGAACGTAGCGGTTCAAATTTTGCATTGGTTCCGATTGTAGCCGAAATAGGCGCAGACGCGCGTCTTTATCATACCGCAAATGTTGATAACTTGAAGTATACTAGCAGATATTCCACAGAATGGACGCCAAGACTAAACAACGTTAAATCAAGTAGATTTAATCTTGAGCCTGGAGTGAGCAAGGTGTCTAGCGTTTCTACGCTTTTAGCAGATGCAGGGGCGAGTTCGAGTCCGTTAAGCAATGCTATATGGGATAAGTCAAAGTTGACAGATTCTTATTCATATACAATTGACACTTCGCCTGTCATCAACAAATTTGTCAAAGAGCAGTTTGACGTAGAATTTTACAATTACAAAAACAATTCGGACG
>CAMWVR010000008.1 GCA_947177795.1 uncultured Clostridia bacterium | reverse complement strand
TCATCAAGAGCGGCTTGGTATGCAATTACAGCATAAGCATAGACGCCAACGGCAATGGATATAACCCAAATCCCGACGAAGGCGACGATAACAAGGGCGGCGGACTTGATTTGGACGGCATACTGCAAGCAATCAAGGAGTATTGGCAAGCGATAGTCAGCGGCATATGTATAATATTGATAATAGCCTTTTTGGCAAAGACTGCAAGCTATGAGGGCAGGCGCAAGAGAGCCAACAAGACGGTTGACGAGAGATACAAGACTTATTACGCAGGGGCGATAGGCTTGTTTGGTTTGGCGTCGACTAGCTGGACTATTATAGCGTGCGTATTCATAGGATTGACGGTGGCAAGCCTCGTGATAATGCTTATAGCCAAGGGAAGATGCAGAAAAGCCGAAGATAACTTAGCATACGCAAGGGAAGACTTCGAGCATAACAAAGCAGAGGCAGAGGCAAGACAGCGAGACGAGAATATGCGCATGATGCTCATGAGTATGATGGGCGGCAACGCAGGCGCCAATATGGGACAAGGCATGGCTCAAGGCGGATATATGGGCGGCGGCTACGGCATAGGAGCAGAAGAGATAAGAGGCATAATCTCCGACACCGTCACGGCGTTGTTACCGGGAATGCAACAGATGTTGCCGCAACAAGCGTCTACGAATGACGAGCTGGTGCAAAAACTCATAGATCAGAACGAGAAGTTGATGGAGAAATCTCAAAAGAATGAAGAAGAGATGCGAGACTTGATTAAAAAGCTTGCAGAACAGCCACCCGTCGAAAGAGTGGTAGAGAAAGAAGTTGTAGCAAGTAATGCAAACGACGAGGTTATCCAGAGACTTATGGAACGTAGCGAAAAGAATGACGAGCGCATAGCGGCGTTAATGGAAAAGATGATAGAACTTTCTGCCAACCAAAACGCTCAACCTCAAGTCGTCGAGAAGATAGTGGAAAAAGTCGTTGAGGTTCCCGTAGAGGTGGAGAAGATAGTCGAGAAAGAGGTTCCTGTCGAGGTAGAAAAAATCGTCGAGAAAGAAGTCAAGGTAGAAGTTCCTGTCGAAGTGGAGAAGATTGTCGAAAAGGAAGTAATGGTAGAAGTACCCGTAGAGAAGATAGTAGAGGTACCTGTCGAAAAGGTTGTAGAGAAGGTCGTGGAGAAAGAAGTAAAAGTTACCGCACCTGCAAAACCAAAGATAGAGAAAGCTCCCAGACTTACTCTTGACGAAGCTTACGCATTGCTAAGCAAAGAGCAAAAGAAATACTTTGACGGATTGAGAGACTACGCTCTTACTAAGTATAAGTGCAAAGAGAAGAAGTCGACGTACTTCGTAGTCTACGGACAGACGAGTACCAATCCATTGGTCAAGCTGACGATAAAGAAAGACACGACGGTAGCACTCTTGAAAATGGAAGACGAGTATATGAAAGACATCAGAAGAGACGCAACGGGAGACGGAACTAAGATCAAGGTCAAAGAGACGGAAGTCGTGGTAAGCGACGCTCAAGCATGCAAAGCGGCAAAGAATATGATAGACCTTAGGGAAGATCAGATTGAGAGGTATGCCGACTTGTTAAAAGAACAAAGGGCGATGAAGAGTAAGAAATAATAGATATTTCGACTTCGCTACGCTCCGCTCAATATGACTCGTTTAAAGTGAAAGTTATGCCTTGAATGCGTCACTCTAAGCGAAACGAAGTGGAGTCGAAGAGTCTAATTTAATGTCATTGACGCTCGCACGAGACGCACCTGCTTGCTCGCTATGCCGTCGCTGCGCTCCTTACGACCGAAACGAAGTGAAGTGGAGAAATCTCAACCTATATAAGATGATTAGACCTCTCCGCTACGGTCGAGGTGACATACATATAATGTCACTGACGCTCGCACGAGACGCACTTGCTTGCTCGCTATGCCGTCGCTACGCTCCTTACGAGCGAAGTCGAGAAGTCTCAACTGATTACTTAAATAAATGATCAATTATTAAAAAGGATGTACAGCCTTGTACATCCTTTTGACTTACAAATCCCTTATTCTTTTCTTAAGCAAAGGGCAAACGAAATTAGGCGCTATCTCTTTAAGCGGTTTGAGTACAAAATCTCTGTTGACGTAATCTGGGTGCGGAATGGTAAGCGTATCGTCGTCGATAATGCTATCTCCATAAAAGACTACGTCCATATCAAGGGTTCTGTCGCCCCAGCGCACGCTCCTGTCTCTTTTCGCTTGGCTCTCGATTGAGTGAAGATAATTCAGCAATTCGTACGGCGAAAGATAAGTAGATATTTTGACAGCCATATTGATGAATGGCAGTTGCGCCACGCCGCCGTAAGGCGGATTTTCAAAAGGCGTAGAAATGCGTTCAACCTTTATATCTTGATTGTCTTGCAGGCTCTTGATAGCGCCGTCGAGATAAGCCTGTCTGTCGCCCATATTACTGCCGAGAGAGAGCAGAGCCGTCGTTCTTGTTAAAGTTGTCGTCACGGACACGTTGTCAAAGGGCAGGGATACGGGCGCTTGCGGTTTTTTGACCGTCACGCTCACGCTGTCGATAGGGTACTTTCGCATAAGCATAGTTGCCGCGCGATGACACAGCGTTTCTATCAGATCAAACGTATTGTCTTTGCAAAAATCGCTTATTGCGTGCATTATTTCGTCGTAGTTGAGAGTCAAATTCAAATCGTCGTCTTTTGCGGCTTTTTCAAAGTCGTATTGCATACTCACGTCAAAGTAAAAAGGCTGACGGTTGATTTTTTCTTCGGGTAGCACGCCGTGACAAGCGGATACCTTAAGATCGTGGATATTTATACTGCTCATTTGTTGATAGCCTCTCTTATTGTCTGCAAATTCTCTTTTACGTCGTGTACTCTCACAAAGAGTACGTTCTGTCTCACGGCTTGCTTAGTCGTCTCCAGAGTGGGCGCAAGTCTGTCCTGCACGTCGCCGCCGAACATAGATTTGCGAGACGTGCCTAGCAAAAGCGGATATCCGAATCTATGCAAGTTGGAATACGAATTTACGACGGTAAAATTTTGTTCTTTGTTTTTGCCAAAACCTATTCCGCCGTCTAGTATTATCCTGTCTTTGTCAATGCCTGCGCGCATCGCAATATCAATGCTTTTTTGCAAAAAGTCATACATATCTTCCCAAAGCCTATCGTCGGAAGATATGCCGTTTTGGTTTTGCATTATGCAGACCGATGCGTTGTGACGGGCGATTATTTCTGCCATTTCGCCGTTGTTGTCGTATTGCAATCCCCAAATATCGTTGATCATGTCTGCGCCTTTTTCCAAAGCTCTTTGAGCGACGTATGGGTAATAAGTGTCCACGGAAAGTGGTATATCGAAATTTGCTTTGATGAGCTCGATTGGGCGTTCAAGGCGTTGCCATTCTTCCTGAGCGCTGACGGGAGTATGTCCCGGACGGGTGGACTGTCCGCCAATGTCAATGACTTCTGCGCCGTCGTCAATCGCCTTTTTCACACGGGGCAGAAGTTCGTCGACAGCCGTCCTAGATCCCGAGTAAAACGAATCGGGAGTGAGGTTGACGATTGCCATGACGTGAGTGCCGTTTTCAAAAGTCTTGTTGCCTATCTTCATTGTTACCTCATCATTTCGCTTAGCAGTTTGAATTGATTTTTGTCCACTTCGCCTCGCTTGGCAAACGTGATTGTCTTTGAGCCAACTTTTCTGACGCCTCTTGCAGTCATGCAAGTATGTTCTGCCTCGCAGAGCACTATCACTGCTTTTGCGTTGAGATTTGTCATCACGGCGTCGGCGATTTGATTGGTAAGTCGCTCTTGCAATTGCAATCTGCGAGCAAATACTTCGACTGTGCGGGCGAGTTTTGACAAGCCCACGACTTTGTCCGTCGGCACGTATGCGACGGCTATCTTGCCAAAAAATGGCATGAGGTGGTGTTCGCACATTGACGAAAAGTATACATCCTTTTCGATTACCCAATCGGTGGATTGCACGTCAAATGTCTTTGCGAGGTGTGTCCTTTCGTCGTCGCAGTATCCTGCGGTCAATTCTTCATACATATTTGCCACTCGCTTAGGCGTGTCGACGAGTCCCTCTCTCGCAGGGTCTTCGCCGATAGCCTCGAGTATCATAGTCACGGCTTGTTGGATTTTTTCTTTGTCTTGTTGGTTCATACTGATTTCGCCTCTGAATTTATAATTTTGTTATTGCGTCGTATGCAGGGGATAGAATGCTCAAAGATCCGCATACCACGATTAAGTCGCATTTGCCGCTATACGCCATTGTTATTGCGTCTTCTATATTGTCGCTCTTGCTTGAGTCGGGCGTATAGGCAAGGCACTTTTGGTACGTTATGTTTTCGTCAAGTCCTCTTGGCGAAGGCGGTTTGACTGCGATAAATTGGTCGGCAAGTCCGCCGATATTGCCAAGCACGCCGTCTATATCTTTGTCTTTATACATGCCGAATACGAAGCACTTTTTCATGTCTTTAAAAGTCGTCGCAAGTTCTTGCGCCAAGACCTTTGCGCCGTCTTCGTTGTGCGCTCCGTCAAGCAAAAACGCCTTGTCGCCTTTGCGTATCAGTTGCAATCGTCCTTTCCATACCGACTGAGCCACGCCCTTTTTGATGCTCTCTAGCGTCACGGCATATCCCTTTGACGCAAGACACAATGCGCTCTCTATTGCAAGAGAGCAGTTGACGAGTTGATACTTGCCGAGTTGCTTTAGGCTGTACGTTTTGTCTTTATACAGCATGCTCTGACCGTCAGCGTCGCTTGTCAAAAGAGTTGGCTTGTCGCACAGTATCAAGTCGTCGGCTTTGCCGAGTATTTCCATTACTTCGTCGCATTGGCGATAAGTGATCAAAGGGCAGTCCTTGACGATTGCGAACTTTTCGCTTGCTATCTTGCTCAAGGTGTCGCCGAGTATTGCCGTATGGTCGTAAGATATCGAGGAGATGACGGCAAGCTCTTTGCTTTCGATTGAATTGGTGGCGTCAAGTCTTCCGCCAAGCCCGCATTCGAGCACGGCAAAATCGCAACCTTTGTCTCTGAAGTATAGCATAGCCGCCGCAAATTCAAGTTCGAATGCCGACGGCAGGTCGAGTCCTTCTTGCGACATCTTCTGTCGCTCGTCAGCCACGATAGTGATATATTTCGCCACGTCGTCTTCGCTCATTGGCTTGTTGTTAAAAAGGTATCTTTCATTATAGCCAAAGACGGAGGGGGAGTTAAACGTGCCCACGCTATAATTGCTTGCGAGCAATATATTCGTCAAAAAACAACTTACCGAGCCTTTGCCGTTGGTGCCTGCGATATGCAAGAACTTCAGCGATTTTTGCGGATCGCCCAATCTTGCGAGCAAGGTTTTGACGGTGTCAAGTCCCAATTTAATTCCGAATTTTTCCATGCAGGAAACGTATTCTACGGCTTGTGAATAAATCAAAAGAGAACCTCCCAAGAAAGTTCCCCACAAAAAGACACTGTAATTACGTCCAAAGATATAACTAGTCCAAAGTGGGAGTGAGTTTTGCACCGCAAGTAAATTTACTTTTCGTTCGTCGGCACTCCCCGTCCTGACGACACTTTACGCGCAAACTCTACACTTTCTGCAATCAGTATAGCAGATATAAGACGCTATGGCAAGAGAATAAAATATAAATAATAATATTTGAGCGAGATGGTGAATTTACAAATCAAATGTCATTTCGACCGTAGCGAAGCGAAGTGGAGAAATCTCAAAAATATAATAATTGGATTAAGATTTCTCGACTTCGCTCGAAATGACAATATAAATTACTTGCCGGAAGGGCAGGGGTGAGGTGTAATAGTATACTTTCTTTTCTTGCCAAGAAAAGAAACAAAAGAGTTGGGGTTGCGATTCCCCCCCAAACCCCCACAAACGCATTTGTCAAATTGACATAAAATAAAATGTCATTTCGACCGTAGCGAAGCGAAGTGGAGAAATCTCAATCAATTAGATTCTTCGACTACGTTTCACTACGCTCAGAATGACTCGTTGGACGTGTAACTCTCGCTTTAAACGAGTCACCACGAGCGAAGTCGAGAGGTCTCTATCCTTTTGTTTAATAGGTAGAGATTTCTCCATTACGCTTTGCTTCAGTCGAAATGACACAAGTATATGCAAAAGGTCGTGGGTATTCCCGTGTCGGTAATATCTTCGCTTGACACGCATTTAAATTTGTCTGGGATATCGGGGAAGTATCTGTCGCCGTCAAAGGTCGCATGTATATGCGTGACGTACAGTCTGTCGGCAAAGGCTAAAGCCTCTTTATACACGCTTTCGCCGCCGCAGATAAAAATCTCTTTGCCCGTAGTCTTTGCGTAATCGACGGCTTTGTCAAGGCTGTCAAAGACTTTTGCGCCGTCAATATGCGCAGTATGTGTAGACAGAACTACGTTTTCTCTGCCTGCAAGCGGTTTTTTAAATTCGTTAAATGTATTGACGCCGAATATGACGACGTTGTTCATCGTCAATTGCTTGAATCTCGCCATATCCAGCCTTAGATTCCAAGGCAACTTTCCGTTGGCGCCAATCACTCCGTTTTGAGCGACGGCAACTATAATATTAATCATATCTATATGATATACTATTTTTCCGTTATCGTCAAATACAAGTATTTT
Source organism: uncultured Clostridia bacterium (assembly GCA_947177795.1). GTDB lineage: Bacteria > Bacillota > Clostridia > Christensenellales > UBA3700 > RACS-045. The sequence continues at coordinate 32,879 of CAMWVR010000008.1, read as the reverse complement.
CGTCCGACAAATTCGTCGACGGTCATATTCAGCGCTTTGCTGATCTTTATCATCGTAGGCGTGCGAATGACGACTTTTTTGTTGAGTATGTTTCTCAAAGTCGTAATTGATATATCCGCCATTTTTGCCAATTGCGATAGAGATATGCCTGAATTTTTAATATTGGCTATCATATTATTTTGCGCTTTTTCCCAAACGTTATTTTGTTCTTCGGTCATATGTTTTTCCTTTGTTATTGCGTAGTATTTATATTATACGACGTAAATTTTCTTTGTGTTTAAAAAACACAAATCGTGTTGAGATTTTATAAAAACGTCGTCTTATTTTTTAATGCGAATTTTTTGAAGTTGACTTTGACCATTTTGGATAACAGGGCAAAGGGCGCAAAGGCGACTGCGGATATGATGCATACCGTAATTATCGTGACGATTTGCGGACTGCCTGAGAGAGCGTTGGATGCGAGTTTGCACACGATTGCCACGCCGAGAGAGAAGATAATGCATATTCCGCTTTTCAATGCGACTTTTGACGATATCTTGACGTTCTTATTGAGGACGAAGAGATTGATCGCAAGCGATGTCGAGTGCATTGCTCCCAATGACACGAAGTAAGCTTTTACGCCCAATAGCGACGGCGTTGTGAGAAGTATTATCATGAGTATCACGCAACCTATCACGTGGGATATAAAGGTGTTGAATTCTTTTCCCATAGAGTTGAGCATGGATACCACGAGATTATTGAGGCACATTGGTATCATTATTATTGCCGCAAAGGCAAGGTATTCTCCGCTCAACGGGTCGTCGTAGAGCAGATTGCCGAGTTCTTCGCCTGCGCCCGAAAATATCGTGAAGAATATGCATGATATCAGACAGCCGAACAGTATCGCATTGCCCAGACTGCCGGATAGGGATTTGACGCCTTTGCCTGCCTTGACGGATGCGATCTCGGGGATAAGTACCACGCTCAAAGAGCCGATTATAGAAGTCGGCGTGAAGATGAGCGGCATTACCATTCCGCTTGCCCGTCCGAAGTCGGCTGTCGCCATGCTTTGACTCATGCCGAGTTTTGACACGAGAAGTGAGGGCAGTATCAGCGACATAAAGGTGGACATCAGCGAGCCGACTATTCTCGTCACGGTCAGCGGAGTTGCGCTTTTGGCAATCTCTTTGCCAAGAGTCGGCTTGGCGAGCTTTCCCTTTTTGACGACGTACATTATGATGATAATTGCCACGACGATTACGTCTCCCGCAAGCATTGCCAACGCATAAGCGTATTCCTTTTGTATGGCAAGTATTCCGCCCTCGAGGAAGATTATTGCAAAAAGTATTTTAAGTATCTCGTCCGCAAGTTCGCTTACGGAGTATATCCCAAAGTATTTTTTACCCCAAAACCAACCTCTGAGTATTGCGTATAGACACGCCGTCAACAGCATTGGGAGCATGATGACGAATATCTTCCTGCATCTTTCGTCTTTGAAAATCAAATCGAGTATCTGCGGAAAGATGAGTATCGCCGATATCATCACGAGTGTGATTAGCGTACCTGCAAAAAGACACGTGGTCAATGCGCCGAATTGACGCTTGTTGTCGCCGACGGTGTCGCTTTCTGCGGTAATTCTCGACAGCGTTACGGGCAGTCCCGACGTGCATATGCATGCAAACAGCATGAATACGGAAGCGCAAATTTGATACAATCCCAAAATCTCCGCTCCCAACTTTCTCGATAGATATATTTTGAATACGAATGACAGTCCTCTCGTGATTGCGGCAATTACCGTCACGGTGGCAAACGCTTTGAATATTTTTCTCATACAATATAATATTGACGGCATTTGCAAAATAGAATAGTTGAGGGAGCGTTAAGTGATTAGATTAAAAATTTAGACCTCTCGACTTTGCTCGAGGTGACGAGGCGCGCGTCATTTCGACGGATTACGTCATTTCGACCGTAGCGGAGAAATCTCAACGTTTTAAAACAAATATGGAGCATATAACAAAATGAAAAGAGTATTAGTAAGAATAAACGGCGAAACGTCGCTTGAAGACTTGGCAAATAAATATCATACCACCGTTGCGGCGATTAAAAAGCTCAACAACTTGCATACGGATATATTCGTAGGCATGCGTCTCGTCATTGAAGAAAACCAAGGGTCGTATTATACTGTTCAGCCATTTGACACGTTGGAGAGCATTGCAAGAAAGTTTAGCGCAAGCGCGCAGAGAATAACCGAACTCAACGGAGTGGAGAGGGTGTTTATTGGGCAGCGCATCTTCATCCCACGAGGCGAGCGCATATAGTACTGCGCCTTCCGCCCTAACTTCAGGTCTCGGAAAGTCGACGTGTACAATAAGTACACTTGGCGACTTCGCCTCGCCTTTGCACGGACGAAAATCACAACGCTCTCTGCGCTCTCGTGTAACTTAACTTAATGTCATTTCGACCGTATCATAGCGAAGTGGAGAAATCTAAATCGTGACGTCATATTGAGCGAAACGAAGTGAAGTCGAAATATCTAAAAGAATGCGGACGGCTTTCGCCGTCCGTTTTGTTTATTACTTACCGAATTGATCTCTCTTGCTATTATTTGCTGAAGAGGTCTTTTTGTTTTTGCTGTTTTTGATAAGTTTTTTCTTTTTCTTCGGTATGAGCTTTTTGATGACCACGATTACTACAATCACAACTATTATACCGCTGACTGCGCCGAGTGAGATATAGAGCCACATGAGCGGGTCTTTTTCTTTTGCAGGGTCGTCTTCATTTTCCTCAGGCGGTTCTGCCTTTGAGTCTTCAGAAGTGAATACGATACGGAAGTTGTTGGCTACTTTGCTTTCGTCTGCAAGAACGCCGTTGTTTTCGTTGTTGTCTTTTGCAACTTCGCTGTCCGTCAACTTGTTGTAGAGCGTAGCGCCCTCGGGAGCAGGAGTGCTTTCTGTGATTTCCACGTAGTTGCCGTCTTGCAAGAAGTACTTGCCGTCTTCGGCTTCTTTATATACGTCCTTGCGGGCAATGAAGTTCTCTTCGTCGATTTCTTCTACGGAGAAGTTGTCTACGAATACGTAACCTGTCAGATAATAATCCTTGCCCTTGAAGCCGAGGCTTACCGTAAGGGTAGCGGTCGTGTCTTCGATGTCGTCTTCTGCGTGGATATAGAACGAATATTCAGTCCATTGTCCGATAGTCTCGTTGCCGTCCTCATCGTAAGTCGAAGTGTTGACGATTCTCTTCTTGTCTTCGTCTGAAGAAGAACTTGTCAATTTTCTACCGAATTCATACGTCATGTTGTTGGCTTTGAGAGTAATCGTAGCCGTGGGCACGAAGTTGCTGTCGATATCTTTGTCTGCGTCGCCGTTCAAAGCCAACTTATAGGTCAATACCCATATGCTTATCTTGTAGTACTTGCCGGGCGTGATAGTCGCCGTATTGGAAGTATATCCGTAAGCAGTTGCGTCTTTGTTGTAGATGACGAGAGCTCTGTCGCCGACGTTGGTCTTGTCGTTGTTGAAGATTGCGTTGACGATAGCGTTGTCGTCGCCGTCTACGTTAAGATCGAGGTCGGAGTAGTCCGTCTTGTTTTTATCGATTACGCCGCTTACCAAGACGTCGCTGTCGGATTTTGCGTCGGAGTCGATCAAGTTGCCCGTGAAGTTCTTTGCGGAAGAAATGCTATCTGCGCTGTTTACGTCGTCAAAAGTGTCGACGAGCCATGACTCTGCGAGCCAAGTTTGCTTGTCTTGTTCTTGAGCCTTGTCAAAGACGTCTTCGTCAATAGTAGTGTAAGTTGCTCCCGTGAAGAATACGGTGCTGCTTGCGTTTGACGAATTGTCGCTACCTGCGTTGAGCGAGAGCGTAACCGATGCGCTCGAGATACCCGTTGCGACAAAGAGCGTGTATTGGTGCCATTCGCCGTCGCCTGTGATCGTAGCAAACTTATAGTCTTCGCTGCTTGCAGTAGCAGTCTTGAGAATTATGCTGAACTCGCTGCCTGCCGTAGCCTTAGCGTATACCATGAAGGCATAGTAAGAGTTGGAGGAGAGCGAAATGCTGTTGGAAGTGAAGCCCAACTTTTGCAAGGTATCGTTCTTCTTTATTGCAAGCACGGTCGGGAGCTTTTCGATAGTAAAGGAGCTGTCGAGGCCGCTGTAGAAACCGTCTTTGCTGATTCCCAACGCATTGAGCTGAGAATCGTTGTTGAGATTGAGAATACCTGCCATGTTGTCAAACGGAGTCTTAAGACTGAGGCTAGAAGAAGAATTTATCGACCAATTGTTGGGAAGAGCAAGAGCGCCTTGCATCATTCCGTTTTCGTCAAAGAGGACTTCGCTGTCAAACAAGTTGTTGGTTGCGCTTATGTCGGCATTTTTGAAATATCCGTTGGAGGAGATCTCGCCTGTAGTCGTCGAGTTTGCCAAAGCCACGGTGTTTACAGTCGTCGAGCTAGTAGCCGAAGAGTATTGGCTGTAAGGTATGCTCTCGACGTACATAGAAGATACGTAGCCGTAACCCATAGCCAAAGTCGAATAATCGCTTCCGTCGCCCGAACCTATTGAGATAGCTATCGCAAGTCTCACGTCTTTGATTTGCTCTCCAAGCACGTAGAACGTGACGAGGGTATAATCGTTGAAGCCCTTATTGTCCTCAAGGTTTTCGGTATTGAGATTGCTAAAACTCGATACGCTCGTAAATGCGTTTTCAAAGTCTTGTCCTTGCTTGTATTCTTCGTTGTAGCGGAGCAGTGACACCGTCATTCCTTGGCTTGCGTCAATGCCCGCAGTCTTTACGTACATTGATATAGCGTACGTCTTGTTGGGCGCGATCTTGATGAGTTTGCTCGTGTCGATCACGTCGTCTTTGACGGTCAAGGTGGATAAGGTCGTCGCCGTCGGCGCAAAGTTGTTGATAGCAAGCACTTTGGAGTTGAGCACCATCGTGTTTTCTATGTCGACAGGCTTGCCGGGATTTTCTTTGAAATGTTCGCCTGCTGTAAAGTCGTCCGTGTCGATGAGCGCAGAAGTCGTTCTATTTGCGAGCGTCTCATTGAGGTCGTCGGGATTTTGAACCTTAAAGTCGCCCAACTCAACGGGTTTCATATTGTCGTATGAAGTCAAAAGGTCGATCGTCTTGACGGTTTCGCTGTCGGTTGCGCCGTCGTAATCTGCCTTGGTGATCTCTTCGATAGTCGTGAGGTCAAAGAGCGCAACGCCCACTGCGTGAGTGTCCTCATCGTTAGCGCCGCCGTAACCGAGCCAAAGCTCAAGCTTAAGCGTAGATGAACGGAATTGATTTGCCGCTACGTAGAAAGAGTATTGTTTCCATTGACCGTCGTTGTCGACTTCGATAGTAAAGTCGTTACTGTCGGTATTGGTACCGTCGGTAAGTTTGATATAAGCCTTTCCTTTTTCAAGATAAGTTCTTGCGTATACGCTGACCTTATAGAACTTGTTGAGGTCAAAATTCATTTCGGTGTCGGCTCTGTATCCAAAAGCTGTAGCCAACTTGTTTTGCATATAAAGCATTCTCGAGCCTACGGATTGTTCGGGAGTCTTCAAATCGTTGAGCGATTGACCGGACTGTTTCAACACGTCGGAGAGAGCCTTGAGCGAAGATATTACTCCTTCGTTGGCAAATCTGTCGGTATCGATGATACCTTTAGCTACGTAAGACGAAGAAGTGCTTGCGTTTTCGCCCGAGCCGAAACCTGCAACTTGCGTATACTTAGACGGGGTATACGGAGTGCTGGTCGTCGAGGAAGCGTAATCGAATTCGCTGTCAGCTACTTTCATGGTGTATTTAGCCACCGTTTCGGAGACTGCGATCTTGTCGTAATCTGCTTTTGTAAAAGCCGTCGCGTCTTCGTCGTCCTCGTCGACTTCCGATACCTTCTCGAGTACCACGTTGTCAAAGAAGGCAAAACCTTTTGTGAGGTGACCCGTCTGACCGTTGCCGATACCCAAAGAAAGCACCACGGTGATAGAACCGGAAGTGGTTTCCGAAGTCTCGATATAAGCGGTGTAGGTTCTCCACTCGTTGTGAGTGTCGATTGCTTCCCATCTTGCGTAAGCAGCGCCGTTGACGTAGATATATGCGCCGGCGAGGTCGTCGGTGTTGTCTGCGTCGAGTATCGTCTTGACGTCTACGCTCAGCTTATAATAGCTTTTGGCGTCGAGAGTGTGAGAATCCGACGTGTATTTATACGACGTAGGCTTTCTGTTGTTGATCATGAGGACCTTGTCGTCGTCAAGTTCTTCATTGTTTTCGCTTGACGAGCCTCTGCCGGGAGAGCTTGAAGTGATGTGCTTATAGTCTTTTTGCAAGCTTTTCCAATTTGAGCTAGAAGTGCCGACTACGCCTTTCGTCAAGTCATCTTCGCCCGACGGCGTGTAAGTGGAACTGCTACTTGAAGAAGTAGAGCCCGGCGCGCCTGTCCAATTGCTTGGGGCTGTCAATGATGCGCTGTCAGTACCTACGGCAAACGTACCGTTGGTAAAGAGCAGATTTGATTTCGTGTTGTCTTGGTCGTTATTATCGTCGTCTTTGTCGCAGGCAATTGCAAACATTGAGAAGACGAGGCATACTGCCAAGATCAACGCTGTCAAGATAAAAAGTCTTTTCTTGTTCATTTAACCACCTTTATAATAAAAATAAATCTATTATTTTATTTACAATAATCTCTCTTATTATATAGTAGCAATATAAAAAAATCAATTATTTCGTCTTACATTTTTTTAAATTTTCGGCTCAAATGGAGATATGCTAATCTAAAATGCGTCTTTTCTGCCAATACAGCCTTTGGCTCACGCCGACGTACAGCAAGTACGACGCCGCTCGCCAAAAGCTATCTTGACAAGAAATCCGCTATTTTACTCTTTGCCTATCTCCCTTCTCGCCGAAAAAAGGAGAAAGTTTTATTTGTCACCTCGACCGTAGTGGAGAGGTCTAATCATTTTAGATCGTTTAGATTGCTTCATTTCCTCGATCTGCTTATACTTTGATTAAAATTTGCGATTTTACGCAACATAATGTTATGTCAAACAAAGCAAACACAATTCACAATTCATTGCCGTGCGACAGAGACTTTTCAAAAAAGTCTTTTAAGTTGACGCAACAAAAGGATAAAAAGGGACGAATAATCCTGACGGTTATCGCGTCGCTTTTCGTCGGAGTTGCCAACGGGCTTTTCGGAGGCGGCGGAGGTATGCTGGTCATACCTATCTTTACGATTTTGCTCGGACTTGAAGAAAAACTTGCGCATTCAAGCGCAATTCTGACGATACTTCCGCTCTCGCTCGTCAGCGGTATAGTCTATATAGTTCAAGGCAACTTTTCTATTCCCGACGGTCTTTGGGTGGGCGGAGGAGTTATAATCGGCGGACTTATCGGAACTTTTGTCATGAAAAAGCTGTCCAACAACGTCTTGAAGATAGTCTTTTATACTCTTATGATAATTGCGGGAGTATCCACTCTCGTCAAAAATTTCGGCGGTTAAATTTATGGATAAAATAGTATAAATTTTGTCATTTCGACCGAAGCGAAGAAATCTCGATCGGAATAAAACGCAATAAAACTTTGGAGTAGACTTTATGCAAATATTCTTATTGATTTTGGCAGGCATAATCGGCGGAATTATAGGAGGCATGGGTATGGGCGGCGGAACGCTTCTCATCCCCATACTGACGATTTTTCTCAACGTGCCGCAAAAGAACGCTCAGGCGATTAATTTGGTAGCGTTCATACCCATGGCAATAATCGTGACAATCATCAATATCAAGCGAAAGGGGATAGATTATAAAAGCGTTTTGCTCGTTGCTGCGCCCGCGCTTGTCACAAGCGTAATATCGGCGCTTTTGGTCAGAAAGATCTCATCCAAAGCGCTGTCTATAGGCTTTGCGATATTTCTAATCATTCTCGGCGTAACGATGATGATTGATACTATGCGCAAATGTATATATGCATATATGAACAAGTGTAAAGAAGAGTATATCCACAATGATTGACGTGTATATTTCGTCATAAATCGCATATGCGTCGCATAGGATATTTTCGAGGTGAAATATGCGTGAATATTGCGACAGTACTATCATATCGATTGCTAATTATATCTTGGAGAACAAATGCACCGTGCGCCAATGCGCGCAAGCTTTTGGCATAAGCAAAAGCGCCGTACATAGTTATTTAAATACAAAGCTCAAATATATAGATATAGATTTGTATGAAGACGTAAGAGGCGTGTTGGAATACAATTTGTCCGTGAGACACCTAAGAGGCGGAGAAAGCACACGTCAACTTTATCGCCAAAAAAGCAAAGACGCCCGTCTAGGCGTCAATTGAAATTTTATGGACAAAACAGTAGTCGATTTAAATCTATAAAAGTATATTTATCAATGTCATTCCGACTAACTTTGTCATTTTGACTAGCGTTCTGTCACCTCGACTAGCGTTCTGTCACCTCGACTAGCGTTCTGTCACCTCGACTAACGTTCTGTCACCTCGACCGTAGCGGAGAGGTCTCTATTCATTTTGTAAAGAAATTTAATCTTTCTTCGGCTTATTTTGCAAAAATACTTTATCCCAAAGATTATTGCGTTCGGGGTGGAAAAGCGCTGTCAGCATAAGCTGTTTGCAACCGTACTTTTCGTCAAGGCTTTCTACAAGTTTTTTTATATCTTCCCGTTTTGTATTCTTATCTTGCGGACATGGATTGTGGATTATGGGCAAGTTATATCTTCTTGCAAGTCCCGACAGATATTTTTCTTCGACGTAGATAAAGGGGCGGATGAGCGTGATATTGCTCCTGTCCATATGGCTTGTCGGCATAAACGTAGAAATTCTGCCTTCGTAAATCAGACTCAAAAAGAACGTCTCCAACACGTCGTCGGCGTGATGACCCAGCGCCAGCTTATTGCATCCGTATTGCTTGGCAATGCCGTTGAGCGCGCCTCTGCGCATTTTTGAGCACAGCGAGCAGGGGCTTTTTTCGCCTCTTTCCAAAATCACGTCATAGATTTGAGTGCGTTCGACGACAAATTCTACTCCCACGCTTTGGCAATATTGTCTGGTCGCCTCCACTTCGTCTTTGTCGGTGTCAAGTCCGAGGTCTATGTTGATAGCCACGAGATCAAACTTCTCGGGAGCGAATTTTTTATAAGCCGCAAGTATAGCCAAAAGAGCCATGCTGTCTTTTCCGCCCGACAGACCCACGGCAATCTTATCGCCGTCTTGAATCATCGAGTAATCTGAAATAGCTTTTCTTGTCAAGGATAATAATTTTTGCATACATTTAGTTTAACCGTTTTATTGACTGATTGCAAGGAATTGGGTATAATATTCTTGCTTACGGTTGCAAGATTTTGAATTGCCTAGACGCATACGACATATATTATTATATCTTATAATAAGAAGGAGACGGTTTTGACAGAGAAGATAATTGAAGCAGTGCGCCAGCTTATCGGCAACGATTATTTGACTACGGTGCTGATATCCATGATTCCGATAGTGGAATTGCGCGGAGCAATACCCGCCGCAATAACCATGGGGCTTAAGCCTCTCGTAGCTTTTGCGCTTGCTTGGGCAGGCTCTGCGATAGTCTCGCCGATACTGTTGTTGATTTTGCGTCCCGTGCTCAATTGGATGAAAAAATATAAGATTTTTGCGTCGCTTGCGCAGGCCGTGGAAGACGGATTTAAGGGCAAGGCGATGAAAGTCGTAGGCAAACAAGCGGGAGAAAAGCTGACGGGAGAAGAACTCAAGAGGTTGGAGCGCAAAAAAATGTTCGGAGTATATCTCTTCGTAGCCTTTCCGATACCGCTTACGGGAGTTTGGACGGGTAGCGCAATTGCTACGTTTATAGATATTCCTTTCTGGAAAGCAATGGCTATGGTATGGCTTGGCAATTTGACGGCAGGAGCAATAGTCACTTTGCTTGCATTCTTCCTGTCTGCGTATATGAATATAATTCTTGATATATTCTTTATCATAGTCATACTCGTCTTGTTGCTCTTCATAGCTAGGACCGTAATCAAGATGGTCAAAAACAAAAAGGCGAAAGCTACGACTGCGCAAAGTCAAGACGGCGGCGAGGTTTTGCAAGACGCCACAGAAGAGCAAAGCAAAGACCAAGCCAATTCAAACGACAGTCTTTTGCAAGACAATGCTACGGCTGAAGAGAACGTCGAGGATAGCGCCCGTATTACTCATACTAGTACCAATGCAAAAAGCTTAGACGACAAAGAGGAAAAATAATGAAATATTACGAGATTACCGTAGACACGACGAGCGAAGCAAGTGAATTAGTTGCAGAGATACTGACCGAGGTCGGCAGCAACGGCATAGGAATTTACGATCCAAAAGACCTTTTGGAGCTTGCGGACAACGGTGTCATATGGGATTATATGGACGAGCACCTCATCAAAGACGACGGCAAAGCGCAGGTCAAAGGATATTTTCCCGTAGACGGTTTTGAGACAGTCAAACAATTGATAGACGAAAAAATAGAATTTTTGAGGGCAAACTGTCCCTTTGATTTAGGTTCTTTGGATATATCTAAGACTGTCGTCGGCGACAACGATTGGGTGGAGAGTTGGAAAGAAAACTATAAGCCTATCCATGCAGGCAGAGTTACGATAGTCCCCGAATGGATAGACTACGCTCCGCAAGAGGGCGAATATATCGTCAAGATAGATCCCGGTATGGCGTTTGGCACGGGCGAACACGAAAGCACCAAGATGTGTCTAGAGTTTTTGCAGGCTTTGGGCGTAGAGGGCAAGAGCGTGATTGATATCGGCACAGGCAGCGGAATTTTGGCGCTTGCGTCTGCCAAGTTGGGGGCAAAGTTCGTCGAGGCTTACGACATAGACGACAACGCCGTCAAGTCGGCAAAGTCAAACGCCGCGCTCAACGGATTGACGGACAAGCTCAAGGTCGACAATGCAAATCTGCTTGACAAGACGTCGGGCAAATTTGATATCGTGCTTGCCAATATCACGGCTGACGTGCTTATCACGCTGTCGGCTACGCTAGGCGACTATATGAAAAAAGACGGAGTGATAATAATCTCCGGTATTATCCTCAAGAGGGAAGACGACGTCAAGACGGCTTTCGTCAATGCGGGATTTGAGATGCTTGAGCGTATGAATATGGGAGAATGGGTAGCGTTTAAATGGAAATCAAGAGATTTTTTGCAGATTTAAAGGATTTTGACGGCAGATATATAGTAGTAAGCGGCGAAGAATATACGCATATGAGCAAGGTCTTGCGTCACAAAGTCGGCTATCGGATTATAGTCAATCTTGACGACGGTAAGGATTATCATTGTACTATTTTGGAGATGAACAAAGATTACGCAAAGGTCGAAGTCGACGAGATCGTCGACAACGAGTGCAAGGCTTCGGCAAGCGTGACCTTGTTTCAAGCCTTGCCAAAGGGAGATAAGCTTGATTTGATCGCGCAAAAGTGCGTGGAATTGGGCGTGGAGAAAATAGTCCCGTTTTTGTCGCAATACACCAATGAAAACAAGTTTAATTTGCAAAGACTCAATCGCATAGCTTTGGAAGCTTGCAAGCAATGCGGCAGGGCAAGATCTGCGCAAGTGGGCGAACTCGTCGACTTTGACGGATTGCTTTCTGCGCTTGAAGAATACGATACCGTCATCTTGCCTTACGAGCATGCAAAGGTAGGGAAGATATCCGACGTGAAGGGACTTGAAAAGGGCAAGAAGATAGCCTTGATAATAGGTAGCGAGGGTGGTTTTGCTCAAGAAGAAGTAGATAAAATCGTAGCAAAGAGAGGACAGGTAGTTTCGCTTGGCAAACGCATATTGAGATGCGAGACGGCGGCGATAATCACGTCTGCGCTCATTATGTACGAAATGGGAGATTTGCAAGGCTAAATAAGCGATATATACGGCATAAGTTTATGAAAATAGTAGTATACAATTTGGGATGTAAAGTAAATAAATACGAATGCGACAGTCTGCTTAAAACTCTTGCGGAAAGAGGTCACGAGGTAAGCGAAGACTTGGTCTGCGCCGATTTGTATATACTCAACACTTGCGCCGTGACCAACGAGGCGGAGCGCAAGTCTCGCCAATGCGTGAGCAGATGTCTCAAGCTCAATCCCGACGCTAAGATAGTGGTATGCGGTTGCGCGTCGCAAAACGATCCGACGCAATTTTCATCAAAAGGCAACGTGACTTTCGTCACGGGCAACGCGCAAAAGGGCAAGTTGGCGGACAGACTGCAAGAGAGCGGAATATTGGTAGAACCTCTCCCGAGAGAATACGAGGACGATCTTTCCGCCGAAGTCGTACGCACGAGATCGTACGTCAAAGTTCAGGACGGCTGCGATAATTATTGCTCTTACTGCCTCATTCCTTACGTCAGAGGCAGAAGCCGATCGAGGAGCGTCGAGAGCGTGGTAGAAGAGTGCAAAAATTTGCAACGCAAAAGCAAAGAGATTACTATCACGGGCATTGATATATCGTCGTACGGAAAGAATATAGACAGCGATTTAGCGACGTTGATATGCGCTTTAAGCGATATAGATTGCAGAATACGGCTGGGATCTTTGGAAGTAAGCGTGATTGACGACAAGTTGCTTGCCGCGCTGAAAAACCTCAAAAAGTTTTGTCCGCAATTTCATCTGTCTTTGCAGAGCGGAGAAGACGGCGTACTCAAGAAAATGAACAGGCATTATACGACTCAAAAGTACTTGCAAAAGGTAGAGCTTATTCGCAAATATTTTCCCGATTGCGCTATCACGACCGACCTCATATGCGGATTCCCCACGGAGAGCGAGGAGAGTTTTGAAAGCACGCTTGAGTTTATAGAGAGAGTCGGCTTTGCGCAAATGCACGTCTTTGGGTATTCGCCGAGAGCGGGCACGGTGGCGTCTAGGTATAAATTATTGCCGCCCGACGTCGTCAAAGACAGAGTAAACGGAGCTATCAAAGTCGCCGAGAAACAACGTCAAGAATATGTAGAGAGTTTTGTCGGCAAGACCTTGCAAGTTCTTACCGAAGATACGGAACAAGGCTATATGAGCGGATATTCGACGCAATATATCAAGTGCTATATAGAGGGCGGCGAGAGCGATACCTTGTATGACGTAACGGTTGAGAAAGCGCAAGACGGTATAGCATATTGTAAAATTAAATAAATATGGACGATATAGGACAAATTTGTCAAAAGGAGAGTATTTTATGGACTGTATTTTTTGCAAAATAATCAAGGGCGAAATTCCCTCTTACAAGATATACGAGGACGAGATGACTTACGCATTTTTGGATATAGCCTGCGACAGCTACGGTCACACCTTGGTCATTCCCAAAAAGCATTGCGTCAACGTGCTTGATTGCGAGGATAATTATCTCAAAGCCACGATTGCCGCGGCGCAAAAGATTGCCCGTCACTTCGTCGACGATTGCGGATTTGAGGGCGTCAATATTCTCAACGCAAGCGGAGAGAGCGCTCAGCAGTCGGTATTCCATTTGCACTTTCACGTCATCCCCAGAAAGTCCGACGACGGTATCGACATTTGGGCGTTGAAAGACAAGAAGCAACTTGACCTTGCCGAGATTTGCGAAAAGTTGAAAATTTAATGCAAAAATTTTGTTGACAAGATTTTTTTAATATGCAATAATATTCAAGTAATTAAGCCGTATAGGGAAAGGAGGCGATAAAATGTCAACAGTTAAAGTAGGCGAGAACGAGTCTTTGGACAGCGCTATCAGAAGATTTAAGCGTAAGTGCGCAAGAGACGGCATTATCGGCGACCTCCGTAAGAAAGAGGCTTACGAAAAGCCAAGCGTAAAGCGCAAGAAGAAAGCAGAAGCAGCGCGCAAGCGTATGTACAAGGCGTAACAAAAATCAGGAAGTGTGAATCCGCACTTCCTATATTTTTATATTTTGTCATTTTGACCGCAGCGGAGAAATCTCAACGTATTAAAGTAAATTAAAATATGCGTTTGAAGAGGTAAAACAGTTGAGTTTTTACCGCTTTTATTATATAATATCTACATTACGTTTTTTAAGGTTGAAGAGTTTTTATGGATTACAAATCTTTGTTGAACGGCGCGCAGATATTGCCCGTAGAAGATACGCAAGGCGCAGTGCTCGTGCTTGCCGGCGCAGGCAGCGGAAAGACGAGAGTCTTGACTTACCGTATCGCCTATCTTATTGAGAAAGAGGGCGTCGATCCTCGCAATATTTTGGCAATCACTTTTACCAACAAGGCGGCGGGAGAAATGAGAGAGCGTATCACGCAGGTTACGGGTCGAGGTGGTATGACTATATCCACGTTCCACTCACTTTGCGCAAAGATACTCCGCGCCGACATTGCAAAACTCGGAGACTTCAACTCCAACTTTTCCATTTACGACGACGAGGATAGCAAAAAGGTCGTTGCTCGCATTCTCAAGGCTATGGAAGTTGAGGACAACAAAGAATACAAAAAACAAATCAGGTGGCATATATCCAATGCAAAAAACCAAGCGCTCAGCGCAAAAGAGTACGCTCCGAGATTAAAAGGCGAGCCCGAGGGCGAACTGATAGCCAAGGTGTATGAAAGATACGAAAAAGAACTCAAAGAAAACAACGCGCTTGACTTTGATGATTTGCTTTACAAGACGCTGTTGCTTTTTGCGACCAACAAAGACGTGCTTGACAAATATCAGACTTTGTTCAAGTATATTCACGTAGACGAATTCCAAGATACCAATAAGATACAATACACGTTGGTCAGATTGCTTGCCAATAAGTACGGCAACATCTTTGCCGTAGGCGACGACGATCAGAGCATATACGGTTGGCGTTGGGCGGACGTGTCTAATATCCGCAAGTTTACTCAGCATTTTCCCGATTGCAGAATATACAAACTTGAGCAAAATTACCGCTCGACAAAGAATATTCTTGACGTCGCCAACAAGATAATCGCCAACAATCCTTCGCGTATGGACAAGACTCTCTGGACAGACGGAGAGAAAGGCGACAGGGTCATATACAAGAGCTGTTATGACGAAAAGGCAGAGGTAAATTACGTTCTTGAACAAATAACTAATCTTATTTATAACGAGGGGTACGATTATAAGGATTTTGCAATTTTAGTACGAGCGAATTCACTGACATTTAATTTTGAAAATCAACTTGTTTCTTGTAATTATCCTTACAGAATTATAGGCGGCAAAAAATTCTTTGAGAGAAAAGAAGTAAAGGACTTTTTGGCTTATCTCAGATTTATCTCTAATCCCAATGACAGCGAGAGTATTTTGAGAGTTATCAACGTACCAAAGAGAGGTATCGGTGATACTGCCGTTCAAAGACTTATCGAAGCGTGCGCTATAAGCAGAATGTCACTTATGCAAGGTATTCTCAATGTTGACAGTCTGCCTCTTACGCCGGCAATAAAGAGCAAGATCAAAGTTTTTGCCGAAGTAGTCGCCGTGTTGAGAGAAAGGGCAAATATGCCGCTTGCGGATTATATTGATTTTGTCAATACTTTTATCAATTTTGCAAGCCAGTACGACCCCAAGGATGAAGAGGATAAAAATAGACTTGATAATATTGATCAATTAATTACTTTGGTTAAGGAATACTTGAAGGACAATGCTGATAGCAAACTTGATGAGTTTCTTCAGTTTATATCTCTTATTACAGACACAGACCAAACTATAGAAAATTGCATCACGCTTGCCACTGTGCACGGCGTAAAGGGATTGGAATTTAAATGCTGTTTTATCATAGGACTTGAAGAGGGATTATTTCCAAGTTTGAGAGAAGACGATGACCAAGAGGAAAGGCGTATTATGTACGTTGCCGTGACTAGAGCAAGAGAAAAATTATATTTGACAAATGCGCAGTCTCGCTTCAGATACAATCATAGAGATATATGTATGCCGTCACGTTTTCTCAAAGAGGGCGGATTTATACAAGAGCCGCCTACGAGAAGCTCCGTAGGCAATATTATGCGCGACTTTAACGAGGATTTCGGCGGATACCAAGAGATACCGCAAAAGTCTGCGTACAGCAATTACAACAAGATACAAGAGATGAAGAAGCTGATGAAGAACTACGCTTCGACTCCTGCGTTTGCAAAAAGCGCAGGCGGACAGACTCCTCAATCAAAGGATACATCTGTCTTCAAGGTTGGTATGACGGTGGAGCATTCCCGTTTCGGACAGGGTAAGATTATTTCTATCACGGGCGAAAATGCAAAGATAGAGTTTTCCGTGTTGGGAGTGAAGACCTTTAATCTGCGCCTTGCGCCTATTAAGATAGTGGAGTGACGGTAAGTGACCGAGCGCGTATAGCGCTGCTCTTTTTGCCCTAACGTCGGGACTCGAGAAGTCGACGTGTACGGCAAGTACACTTGACGACTTCATCTCGCCCTAGCACGGACAAAAAAGTCCTGTTCGGACAATTTCGCAAAGCGAAATGAACAGCACTCTCCACGCTCGCATGTGACTTTTTATTTGTCATTGGACAATTCAATGTCATTTCGACCGAAACGTAGTGAAGTGGAGAAATCTCAACCGTAACTCGCCGCAGGCGAATATAACTATTGCAATAGCAATAATATAACACTGACGAAGTCAATATATCACTACTCGCTAAGCGAGTACTATAACTCCGACAAAGTCAGAATAAAACTGTCGCAAAGCGACAATAAACTTTGGAGAGAATATGAACAAAACCGATAGAATGACAGAGCTTGTGAATTTGCTCAACGAATACGCCTATCAATATTACACGTTGGACAATCCTACCGTTGCCGACGTTGAATATGACAGGCTCTATGACGAGCTCGTCGCATTGGAGGGCGAACTCGGCTATAGCCTTGACAACTCTCCCACCAAGCGAGTGGGCGACGCGGTACTCAAAGGTTTCAAAAGCGTACGTCATTTGGGCAGGTTGTATTCTCTAGACAAGTGTCAGACTAAAGAAGCGCTTTCGGCTTGGCTTGACAAGCTCGTTAAAGCTTGCGGATATATGCCCAAGTGTTCGCTTGAATATAAATTCGACGGATTGACGATCAATTTGCTTTACCGAGACGGCAAACTTGAGAGGGCGTCTACCAGAGGCAACGGCATTGAGGGCGAAGAAGTTACCGAGCAGGTCAAGACTATTAAATGCGTACCCCTTGCTATTGATTACAAAGGCGTTGTGGAAGTGCAGGGCGAGGGCATTATGCGATTGTCTGCGCTTGCAGAATACAATGCAAAAGAGGGCGTCACGCCTCTCAAGAACGCTCGCAACGCAGTTGCGGGGGCGATAAGAAATCTCGATCCCAAAGTGACGGCGTCAAGACGGCTTGAAGTGATATGTTACAACGTCAATTATATCGAAGAGGATTTTGCGTCGGGCAGCGATATGATTGAGTTTTTGAAAAAGAATAAGTTTAAGGTCAGCGACAAATTCGATTTGTTTGACGACAAACAACAACTTATAGACAGCCTTGACGGCATACAGCAAAAGAGGGATAGCCTCGACTTTCTCATTGACGGAGCCGTCATCAAAGTCGACGATACGGCTATCCGCGAGGATATGGGATATACCGAGAAGTTTCCCAAGTGGGCGGTTGCGTACAAATTCCCCGCTCAAGAGGCGACGACTACTTTGCTTGACGTCATTTGGCAAGTGTCTCGTACGGGCAAGTTAAATCCGTTGGCGGCGCTTGAGCCCGTCGACCTTGCGGGCGTGACCGTCGGCAGAGCTACGCTGTCCAATATCAGCGAGATACGCCGCAAGGATATCAAGATAGGCAGTCGCGTTTTCATTCGCCGCAGCAACGACGTTATCCCCGAGATACTCGGCATTGCCGAGCATACTCCGCAGTCTGTTGACGTACCCAAGCCGACGACGTGTCCCGCTTGCGGCGCGCCAGTGATAGAAGAGGGAGTATTTCTCAAATGCTCCAACGCAAAGAACTGCGCTCCTGCGATAGTGTCTGCGATGTCGCACTTTGCGTCGCGCGACGCAATGGATATAGACGGCTTGTCCGACAAGACCTTCGAGACGCTTTACAACGAAGGCAAGCTCAACCATTTTGTCGATATATATTCTCTCGAAGCAGAGGATTTTGATGGCATAGAGGGCTTTGGCGACAAAAAGATAAGCAATATCTTGAGCGCAATCGAAAAGAGCAAAGACACTACGCTCGACAGATTTATCTATGCGCTGGGCATCGCCAACATAGGCAAAAAAGCGGCAAAACAGCTCGCCGACGAATTCAAGACGTTGGACGCCGTAATCCACGCAAATTATTTCGAACTCAAGGCAATCGACGATTTTGGGGATATTATGGCAAACGGACTCATAGAATATTGGGCGGACGAAAAACATATTCAAGAGGTCGAAAGCCTGCTCTCAAGCGGAATCAAGATTGCGCAAAAGCAAATGATTCAAGGAGCTTTGAGCGGTAAGAAAGTGGTTTTGACGGGCTCTTTGCCCACGCTAAAGAGGTCGCAAGCAAAACAATTGATAGAGCAAAACGGCGGAGAGGTAGCCGAATCGATATCCAAGAGCGTAAATCTCGTCGTTGCAGGCGAAGATGCGGGGAGCAAGCTTGCAAAGGCGCAAAAGCTCGGCATTGAGATTATCGACGAAGCGAGATTGACGTCGATTATCAACGGCGAAAAATAATATGGTGTTTGCAAGGATAGACAGAGGATAATATGGATTATTTGGCAATAGTGGTCATCACGTTGATATCGGGCGTATTCGGCACGGGACTTGGCGGACTTATAGGCGCAATATTGCGCCGAGACTCCAAAAAGGTGGTGTCGCTTTTGCTGTCTTTTGCAGGCGGTATCATGCTTGCGGTGGTAAGTTTTGACCTTATGAACGAGCCTATCGAGATGATGAAAAGCGGGGAGTTGCCGTCGTATGCCCCCATTGCGGTGGCGGCGGCTGTCGCCGTGGGCTATGCGTCTGTATATCTTCTCAATCACGTCATAGACAAGCACACAAACAAGGAAGTCAAGCATATTGACAAGAATCATCCGACGACGGCAGACGACCTTGACGAGCTCATTCATGCCGATCACTTTGAGAGTCACAAAGAGGGCGCAAACAATTCAAGGTCCAACCTCTTTGTCGCGGGGCTGGTAATGATGATGGCGATAGCTCTGCACAATCTTCCCGAAGGAATGGTCATCGGGGCGTCTTACGCAATGGAAGAGGATATCGGCGCCAATCTATTTTCGAGCGCGGGATTTATAATGGCGATAGTGATAGGATTACATAACATTCCCGAGGGTATGGCGGTATCGGTGCCGTTGATATCGGGCGGAATGGGCAAAGTCAAGTCGGTATTACTCACGGCGTTGAGCGGATTGCCGACGGTATTGGGAGCATTGTTGGGGTACGTTTTGGGCGGTATCAACGCAATAATGTTGACGCTGTCTTTGGGTTTTGCAAGCGGAGCAATGTTATACGTGGTGTTTGGCGAGTTGTTGCCCGAATCGATATTGATGTGGAAGAGCAAAATGCCTGCGCTGTCTGTTTTTATAGGCGTATTGGTGGGATTTTTGCTCGTTACGTTATAAAGTTTAATGATATTCAATTTTTTAATTTATTTTAAATATACCTTAAATATAACGCAGGCGCAGTATAAATAATATTATAAATATATATAAAACTGTGGCAAATGATAGACAATAATTCATTTTAAGGGTATAATTATTGTAATATGGCAAAAAAGTATACATCAAAAATAGGCGGTCAAGCCGTATTGGAAGGCGTAATGATGCGCGGAGAGAAATCTATGGCGACGGCAGTGCGAGACGAAAAGGGCAATATCGTCGTCGAGAGCAGATATATCACGCCGATAAGCGAGAGACCCAAAATATATCGCATTCCTTTCATAAGAGGTATTTTCAACTTTTTTGACTCCATGGCGAGCGGAATGAAGACGCTTATGCGCTCGGGAGAAGTCTTTGACGACGACACCCAACCCGGCAAGTTGGAAAAGTGGATGGCGAAAAAGCTCAAGATAAATATCTACGACGTCATGATGGTTTTTTCCGTGATATTGGGCGTAGCGTTGGCAATAGGCTTGTTTTTCTTTTTGCCGCTTGGCGTTCTCACGGGCATAAAGGCGCTTGTCACCAAGTATATATCGGCGGAGGCGAACACTCTTTGGTACGTCACGGTGCTATACGCATTGCTGGAGGGACTGCTGAGAATAATCATATTCGTCGTATACATTGCGCTTACCACGCTTATGAAACCTATAAAACGCACGTATATGTATCACGGAGCGGAGCATAAGACGATCAGTTGTTACGAGCACGGCTTGGAGCTCACGGTGGAAAACGCTCAAAAGATGACGACCGTGCACGACAGATGCGGCACTACGTTTATGTTCATCGTCATGCTTGTCAGCGTTGTGATATTCTCGATCGTCGGCATATTCGAGCCGTATATGCAAAGCTTGGGCGTATGGAAGACCGTGATATTGTTTGCATCGAGAATAATCTTGTTGCCTATCGTAATGGGCATAAGTTACGAGATGCTCAAGACGATGGCAAAATACGACAATATCCTCGTGCGTATACTCAAATTCCCCGGGCTTATGTTGCAAAAACTGACGACTAAACAACCCGATGATTCAATGGTAGAATGCGCAATCACGGCTTTCAATACCGTCATGGCAATGGATGCAGACCCTACGATACCCGAACAACGCTTTGACACCAAAAAGCCTTACGAAAAGGTAAGGGCGGAAATCAAGACTATGCTCAAGGGCGTCGACGAGAGCGACGTGGATTGGATATTCTGCGAGGCGTGCGGAGTTAAGCGCAGTCAGCTTGCGGAACTCACTCACGTGAGACAGCTTGAGTATGAAAAAGCCGTTGAGTTTGCCAAAAAGAGACAAAAGGGCGAACCGCTTTGGAGAGTCTTTGGCAAAGTGGATTTTTACGGCTACGACATATCCGTCACGCCCGACGTGCTTTGTCCCAGACCCGAGACGGAATATCTTGCTCAAAAGGCGATAGAACTTGCGAGCGCA
The DNA here is from genome assembly GCA_947177795.1 of uncultured Clostridia bacterium. Classification (GTDB taxonomy): domain Bacteria; phylum Bacillota; class Clostridia; order Christensenellales; family UBA3700; genus RACS-045. Next base: position 11,879 of record CAMWVR010000008.1, on the reverse strand, counting down.
GAAAGCTCTGTATTGGATATGTGCGCAGGCAGCGGCTGCATCTCGATAGCCATTGCGGGCGAGGCAGGTTGCAAAGTGACGGCAAGCGATATCAGTCAAGAGGCTTTGGAAGTCGCCAAGCGCAATGCAAGTATCAACGGCGTTGAAGACAAAATCACTTTTATATGCGGCGACATGTTTGAATGCGTCGACGGCAAGTTTGATATCATCGTATCCAATCCGCCGTATATACCAAGCAAAGACATTGCGGGATTGGATAGAGAAGTAAAGGATTACGACCCGCATATCGCTCTTGACGGCGGAGCTGACGGACTTGACTTCTACAGAATATTTGCCGACAAGTCGGCAGATCGTCTGAACGACGGCGGATATCTACTTTTGGAAGTGGGAGTAAATCAGTCAACGCAAGTCGTAGATATGCTCAAAGCGTTTGATTGCGAGATTGTCAAGGATCTGCAAGGCATTGACAGAATCATCGTTGCAAAACTAAAAACCAACGAATAAAAAGTCATTTCGACCGAAACGCAAGTGGAGCGGAGAAATCTCTACAAATTGAAAATAGAATTATTAAAGAGAGAATAAAAGAATAGTTATGTTTGAAAAATTGGAGTTAATGCTAAAAAAGTTTGAGGAATTGACGGAGTTGATTGCCAATCCCGAGGTCATTGCCGACCAAGAGAGGTGGCAAAAACTTGTCAAAGAGCATTCTCAAATGAGCGGCGCAATAGAGTTATATAAAAAATATCTTGCGCTTCAAGACAGCATAAAGGAATGCAAGGAGATCATTGACGACGGCAGTGATGCAGATATGACGGCTCTTGCAAAAGAAGAACTCAATCAGGCAAAAAAGGATGAGGAGCAAGTCGTCCAAGACCTCAAGATTGCGCTTTTGCCCGTAGACCCCAACGACGACAACAACGTCATCGTCGAAGTCAGAGCGGGCGCAGGCGGCGAAGAGGGCGGACTTTTCGGAGCGGAGCTCGTGAGAATGTATATGCGTTTTGCCGAGAGAATGAGGTGGAAAGTCAAAGAGATAGACATGAACTATACCGAGCTTGGCGGCGCAAAAGAAGTGACCTTCATGATCAGCGGCACGGGCGCGTACGCAAAGCTCAAATACGAGAGCGGAGTGCACAGAGTGCAGCGTGTGCCCGAGACTGAGTCGCAAGGCAGAGTACACACGTCCACGGCGACGGTGGCGATACTGCCCGAAGCTCCCGATATCCAAATCGAGATACTCGAGAAAGATCTCAAGATTGACACCTATAGGTCCAGCGGCGCAGGCGGACAGCACGTCAACAAGACGGAGAGCGCAGTGCGTATCACTCACTTGCCTACGGGTATCGTCGTAGCCTCGCAAGACGAGCGTTCGCAGATCAAAAACAGAGAACAAGCCATGAACGTGCTCAAGTCGAGACTTTACGATTACTACAGCAGCAAGGCGGAGAGCGAATACGCCGCCAACCGCAGAACGCAAGTGGGCAGCGGAGACAGGTCCGAGAAGATCAGGACGTATAACTTCCCGCAAAACAGAGTCACCGACCACAGAATAGGCATGACGATCTACAGCCTTGACAGCTTTATGGACGGAGATATTTTTGAGATGATAGAGGCGTTGCAGTTGGCGAATCAGAATGCATTGCTTTCGAAGCTTGACGACTAAGGCGAGCGCGTATATCGGCATGCCTTTCGCCCTAATGACTAGACGCCCTCGGGGTCACGTACGGCAAGTACGCTCACCGCTCGGTTGCCGTTACACGGACGAAATTCATACCAATCTCCGCGCTCGAGATAAGCGCAGATAAGAGTCGAGAGGGTAAAAATACGTCATTTCGACCGAAACGAAGTGAAGCGGAGAAATCTCAACCGATTAAAAAAGAACCATAACAGTCCAACGGACGATATATACGGAGTGTAATATGAAATACATCAGCACAAGAAACAAATCAATCAAAGTGAGTTCGGCAGAAGCCATAGTCAACGGACTTTCAAAAGACGGCGGACTTTTTGTTCCCGAAGAGTTTCCTCAACTCACAAAAGAGAATTTTGACGAACTCATAGGCATGAGTTATCCCGAGAGAGTGGCAAAAGTGCTGTCACTTTATCTTGAAGACTATACCTATGAAGAGTTGCTTGATTACGCAAACAAAGCGTATTCGAGATTTTACGGCGAAGATCCCTGTCCGCTCGTCAACGTAGACGACGGGCTATACGTGCTTGAGTTGTGGCACGGACCCACTTGCGCATTCAAGGACATGGCATTGACTATGTTGCCTCATCTCTTGTCGGCGGCGAGAAAGAAGACGGGCGAGACTTCCAAGACTTTGATTTTGGTAGCCACTTCGGGCGACACGGGCAAAGCGGCATTGGAAGGCTTCAGAGACGTGGACGGCACGGACATAATCGTATTCTATCCTTCGGACGGCGTATCGGATATGCAAAAGTTGCAGATGATGACTCAGCAGGGCGAAAACGTCTTTGTCTGCGCAATCGAGGGCAACTTCGACGACGCTCAATCGGCAGTCAAGAGAATCTTCAACGATGCCGAAATGCAAGAAAAACTGCTTGCGGGCGGATACAAACTTTCTTCCGCCAATTCGATAAATTGGGGCAGACTTGCTCCGCAGATAGCCTATTACGTCTCAAGTTATTGCGATCTGATATCATCGGGCAGAATCAAGTACGGCGACAAGGTCAACTTCTGCGTGCCAAGCGGCAACTTCGGCAACATATTGGCGGCGTACTACGCTTCGCTCATGGGCGTGGGCGTCAACAAACTCATTTGCGCTTCCAACGTCAACAACGTGTTGACCGACTTTTTCACGACGGGCGAGTACGACACTCACAGAGAGTTCCACAAGACGATGAGTCCGTCAATGGACATATTGATATCTTCCAACTTGGAGAGATTGCTCTTTGAATTCTGCGGTCGTGACGATGCGCTTATCGCTCAGCGTATGGATGCGCTCAAAAAAGACGGCAAATACAGCGTGAGCAAGCAAGAGCTTGAATCGCTCAACAAGATATTCGAGGTAGGTTACGCCACAGAAGACGACACTGCAGAGGTCATCGCAAATTGCTTTGACGTATACGATTACCTCATGGATACGCACACTGCGGTTGCGATGAGCGTATACGACGATTATTTTGAGAATACCTCGGACGAAACGCCAAGCGTGATCGTGTCGACGGCAAACGCTTACAAGTTCCCGTGCGACGTCTACGACGCTTTGGCGCAGGACTATATCGAGGACGCTCAAAAGGCGACCAAGAAGCTTCACGCTTACAGCGGCGAAGAAGTTCCCGAGCCTCTTGCCGACCTTGATAAAAAACCTGTGAGATTCACAAAGGTAATAGCAAAGCAGGAGATAGAAAGCGAGATATTAGAGTATATAAAGAAAGACTAATCCAATGTCATTTCGACCAAACGAAGTGCGTGGAGAAATCTCCGCAATATGAAATAAACGGATAGAGACCTCTCCACTACGGTCGAGGTGACAGGAAAGTACGTTCAAGATGATATGTATATAATGTCATTTCGAGCGTAGTCGAGAAATCTTAACAAATTACGTCATTTCGACCAAACGAAGTGCGTGGAGAAATCTCTGCAATATGAAAATAAACGGATAGAGACCTCTCCACTACGGTCGAGGTGACAGGAAAGTACGTTCAAGGTGATATGTATATAATGTCATTTCGAGCGAAGTCGAGAAATCTTAACAACTTACGTTATTTCGACCAAACGAAGTGCGTGGAGAAATCTCAATCAAATTAATAACAACGTAAAAAGGTATATTCATGAAGACGATTTACAGCGCAATACAGCCGTCGGGCATAATGACGCTCGGCAATTATATCGGAGCCGTTAACAATTGGCGCAATATGCAAAACGACGGGGACAACAAGTGCATTTTTGCATTGGCAGACTTGCACACTATCACGGTGCGACAAGATCCCGAGGCGTTCTATAAAAACTGCATGAGCTTTTATGCGCTATTTCAAGCGGTAGGTCTTGACGCAAAGAAGAGCGTCATATATTTCCAATCCCACGTGCCGCAGCACAGCGAACTTGCTTGGTTGCTCAATTGCTATACCTACGTCGGCGAGATGAACAGAATGACGCAGTTCAAGGATAAGTCTGCAAAGCACGCCGACAATATCAATATGGGACTCATGGATTATCCCGTGCTTATGGCGGCGGATATATTGCTCTATGACACCGACCTTGTGCCTGTGGGATACGACCAACTCCAGCATATTGAGATTACTCGCGATATTGCCACGAGAGTCAACAATATCTACGGCGATATTTTCAAAGTGCCCGAGGGATTCATGCCCAAGATAGGCGCAAAGATTACGAGTCTTCAAGACCCCACCAGCAAGATGAGCAAGTCCGACCCCAATCCCAACGGCGTGATATCCTGTCTCGATCCGCCGGAGGTCATCGTCAAGAAGTTCAAAAAGGCAGTGACCGACAGCGACACCACGATTGCCTACGATCCCGAGAACAAGGCGGGAATATCCAATCTATTGGGTATATTGGCGGTCGCAACGGGCAAGACTATTGAGCAAACGGTAGCCGATTGTCAGGGCTTGAGATACGGCGACCTCAAACTCAGAGTCGCCGACAGCGTAATAGAGATGTTGCGCCCCTTCCAAGAAGAGTACAAGAGACTCATTGATTCAAAGGATTATCTCATGTCCTGCGCAAAAGACGGCGCGCAAAGGGCAAGCGAAATTGCAGAAAAGACCTTAAAGAGATTTAAGCAGGCTATAGGTTACGTAACGATATAGACCCTTCGGCTACGCTCAGGGTGACTTGTTGAATGTGTTACTCTCGCTTTAAACGAGTCATATTGAGCGGAGCGAAGCGAAGTCGAAATATCTAATCTTACGTCATTTCGACCAAACGAAGTGCGTGGAGAAATCTCCGCAATATGAAAATAAACGGATAGAGACCTCTCCACTACGGTCGAGGTGACAGGAAAGTACGTTCAAGGTGATGTGTATATAATGTCCTTACGAGCGTAGTCGAGAAATCTCAACCGATTAATATAATACTATATAATATTGATAATATATATTATATAATAAATAAGTAAATATGTTCTTTTAACTTCCCCTCAAGGGGAAGCCAAGAATAAAAAACACAAACGGAGCAACCATGTTCGGATACGTCATTCCTGACAAACTCAATATGTTTATGAAAGACTACTATGGATATAGGGGGTTCTATTGTGGGCTGTGCAAGAGCATTGGCAGGCGTTGCGGACAGCTGATGAGAATAGGCACGACTTACGACATGACTTTTCTCAACGTGTTGGCGCATGCGGTGCTGGACGTAGAGCTGGAAATGAAAATGGGCGTATGCGTACTCAATCCCGTGCAAAAGAAGCTCATAGGTTGCGACGACGAAATTACGCAAAAGGTCGTGGATATATCTACGATATTGGCGCATTATAAATGTGTGGACGACTTCAAGGACGAAAGGTCTGCGTCCAAAAGACTTGCCGACGCTGTGGTCATCAAAAGGCATTACAGAAAGGCAAAAAAATTATATCCCGATTTTGACAGCTTTATATCTCAAAAATATCAAGAGCTTGCAAAGCTCGAGGACGAGAAGTGCTCGAGTCCCGACAGAGTGGCGCATCCTTTTGCCGAAATAATGGTCAGGATAGGAGAGCTCGTATTTGGAGATAATTATCAAGAGCCTGTCAAGAATCTGATGTACAATATGGGCAAATGGGTGTATCTGTGCGACGCCGTCGACGACGTAGACGACGACTTCAAGAAAAAGAGCTTCAACGTCTTTTTGCAAAACTATGATTACAAGGACAAAGCGACCTTTTTGCAAGACAAAAAAGAAGTCTTAGAATACGTACTTATGAGCGCCTATAATGCCATTTTGGACGACTTTGATAAAATTCAAGTAAAAAAATATGAGGGGATATTGACAAACGTTATCTGGTATGGTATGTTAAATAACACCAAAGAGTTGTTGAGGAGAATCGAAAAATGCAAGAAAACTCGTATATAATTTTGGGACTTAAGGACAACGCCACTTTGCAAGAAGTGGAAAATGCCTACAAAAATCTCAAAGAAAAATATCAAATTCAATGCTTTGAAGAGGGCGAGAGCGGCTCTATCGGAGCAAAGATGCTTTCCAAAATCAAGATTGCCTACAACGACTGCGTCGAGGATATCAAAAAGCGAGAGATCGTCGGAGACGGTTCTATCTATCAAGTCATCAAGAAGCTTATCAAAGAAGGCAAGCTCAACGAGGCTCAACAACTTTTGGACGACACCGAGCCAAGAGACGGCGAGTGGCATTATGCCCAAGCCAATATATTCTACAAGCGCAATTGGTTTTTGGAGAGCAAGACTCAAGTCGAGATGGCTTTGATTCTCGACCCCAACAATGCCGATTATCTCAACACCTTGGAGATTCTCAAGCGCCAGCAATTCAAGGCAGACGACGAGATTAAAGCGCAGAGACAATCGAGAGCAGGTTATGAGCAACCAAGAGAAGTCGGCGGCTCGATGACGGGCGGACTTTGTTCTTATTGCGCAAGTTGTCTTTTGTGCAACGCAATTTGTTATTTCTGTATTTAAAATTTTAAAAGGATTAGACCTTTCGACTAAAAAACTGACACGCAAGTTTGTTGCGTGTCATTCATTTTATTCATTTAAAATTCTATTTTAATTTAGATTTTACGCCATTCCAAAAAATGTATACTTTTACTGACTGCCCGCGAAAGGGCGTATTTTTACGATTACATTATACTTCGCGTATGATTTATTTGCAATATCTTTGGGTCAGTAAAAGTATACTTTTTTTGGAATATACGGAATAAGGAGATTACTAATGAAGTACAGAAAATCGTTGGTTGCTTTGATTGGAGTTTTTGCTCTGATTTTAGGCTCGGTCGCATTTGGTTTGATGTTTTCCAATATAGATTTAGATTCCCATACTCAAGAGGTCGTTGTGCCTATGGCAGACGAGGTGGAGAGACAACCTGCAGAATACGACGTAGAGTATGAACTCGGCGAGACTACTGCCACGGCAATGAGGACAAAGTGGAATACTTACGTCAATTCAAGCAGCGCAGACAACGTCGTCAAGATCAAGCTTACTGCCGATTGGGTTATTACTTCGGACTCAAGCAACACAGATAATCTCTATATTAATGGCACTGCGTCTGCGCGCAAATACGTCGTCCTCGATCTCAACGGACACACTATTAGTCGTAGCGGGGCAGGTCGTTGTAGTTATATATTTGCCATTTACACGGACTTAACTATTGAAGATAGTTCGGGTGGGCAGGGAAAGTTATATGGCGCAGCTTCAGATAGAACTACTAAGGGCAGCGCTCTTAGAGCTAGTAATTGCAATATTACTCTCAATGACGTTAATATCTCCTACGGTGCTTCAAACGGGCTTTCGTCGTCATATAGGACTCCCGGCGCCGTCTATGTTGAGGGTGGAAGTTTTACGATGAACGGCGGTTCTATTTCAAATTATAGAGGAAATGCATATGCGACCAACATCGGCATATCTGCTAACGTTGCAGATTCGATTGTTTTAGACGGAGTGACTTTTAATAATAATGTATCCACAACACCCGATTCGGGGGTAAGTTTATGTAGCCTATCTGCCTCTAATGGTAGTATAAATATTTCTGATTGTATTTTTTCAGGCAATAATGTATCTGAAGACGGAAAATACAGTTTAAATATTTTGAACATATACAAATACAAATCTTTTAATATAAATGGGTGCTCTTTTTTCGACAACGTGGGATGTCCGCTATATATTTCCTCTTATGAATCAGAAGAAAGTGCTATTATAGAAAATTGTGAAATCTACAACAACACTAATCCGTATAGCCAAGTATCCACGGCGTGCATGTATACTTATACGAAATCCACCGTAATAAGAGACTGTAATTTTCATGATAATACGGGCGTTGTCGGCGGCGTTTATATGTATACTCCCAACGGAGAAATATCCGTAAGCGGAACTACTATTGCAAACAATACTTCAAGCGGATTCAGTGGTGGAATATACCTTCATAGCACGGGAATAACTTGCAATATTACAGACTCAACTATCACGGGAAATAAAGGCACGTATACGGGGACTAGCAATATAGGATACATGGGTGGTGGCATTAATTCCAATGGTGGTACTACTAGTTATATTGCGCCCATAATAAATCTATCGGGATTAATCAAGATTACCGGTAATACTGTTAGAAATAATACAGTTGAATCGGACGTAGCTAGAATCCCTCTTAATATCGTAGGCGAGTTGGATGAAGGTTCGCAAATCGGAGTGTGGTCGAGCAGTTCGCTGGCTTCAGGCACTGCCATTACTACCGGCTTTGGTAAATATAACTCGGGAAAAGATCCTGCGGATATCTTTTTCAGTAACGTGACTAATTACGTCGTCGCTTGGAATACCGCAGGTACGGAAGCGGCGTTTGTCACGCCAAAGACGATGGATAAACCTACTGCGGACGACACGAACTTTGTATATACGGGATCTGCTCAGACGTATAATCCCAAAGGCATAGACACAACGTATATGAAGGTGGAAAACAACGTGCAAGTCAACGCAGGTACTTACACCGTCACGGTTACGCCCGTCAACGGTTGCGTATGGACGGGATATACCAAAGACCCTGTGACCTTTGATTTCGTCATCAAGAAGGCTACGCCCAAGATCACGCCGTCAAAGACTAGCATTACCGTCGCAGAGACCGTCGAGGGGTGCGTCTACGACATCTCGGGTACGTCGTCCAACGGCGAAGATGTCTCCATTGCCTATTACGACAGCTCTAATACGCTGTTGTCAGGTCCGCCCACTGCGCAGGGTACTTATAGAATCGTGCTGTCTGTTGCGGCGACCGCCAATTATAATGCGGCAAGCGTGACGGTGCCTTTGGTCATCACTGCGCACAAGCATACCTTTGACAATTACGTATATGACGCAGACTCGGCGACCTGTACGCAAGACGGCACGGAGACGGGATATTGCACTTTCCCCGACTGCTCGGAGAGCGATACGCGTACCAAAGAGGGCTCTGCGCTGGGGCACGATTACGTCGGAGATCCCACTTGGGGGTGGAATGACGCCTTCCATACGGCGACTGCCACATTCGCATGTTCTCGAGGAGACGAGCCGAGACATACAATTGCGGCGCAGGTCACGGAAAACAAAGAGGACGCTACTTGTACCAAACAAGGCTTGCTTACCTTTACCGCAACCGTTACGCTAAACGGCAATACTTATACCGATACTAAGAGCGACGTTATATCTACGTTGCCTCACGATTATTCGATCACAAGCTGGACTTGGGCTGACGACAATTCATCGGCGACGTTCTCCTACGAGTGCTCGGAGTGCGGAGACAATGACAGCGTTACCGAAAATTCTACAGTCAAAGTCGACAAAGCGTCTACTTGCGCAGAGCTCGGCTCCAAGACCTATACTGTCTCCGTGACTTATCCTTACGCCGCTACGGCTACGGACAAAAAGACCGAGTCTATTGCTATGATACCTCACAATTATCAAGACCAAGTCTTTGTGCCCACTTGCACGGCAGACGGATATACTTTGCATACTTGCAGTGCCTGCGGAGATAATTATCGAGACAACGAGCAAGACGCTTTGGATCACGATTACGTCAATTATGCTCACGACGACGATACGCATTGGCAGATTTGCTCAAGGTGTGGAGACACTAGTACCCCCGTATCGCATACGTACGCATATTCAAGCACTATAAAAGAAGCTACGGAGACCGAGCAGGGCGAAGAGCTTTGGGCGTGCGAGTGCGGCAGTGAGATACGTAAGACCACGCCTACGCTTGAGCATACACAGCACACCCCGGGAGACGTATGGGAGTCCGACGGGACATACCATTGGCACGAGTGTACCTTTGACGGTTGTAGCGAACAACTTGACAAAGTCGCTCACGAGTACCAAGACCAAGTCTTTGATCCCACCTGTACGCAGGGCGGATATACCGAGCATACTTGCAGCGTCTGCGGATATGAATATCAAGACGGCGAGCAAGAGGCTTTGGGTCACGACCACTCCGAGTACGCTTACGACGACGATACGCATTGGCAGATTTGCTCAAGGTGTGGAGACACTAGTAGCCCCGTATCGCATACGTACGCATACTCAAGTACTATAAAAGAAGCTACGGAGACCGAGCAGGGCGAAGAGCTTTGGGCATGCGAGTGCGGCAGTGAGATACGTAAGACCACGCCTACGCTTGAGCATACACAGCACACCCCGGGAGACGTATGGGAGTCCGACGGTACTTACCATTGGCATGAGTGTACCTTTGATGGTTGCAACGAGCAAGTCGACAAGGCGGAGCATGAAGAAGAGACTATTTCGGGCGTAGAACCCACTGAAGATTCGTCGGGACTGACGGACGGAGTCAAGTGTTCTGTCTGCGACAAGATTCTTGTCGAGCAAGAAGTAATTCCACCTCTCGAGAAACCCGTCGACCCCGATAACCCCGATAACCCCGATAATCCCGACAACCCAGATAACCCAGACAATCCCGATAATCCGGGTAGCGGAGATATTGGTAGCGGAGATATCGGAAGTGGAGATATAGGTAGCGGCGACGTTGGCAGTGGAGACGTCGGAAGCGGCGATAATCCGAGCGGAGACGTGCCCGACAGCGGCAATAACGGCGACGGAAACGGCGGCAGCGGTAACGGCGGCGGAAGCGGTACGCTTGACGAGATTTTGGACAAACTCAAAGAAGCGCCGCTGTGGCAGTTGGTTGCAAGCGTGATATCAATAATATTGATACTTATATTTGCAAGCAAGGGCTTTGGGTACTTATCCAAGAGTAAGCAGAACAAGAGAATGGCGGAGAGCAAATACAAGACGTATTATGCGGGAGCGTTCTTGGGATTGGCTACGGCAGGCTGGACTGCAATAGCTTGCGTACTCATGGGCTTGGCGGTATTGAGCATAGTATTTATGATAATCGCCAAGAGTAAGTACAACAAGTCGTTGATATACGCCGAGGAATTGAGAGACGAATACGAGCGCAACAAGGCGGATATTGAGGAGCGAAGAAGAGAAGAAGAGGCGAGAAAGCGCGATGAAAACATGCAAATGATGTTCATGAGCATGATGGGCGGCAACGCAGGCGCAGGCGGTGGAATGGCTCAAGGTATGCCGCAGGGCGGATACGGATACGCACAATCGGGCATAAGCGTCGAAGAAATGAGAGGGCTTATCTCCGAGACGGTGGCTGCGCTCTTGCCGGGTGTGCAACAAATGTTGCCACAACAAGCTACCGCCAACGACGAAGCGCTCAAGACCTTGATAGAGGGACAGCGAGTCATAATGGAAAAACTCGCCAATCAGTCTGCCGAACCGCAAATCGTGGAAAAGGTAGTTGAAGTCCCCGTCGAAGTCGAGAAAGTCGTAGAGAAAGAAGTAAGGGTAGAAGTACCCGTCGAGGTAGAGAAAGTAGTCGAGAAAGAAATAGTCAAAGAAGTGCCTGTCGAAAAGGTTGTTGAGAAGGTCGTGGAGAAAAAAGTAAAAGTCAAGGCTGTTGCGCCCGCAAAACCAAAGGCAGAGAAAGCTCCGAGACTTACTTTAGACGAAGCGTACGCATTGCTAAGCAAAGAGCAAAAGAAGTACTTTGACGGCTTGAGAGACTACGCGCTGACAAAGTATAAGTGCAAAGAGAAGAAGTCGACGTACTTCGTAGTATACGGACAGACAAGCGCCAATCCATTGGTCAAGCTCACTATAAAGAAAGACACAACTGTAGCTCTTTTGAAAATGGAAGACGAGTATATGAAAGACATCAGAAGAGACGCGAGCGGAGACG
>CAMWVR010000007.1 GCA_947177795.1 uncultured Clostridia bacterium | reverse complement strand
ATGAATTCAGCGTAAGCGCCAACGATAAGTTGGTAGATCCCAACGACCCTAAGAACCCGTCGTATCCGCAGACAGATCCCGACTTGCCTACGGAAGACCCGACGAATCCCGACGACAATAATCCGAGCGGAAACGTGCCGGGTAGCGGAGACGAAGGCGGAAGCGGAACGCTTGACGAGATACTCGCAAAGCTCAAAGAGATACCGCTGTGGCAGTTGATAGCAAGTGTGATATCTATAATCTTGATAATAATATTCCTATCCAAGACGGCGGGATATGAGAGTAAGCGCAAGAAGTTCAACAAGAAAGCAGACAAATTGGAATCGTCGGTCTATGCAGGCGCATTCTTAGGCTTGGCAATGACGGGTTGGACGGCAATAGCGTGCGTACTCATGGGCTTGGCTGTGGCAAGTCTGGTGATAATGCTGATAGCCAAGAGCAGATGCAACAAAGCCGAAGAGAATTACGAAGACAGCTTAGAGGAGTACCAACGCAACAAAGCCGACCTTGACGAGCGCAAGAGAGAGGCAGAATATTCCCGCAGAGACGACGAGTATAGACGTCATCGCGAAGAAGATAATATGCGCCGAGAAGAGGAATACCGTCGTCGTGACGAAGATATGCAAATGATGTTCATGCGTATGTTTGGCGGAAGTATGGGCGGCGCAGACGGCGCTCCGCAAGGCGCGTATATGGGTATGCAACGCGGTATTGCGCCCGAAGACGTGAGAGCTATCATATCCGATACGGTCACGGCATTGTTGCCGGGAATGCAACAGCTTTTGCCGCAGCAAGCCTCGACTAATGACGAAGTCATCAAGAGCTTGATAGAAGAGCAAAAGGCAATGCGTAAAGTAATGCAAAAACTCGCAGACCAACCTGTCGAGAGGATTGTCGAGAAAGAAGTCGCCGCAACGACTGCAAATGACGAGACCATTAAGCAGATGATGAAGACACAAGAAAACTTGATGCAAAACCAAGAAAAACTTATGGAAAAAATCTTGGAATTGTCTGCGACTCAACCTCAAACGCAAATCATCGAGAAAGAAATCCCTGTCGAGAAGATAGTGGAAAAAGTCGTCGAAGTACCCGTAGAGGTAGAGAAGATAGTAGAGAAAGAAGTCCCCGTCGAGGTGGAAAAAATCGTCGAGAAAGAAGTAGTCAAGGAAGTGCCTGTCGAAGTTGAGAAGATTGTAGAAAAGGAAGTAAGGGTAGAAGTACCCGTAGAAAAGGTCGTGGAAAAGGTAGTGGAGAAAGAAGTAAAAGTAATCGCTCCCGTAAAGGAGCCTAAAGAAAAAGCTCCGAGACTTACTTTGGACGAGGCATACGCGAGACTGTCCAAACAACAGAAAAAGTACTTTGACGGATTGAGAGAATACGCTCTCACAAAAGATAAGTGCAAAGAGAAGAAGTCGACTTACTTCATACTCTTAGGTCAGTCTTCCGTAAATCCGCTCGTTAAGCTGACGATAAAGAAAGACACGACTGTCGCATTGTTTAAAATGGAAGACGAGTACCTCAAGGACATCAAAAGAGACGCAACGGGAGAGGGAACCAAGATGAGAGTCAAAGAGACGGAACTCATTGTCGCCGACGCTCAAGCGTTCGCTACCGCAAAGAGAATGGTCAACTTGAGAGAGGATCAGATTGATAGGTATCAGGAGTATATGAAGGAGCAACGCCTGATGAAAAACAAGAAATAGGCTCAACCGCATATATCGGCGCGCCTTTTACCCTAACGGCTAGGACGCCCTCGGGGTCACGTACGGGAAGTACGCTCACCGCTCGGTTGCCGCCGCACGGGCAAAAATCCCACCAATCTCTGCGGTTGGGTGAAACTTATTTTATTTGTCATTGACGCTCGCGCGAGACGTACCTGCTTGCTCGCTATGCCGTCGCTACGCTCATTACGCTTGAGCGTAGCGAAGTGGAGAAATCTTAATCGATTAAATATACGGATTAGACCTTTCGACTACGCTCAAGGTGACGCGTTCAAGGCGAAACCTTCACTTTTAACGAGTCATATTGAGCGGAGCGTAGCGAAGTCGAAATATCTAAAATGTTAGACCTCTCCGCAACGGTCGAGGTGACAAAATAATGCGTTAAAAGCGAGAGTTTGCTCTCGCTTTTTTAATATATGGATTTTACTCTTGAAATTAAGTCCGTATTATGTTATCATAGATATATTAAGTAAAATATTTTATACTGACTACTAGGGGGCTTTAATGAAATTTGAATCTCAAAAGGTAATCAAGGGTATTGACGTCAACGCAGATAAAATTGTCGGGGCGTATTTAGTCAACAAAATCACGGGTAACAAAATCAATCAGTCGGGATATGAATGCGGCGTATCGTATTTTGTAAAAAGCGGTATTATGCGCAAAAAAGTATTCTTTGACAGCTCTCAAATGAGCGTGGTCAAGGCGGAAGAGAACAAATTGGAGTTGGCTCTTACGCGCGACGGTATCGATTGGAATATCGGCATTGAATATGTTGCCGACGAGAAGTCGGGAGCGTTGAGAAAGACCATTGAGTTAAAAACGTCCAATCCTCAAGTGGTCATCGACTTTATCGACCTTGACGGCTTTGACGCAAGCCGAGCGGATTTTAAGTGGAGCATACCCAAGGTAAAGAAGAGAGTGATGATCCCTGCTTATATCACTACTATGGGACAGCCTTATTACGTCGACGATATGTTTTTCGGCGGAGAGTTTCCCGTCGCAGACAACAGGATAGAGAATGGCTTTGCCTACAGCAGATATTATGTCGGCAGAAGCTTTGGCGAGATTGCAAAAGACGGAGTCTATACTTCTATTCCCTTTGTGATAGGCAGCGGAAAACAGAGCGACTTCCACTCGATGCGAGCAGACTTTTTTGATTACGTTGCGACTATCTCCGCCCAACCTGCAAAATTCAGATTGCAATTCAACAGTTGGTACGACAACATGCTGGATATCGACAGTAATAAAATAGAGAAATCTTTTAAGGCGATTGCAGACGGCTTTGCCGACGTAGGATTCCGTCCGCTTGATTGCTACGTTGTCGACGACGGCTGGATAGATTATAAGAGCGCAAAATTTTGGGAGTTTGACAGCGTAAAATTCCCCAACGAATTTTACAACGAAAGCAAGTTGACCAAAGACCTTGATTCGACTTTCGGCGTATGGTTCGGACCGCGCGGCGGATATACTCAACAGACTTATAAGTATGCAAAATTGTTGGAGAGCATAGGTTATCCCAAGTGCGTACAGTCTCGCGATATTTGCGCCTGCAATCCCAAGTATATCAAAGATTTGTGCGCAAAGATGGCGCAATTCTGCGAGAAGTACAACGTCAGTTATTTTAAGATAGACGGATTTGCTATCACGCCTTGCAAGGCAAAAAATCACGGACACCCAAAAGGCGTTGGCGACGGACTTTATTTCTATACCTTCCTTTGGGAAGAGTGGACTAAAGGATTTGAGGCGATACGCAAGACCCGTCCCGACGTATTTCTCAACGTGACGTCGTACGCTCACTGCTCGCCTTGGTTTTTGAAGTGGTGCGACGCAATTTGGCTCAACAATTGCGCAGATATGGGATACGCAGGCAAGGGAGATAACATGTCGCAATGCCTCAATTACAGAGACGGCAGATACCGAGATTTCTTTGAAGTGAGACAGTTGCAATTTCCCGTATCAAACCTATATAATCACGAGCCTTGCTATGCAGAGCGCAATTGCAATCCACCTATGACGAGCAATCTTCAAAAACCTTCTTCGGCGCACCCAACCGTGACGTACGACATAGAGCAGTTCAAGACTTATCTATATATGTGTATGATGAGAGGCACGGGCTTTGTAGAACTTTATTTCTCGCCTCAGATGTTTGACAGAGAAAGATATGCGGCTGCCGCTCAAGTTTTGCAGTGGGCGGAAACAAACTTCGATACGATTCGCCATAGCGTATTCTTCGGCGATGCTCCCGAAGAGGGCGGAGTATACGGATATTATGCCTTTAACGACGGCAAAGGCATACTTGCGATCCGCAATTCTTCAGACAAGCAGATGAATTATAATTTTGACCACAAAGCGGTGAGCTTTGACGAAAGCAATATCGAGATATCGCAGTTTTATCCCGTCGACGGGGAGTCTGCAAAAGTCGCAAGCGGAAACAAATTTGAAATAGCCTTGCAACCTTTTGAAATGAGACTATATAATATAAAGAGCGTGTAAATGGCGCGCTCTCGTTGAGATAAAAAAATAATGGACATATAAGTATATTGTATGATATACTCATATAAATAAACTTTGAGACGTAGGAAGATTATGAAAGAAGAAAAAATTGCCGCGCAAAATAGCGATACGTTGAGATTGGACTACAAGAGGACGATTCTCGTCGGATTTGCTTTCTTCGGCATAATGTGTTTTTGGGAAGTATACGATTACATAATGCCGCTTATTCTTAACACGCGTTTTGGTCTCAATTCTTGGCAGTACGGCTTGATAATGGGACTTGACAATCTCCTGGCGATATTTTTGTTGCCTTTGTTCGGTTCGCTTTCCGATAAGTCTGTCAACGCAAGAATGGGAAGACGCACCAAGTTTATTTTCTGGGGTTCTATCGCCGCCGCAGTGGCTTTGATAATCTTGTCGATATTCGAGCTTTTGGAATTTCAGAAGATAATGGCGGCAGGATACGCAGATACCGCAAAGTTAATGGAGTTCAATCCTGCGCTTGCAGACGCAATCACGGGAGCGGGATTGAGCCTTGATACGAGTTACGTCGATCTTATGGCGACGAAAGATACGGCGATACTCTCTGCGCTAAAACAGGCGCAAATAGCCATGGCGGCAAACGTGGCAAAAGACAACGTGTGGATACTCGTGATGTTTATCATAGCTCTGTTGCTGTTGCTTGTCGCAATGTCTTCTTACCGCTCGCCTGCGGTGTCGCTCATGCCTGACATTACGCCCAAGCCTCTGCGCTCGCAAGCCAATGCGCTCATCACTTTTATGGGCGGAGCAGGCGGACTTGTGGCTATCGTGCTTTATAAAATCTTTGCCAACAAAGAGACGAAGAATTATATTTGGCTGTTCATTGCAACGGCAGTTGTGCTTTTGCTAATCCTTCTCGTATTTATGCTTAGCGTCAAAGAAAAGAAGTTCGTGCAGTTGAGAGAAGAGGAGGAAGAAAAATACAACGTCGTGGACGAAGAAGAGGCGGAAGGCACCGATAAATTGCCCAAGGCAAAACTCGTGTCGCTCTTCTTGATATTGATGACGGTATTTTTGTGGTTCATGGGCTATAACGCCGTCAAATCGCACCTCTCGACTTATGCGACGCAGACTTTGCTGTTTGAGCAAGGCTACGTAGGTACGATATCTATTCTCAACGGCGCAGGCGGAGCTATTGCGCTGTTGCCCGTTGCGTTGCTCGCCAACAAACTCGGCAGAAAAAAGACGATTATCATCGGCGTTGTCGTGGCGGCTCTCGCATTTATCCCGTGCTTCTTTATGACTGCGAATACAGCAGGAGTAAAATATCTTTTCCCGCTGTGTTTTCTGCTTGCAGGTTTTGGCATGGTGTGCGTCAACGTCAACACTTTGCCTATGGTCACGGAGTTGTCGAGGGGAAGTACCGTCGGCAAATATACGGGATATTATTATGCTTTTTCGATGTCGGCTCAAGCCGTCACTCCGGCGTTCGCAGGAATATTCATGGACAAGATAAATCAAAGTTCCGTGTTTATCTACGCATCGATATTCATCGGACTTGCTTTGATGACGACGATATTTATAAAGTACGGCGACAACAAACCGCCTAAAAAGAAAAAGATGTTGGAGTATTTCTCCGACGAAGATTGATTTGTCAAGGAGAATTTATGGCAAATAAAAACCCTGTGAAAAAAGGTGCTGCGGGAAAGCGACCTGCAAAGAAGCAAACAAACGATAAAAAGACTTTGATAGCTATCATTACCGTGATAATAGTCGTCTTGCTGATAGCTTTGTTGATACTTCTCACCGTCAAGGGACTTTGGGGAGATTTGATAGACTTCGTAAAGGGTATAATAGGAAACGACGACGTTCCGTCGGACGGACCGCCAAGCGGCGGATCGAGCGGAAACGTATCTAATAAGCCTGTGCCTAGCGGAGTGGCGGAACTGCACGGCGATATTCTGGAAATGCGCGTGCTTGACATAGGTCAGGGCGATTGCATACTTTTGCTTTTCCCAGACGGTCAAGTAATGGTAATGGATATTGGCAGCGAATTGGGTACTACTTCTCCTTGGAACGTCATCGACGGAGCCTTGAAGGAGTTGGAAATCACGACGATTGATTATCTCTTCCTTACGCATACCGACTACGATCATATAAGAGAGACTAAAAAACTCGTAGATAACTATCAAATCAAGAGTTTCTATTTGCCTAATGCAGATATAGAAACCAGCGCGACGTGGAAAAATGCTTACAATGCGGCGGTAAGCGAAACTTACGTCGAGGACGGCATAACGAAGCAAGCCGAAATAAATTACAACGTAGGGGCTTATGAAATAAGCGGTGAGAATTGGCATATGAAGTGCTATTCCTTTGACAAAGAAGATTATCCGTCTATCAAAAAAGGCTCTTCAGCCGAAAATAAAAATGCAGTGTCACCAACCTGTTTACTTGAATACGCCGACAGAACCATCGTTTTGACAGGTGATTCCAATGAAAAATCAGAGACGTATTTGATGGGCAAAGGGTATTTTGACGACGTTGATGCAGACGTGCTCAAGGTGGGACACCACGGCTCAAAGTCGTCTACTATGATGGATTTCCTCAACAAAGTCGATTGTGAATACGCAATTATATCTTGCGGAGCAGGCAATGATTACGGACATCCGACTCCCGAAGTGCTAGAGAGACTTGATACGTATACGGATCTTGTGCCGGACGATGATTACAACGGTTTTGCGCAAGTATATCGCACTGACGAGGACGGCACCGTGACTGTGCAGATCGACGAGGACGGCGTGATAAATCTCATTGCTGACGAAAACTCCGATAAGAATACCACTACGGGTACGCCTATCGGCGATATAGAGAGCGGAGAAATAACAGAGTCGGGGCAAGTCGTTCTTATTTGCATAAAGCATGATATTGATTACGAGACGCTTTTTGCAGCGTAAAATATGGAAATACATATTATTGTAGGATAAATATAAGAGGTTAACATGAAATTTGACGTAGAACTTGTGGGAAAAGTCGGATCTATGGCGCTCGTTAACAAGGCGTGGGGCGATATAGATTACAACGCCATTGCAAGAATAAGCAGAGAGCTTAAGGCTGGTTATATTTGGGTGTCGAGCGGAGCGACGGAAATAGGCAGAATAGACTATATCAGACGCAACGGACGCGAGATTGACGGCGATTACGGCGAAGTCAAGGTGGATTACGCTGCGCAGGGACAGACTATCCTTATGAATAATTACCGCCAATATATCGACCCGAGGTATTCTGTAAGACAGATACTTGTCGAGCACAGACATTTCAACGACCCTGCAAAGAAAGAGAATCTCAAGAGATTGCTTTTGAGATGTCCCGCTCAAGGCGCAATACCTATCATAAATTACAACGATCCGCTTTCGTCGGAGGAGATAGACAAAGTCGAGTTGCAAGAGCTTGCAAAAAGCAGAAAAGACGTCGTGCATTGTATGGACAACGACGAGACGGCGTCGCAGATCGCCTGCCTTGTCAAGTGCAAGACTTTGCTCATCTATACGTCTACGCTTGGCATTTACTCCAATCCGTCGGATGAAAAAACCTTGATTAGAAATATTACGGGCAAGGATAGTTATGAACTCATTGACGCTGTATGCGACGCTCAAAGCAAATGCATAGGCTCGTCGAGAGTGGGCGCAAACGGGGCGGTGGCGAAGCTCGAGTATATCAAAGAACCGTTGAAAAACGGAAGCGAGGTATATATTGCCAATCCTCGTTACAGCATATCCGAAGTGCTTGGCGGACAAGCTCCTTGCACCAAGATATTTATAAGCAAATAATGATTTATTCGTTTGAACCTATATACGACGAACGCTGTCGAGTGCTTATACTCGGCTCTATGGCGTCGGTAAAATCCCTTGAGAAAGGATTTTATTATATGCATCCGCGCAACAGGTTTTGGAATACGATCTCTACAGTCGTAGGTTCGCCTGCGCCCGACGATATCGCAGGCAAAAGGCAATGGCTTTTGGATAACAATATCGCTCTTATGGATATCATATATTCTTGCAATCGCAAGGGGTCTCTCGACAGTGATATCACGGACGTCGTGCCCAACGATATAGAGCAAGTGCTGAATGCCGCCGATATAAAAGGGATTTTTTGCAACGGTCGCAAATCTTTTGATACTGCAAAAAAGGCGTATCCGCATTTGACTTTTAATTACTTGCCGTCTACGTCGCCGGCGAATGCAGGCGGTTGGGATATAGCGCCTTGGCTTATGATAAAAGATAAGTTGCGATAAAATAGAGATTTTGGGAAGTGGAAAATTGGAAGATGAAAAAAGTATGGTAAGTGTCAATGGAGGTGACATAGCTCTTCCATTGCAAGACAAAGCCGTTGGCGTCAACGAAAACAAAGCCGTCCGCAACGTGTTGTTTGATTTGTTGAGAATAATGGCGATGTTTTTTATTGTCGTTCATCATATCATTATTTACGATATGGGATTCATGGACGTTCAGACGGGAATGGATATGTCTTTAAAGACTACCTATATGTGGTCTGCGTTGGCGGACAGTTTCGTCATAGTCGGCGTCAATATTTTCTTTTTGATATCGGGTTGGTTTTCCGTCAAATTAAAGCCGCAAAAACTCTTTTTGCTATTTATCAAGGTTTACGTATACTGGACGATAGCGACGCTGCTTGCAATGGCGTTCGGACTTTTGACGTTTGAAAGTTTTTGGGACGGATTGAAATATTGCATAAGCGCGATAGGAGAATATTGGTTTGTATTGGTATATATTTTGCTGTGCCTTTTTGCGCCTGCGCTCAATGCGTTTGCAAAGCTTGTCGTAGAGAAAAAGGCGGTGAAATATTTTATATTTATTACGGTGTTCTTTTTCTGCGTTATAGGATTCGTAGCTGATTACGTTAAGCCTATCATGGGTACCAACAACGGCTATTCGGTAATATGGGCGTCCGTGCCTTATCTGTACGGCAGGATATTGAAACTCAAAAGCGGCGATATTAAGAAAAGAAAGCCTGCGTTTTGGCTTGGATTATATCTTGTATTCACGCTTGTCAACTATGCGATTATCGCTTCGTTGATTTGGTTTGAACAAGGACCTTACGCTTGGCATTTTTACGGATACAACAATCCTTTGGTATTTATACAATCGATATGTTTCTTTATGGCTTTCGTGTCGGCAAAACCCATGACAGGACAAAAGCTGTCGAAGTTGGTGAGTATAGTTGCGGGGCATACTTTTGCGGTATATCTTTTGCATACAAAAAACCCTTTGATATCTCCGTTTACCGCATTTTTTGTAAACGCTGTCGATTCGCTGTGGGCAAAACTGTTGTTGCTTATCCCCAACGCAGTATTGGCGTTTGCAATAACAGCTTTGATAGACGTCGGATATGAATTTATATTGGGAAAACCTCTTAAAAAATTTACTTCTTGGCTGGAAAAACTCATATTCGGCAAGAGCAAAATCCTTGAAAAGCTCAATTCGACAGACGAGTCAAAGAAGAGTCAATAGAACTATAATAATATAATGATAGAGACAACCGTCATAGATATGACGGTTGTCTTACGTTTAAGATATGAAGATGCAATTAAGGTTTTAGGTGTTGATTGGAAAATTATCGCAAGTCGGAGTTGCCGACGTTATTTTTATAGGTAGTGACTACCTGCACGAATTGAGTTTTGTACTCGTCGTCGAATTCCATAGACTGCAATCTTGCGATGACGTTGTCGAGATTTGCGTCAGCCTTATATCTCGAATCGAGAAGTATAAGCGCAAATTCCACTACGCTTGCTACAAATTTGTCGTCTTGAGACGGGCTGTCTGTGTAGCATTTGCCGTCTATCGGCAGATCCAACTCGTCGGATATGTCTTCGGGGGTAGATTTTGCATCTTTATATCTTACGTTGACGTTGGCAATATCGAGGTCCTGCGACAATTCCACGCCGTCGTTCAGCTGAATTTCAAAGCACAGCGAAAGAGTAAATCCCGTGCCTATTTCGCCTGCATCCGTGCTTTCGTCTTCATAGTCGTCGCTTGAGATGACGTTGTTTTCATATCCCAAAAGTCTGAAGTTTTTGACGGCGTCGGCGTTGAATACGATTTTGGCTTTGACGTCCTTTGCGATTGTGATTATCGTCGAGGCAAGGCCGTCTACGAGCAATTTCTTGGCGTCGTCCATATCGTGGATATATCCCCAATATCCGTTGCCGCTCTTTGCGAGCGCTTCCATGGTGGCGGCGGAGTAGTCGCTGTTGTTTCCAAGTCCTATGCACGTGAGATAAATGCCGTCGTTTCGCTTTGCGGATATGAACTCTTTGAGTTCGCCCGGATCGCTTATGCCTATATTGAAGTCGCCGTCCGTGGCAAGTATAATACGGTTATTGCCGTCATCAATGAAATGATTTTTTGCCACTTCATAGGCTTTTTGAATTCCGCCTGCGCCGTTGGTTCCGCCGTCGGCTCTAAGATCGTTTATTTTGCGTTTTATAACGCTTTCATTTTCGCCTATCGTCATTCCGTCGATTACGACTCTCGTTCTGTCGCTGTAAGTCACGATAGATATCTTGTCGTCGGGATTGAGATTTTCCACCGCCATGATCATTGCTTTTTTCATGAGCTCTATTTTCTTGCTTCCGCTCATCGATCCCGATACGTCCAAAAGCAATACGATATTGTTTTGAGCGTTTGTCAACTCGACTTCTTTAGACGTAAGTCCTATGCGAAGCAGTTTCTTTTCGCCGTTGTACGGGCAGTCGAACATAGACGCATTGATAGCAAGCAACTGATCGTCTTGAGGCGTAGAGTAGTCGTAATGGAAATAATTAAGCATTTGGTCTATTTTGACAAAACTCGCCAAAGAGCCGTAATAGCGTCCGTTGAGGATTAGATTTTTGAGTTGAGTATACGCCGCAGTGTGAGTGTCTACGGAAAAGTAGAGATCGTTTTGAATCTCCGTAGAGATCACGGGATTCTCTCTGATCTCGTCAAGATCGTCTCCCGGCTCGTAATCGGAGTTGTCGCCGGGCATGACTGGAGTTCCCCAATCGCCTCCGTCGTATTTCGGACCTGTCGAGCAAGCCGTAAAGGAGCAAAGAGTAATTGAAGTGATGATCAACAAGATAAGTGTGAAAACAACGTGTTTTTTTCTCATATCGTTTTCCTCCCTTTTTGTATTTCGCCTAATACTACACCGCAAAACGACGTTTGTATCGCTTTGCTTAAAACTTTTTGAAAATTTCTTTATTGACAATCGGTCGGGATATGTGTTACGCTCAATATATGAAAGAAGTGAGCAAGGATATCGACAAGACGGCAGAGAGATTTATGCTGGACATTTGTCAAGGCAATACGGAGAGTGTTGCCGCTCTTTTTGAGCTCACTTACAAAGGACTTTATTGCGTAGCTTTCAGATATTGCCGTCATGCGATGACAGCAGAGGATTTAGTGGCGGAGGTTTTTGCCAATATCGAGTATATCGCAAGTCATTACGCACCGGGGCGCAGCGCATTTAATTATCTTTGCAAAATTATCAAAAACAAATATCTCAATATGACGAGAGGCGAGAAGCGACGTCCTATAGCTCCGCTCAATGAAAACATCCTTGCCACAAGACAGAGTATCGACGATAAGGTAACGTCCATTACGGTTCGCGAAGGTCTAAAACTCCTTGACGACGAGGAGTACGGCGTGATATATTGCAAGTTCTATATGGATATGACCTTTAGAGAGATAGCGCAAAAAATCGGCAGGTCGCTGGGCAGTGTGGAAAGAACTTATAAACGGGCGATTGGCAAATTAAAGGATTATTTGTAACAAAATAATAGTAGACGGGCGATACAAAACGACAAAAAAAGTGTATTAATGTAGAGGAAAGATGAAGAAGAAACAAAAAGACAACTTGATAAAGGCTTTTGAAGAGCTCAACGCTCCCGACAAAGACGTCTTATTGCAGAAGATAGAAAGCAAAAAGGCGCTGGGAGGAGAGTTTGTTCAAGAAGAGGCAAGAGTCAAGAAGGCAAGGCGTAGAAACCGCATTGCTTGGACTTCTTTGGCATGCTTTGCCGTCGTGATTGCAATCGTCGCCATTCTCATTTCCAATTCGATATTCCGTGCGCCCGATGAGTTGCCCGACGGCGACGACGGATCTAACATAGGTGGTTCGGATATAGGCGCAAACGTGATCGACTACCGCTATAGTTGGAAGTTTAGCTTTGACGGAAATATTTCCTTTGACGATATTGACGAGACTTTAAAAGATTTGGGCATGCCGCTTATCTATGAATACCAAGACGGTTGGAGCGTTGTCGAAACTGAGAGTACGCAAGACGAGGGCGGATTCAGAGAGTATTACGTAAAAGACGGCGTCACGGTCGAAGTTACGGTATTGCTCCAAGAAAAAGTCACGAGTATGGACGGCAGATATTTCGCAATTTTGAGCGGCGGACGTAAGTTTACCAGCGGTAAATACGCTGTGTATAACACTGCTTATTCTGTCAACGGGTCGCTTAAACAAGCCTACGTAATCTATCTCAAAGACCAAGTTTTTATCTTCACGTCTGACGTGGATTTGGATTATATGTTTAAGTAGATTTTTAAATATGACGTCATTTCGACTGTAGCGTAGCGGAATGGAGAAATCTAATAAAATATAAAACAGGGAAGCGTTTGCTTCCCTGTTTGCGTTAGTGCATATTTTCAATATGCTGATTTGTCTATTACTCCGACAACTTCTTGTAGCTTGCGTATCTCTCTTTTGCTTCTTTTTCGTTGATAGCGAAGAGCTTTTCTGCGACTTGCGGTTTTGCTTTTGCAAGTTGAGCGTATCTGTTTTCGCCGAGTAAGAATTCCTTGTAATCTGCGGTAGCTTCTTTGCTGTCGAGAGTGAACGGATTCTTGCCTTGCTCTGCAAGTGCAGGGTTGTATCTATACAACTGCCAGTATCCTGCCTCGACGGCTCTCTTTTCTTCAAGTTGAGAGTTGGACATATTGATACCGTGGTTGATACAAGGAGCGTAGCAGATGATGAGCGACGGTCCGTCGTATTCCTCAGCTTCTTTCAAAGCCTTGACGTATTGATTCATATTTGCGCCCATAGCAACTTGAGCGACGTATACGTATCCATAGCTCATTGCCATCTTGCCGAGGTCTTTCTTCTTGGTCATCTTACCGCCGGCTGCGAATTTAGCAACAGCGCCTGTCGGAGAAGACTTCGACGCCTGACCGCCGGTGTTGGAGTATACTTCGGTATCGAGTACGACTACGTTGATGTTTTGACCTTGAGCGAGTACGTGGTCGAGACCGCCGTAACCTATATCGTAAGCCCAGCCGTCGCCGCCGAATGCCCATACGGACTTCTTGACGAGACAGTCGGTATTCTTTGCGATATTCGTGAGCAAAGCTTTCTTTTCTTTGTCTTTTTCTGCCTTAGCGGCTTTTGCGATCACATCCTTGATTGCTTGGCTTGCGCCCTTGTTTGCGATAGCGTCGTTGTAAGTCTCCATCCAAGTGGTAAACTTGCTTGCGAGATCTGCGTCTACGCCGAGAGCCATTACGGCTTCCATATCTTCCATGAGTTTGACTCTGCGTTGGTTGGTTGCGGTAAGCATACCGAAGCCGAACTCTGCGTTGTCTTCAAACAAGCTGTTTGCCCACGCGGGACCTTCGCCCTTCTTATTCTTGCTGTATGGGCAAGTCGGAGCAGAACCGCCGTAGATAGAGGAGCAGCCCGTTGCGTTTGCGACGATCATTCTGTCGCCGTAAAGTTGGGTGATGACCTTGAGGTAAGGAGTCTCTCCGCAACCTGCGCAAGCGCCCGAGAACTCGAAGAGCGAGCGGTTGAACTGACTTCCGATCACGCTGTCTCTTGCGATTGGCACGTCGCTTTCGTCGAGCTTGTCTGCAAATTCCCAATTCTTTGCCTGACCCGTTGCAAGCACGTCTGCAAGAGGAGTCATTACCAAAGCCTTTTGCTTAGCAGGACAGATATTTGCGCAGTTGCCGCAACCCGAACAGTCGAGCGGGGATACTTGAATTCTGAAGTTGTATTCTTTTGCCTTTGGATTCTTCATGGGCACGGTCTCAAAAGTCTTGGGAGCTTTTTCGAGAGCTTCTGCCTTTTGAGCCACGGGTATGATACAAGCGTGCGGACATACGAAAGAGCATTGGTTACATTGCAAGCAGTTTTCTTTGATCCATACGGGGACTTTGACTGCGATACCTCTCTTCTCGTACTTGGTCGTACCGGTTGGTACGGTGCCGTCTGCGTGATCCATGAATGCCGATACGGGAAGTTTTTGTCCTTCTTGCGCGAGTATCGGAGCAATGATATTGGTGAAGTAAGCGTCTTTTGTGACAGGCTTTGTCACAGCACCGTCAGTCGTGGTTGCCCAAGACTCGGGGTAGTTCACTTCTTGGATATTTGCGATTGCGTTGTCGATTGCGGCGAAGTTCATGTTGACGATCTTCTCGCCCTTCTTGGAGAAGGATTTTACGACAAATTCTTTCATATGCTTGTCTGCTTCCGCATAATCAATTACGTTGGCAAGTTTGAAGAAGCAAGCTTGCATCGTCGTGGATATACGGTTGCCGAGTCCTATCTCGGACACTACCTTGATAGCGTCGATATTGTAGAACTTGATACGTTTCTTTGCGATCATATTCTTCATGCTTGCAGGGAGTTGTTTCTCCATTTCAGCCAAAGTCCAAGGCGAGTTGAGCAAGAATATACCGCCGTCCTTGAGGTCGGATATCATATCGTATTTTACGACGTAAGACGGATTGTGGCAAGCCACGAAATCTGCTTGGTCGATTAGGTAAGAGCTTCTTATCGGAGTGTCGCCGAATCTCAAGTGAGATACCGTGATACCGCCCGACTTTTTGGAGTCGTAAGCAAAGTATGCTTGAGCGTATTTTTCCGTATAGTCGCCGATGATCTTGATAGAGTTCTTGTTGCTGCCTACGGTGCCGTCAGAGCCGAGTCCGTAGAACTTGCAGGAGATTGCGCCCTTTGCGGAAGCGTCGATAGTCTCGTTCACGTCGATAGAAGTGCCCGTGACGTCGTCTACGATACCTACGGTGAAGTGGTTCTTAGCGTCCTTGCTTTCCATATTCTTATAGATAGCGTTGACCATAGAAGGAGTGAATTCCTTGCTGCCAAGACCGTATCTTCCGCCCGTTACGACGATATCTTTTCTGCCTGTCTCGTGGAGAGACGTGATTACGTCGAGGTAGAGAGGTTCGCCTGCGCTGCCGCTTTCTTTAACTCTGTCAAGCACTGCAATTCTCTTTACGCTTGCAGGTATTGCGTCTGCAAACATCTTAGCGGAGAATGGACGGTAAAGTCTGACTTTGAGCACGCCGTACTTGCCGCCTCTTGCGTTGAGATAGTCTACGGTTTCGCTTACTGCGTCTGCGCCGCTGCCCATAATCACGATAATAGACTCTGCGTCGCTTGCGCCGTAATATTGATAAGGCTTATATTCGCGGCCCGTGATAGCCTTGACGTCTTCCATAGCCTCTTCGACGATTTGCGGAACAGCGTTGTAATAGCTGTTGCAAGCCTCGCGGTTTTGGAAATATATATCGGGGTTTTGCGCCGTACCTTTTTGAACTGGGTGTTCGGGATTGAGCGAACGCTTGCGGAACTCGTCGATATAAGGCATATACTTCTTGTCGACGGTGTTCTTGATGTCGACGTAATCGATGACTTCGATCTTGGATACTTCGTGAGATGTTCTGAATCCGTCGAAGAAATGAATAAACGGAACTTTGGCTTTGAGCGTAGCAAGGTGCGATACGAGCGCAAGGTCCATGACTTCCTGTACGGAGTTGGAGCAGAGCATTGCAAAGCCCGTCTGACGGCAAGCCATTACGTCGGAATGGTCGCCGAAAATATTGAGCGCATGATAAGCAAGCGCTCTTGCGCTCACGTGGAATACGCAAGGAGTCAATTCGCCTGCGATTTTATACATATTTGGGATCATCAAGAGGAGACCTTGGCTTGCCGTAAAGGTGGTCGTCAAAGCGCCTGCCATAAGCGAGCCGTGAACGGCGCCTGCCGCGCCTGCCTCAGATTGCATTTCCGCAAGTTTAAGTACTTGTCCAAAGATATTTTTTCTTCCGGCAGTAGCCCATTCGTCACAGTTTTCTGCCATAGGAGAAGAAGGGGTGATTGGGTAAATTGCAGCAACTTCACTCATCGCATACGCGACGTGAGCGGCTGCGGTATTACCGTCGATTGTCATTTTCTTACTCATTAAATTTTTACCTCCGTTAGGAATATGATTGTTTAATTTAAACCTAAATAATTATAATACTTATATATACCCAAGTCAATGGTTTTTACGAAATTTTCATTATACAAAATGGTTTTCGCAATATTGGTTACCGCTGTGAAAAAATGCTGACATATATTTGTAATCTCTTATTTTTTATGGTATAATATACAAAATATTTTGAGGCGAGACGAAAGTAAATGGCTGTTTTATTAGACAACGTTACGTATTCTTATAATATCAACGACACTCACCGTATTGACGCAGTCAAGGGGCTTTCGTTGCATATAGAAGAAGGTACGTTCGTCGCGCTCGTCGGACACAACGGCAGTGGCAAGAGTACGCTTGCCAAGTTGCTCAACGGACTTTTGCTGCCCACGAGCGGAGAAGTCAAGATTTTCGGCAATTCCACTTTAGAGCCAAACAAGATTTACGAGATAAGAAAAAACGTCGGCATGGTCTTCCAAAATCCCGACAATCAGATGATTGCGTCGATCGTCGAGGACGACGTGGCGTTCGGTCCCGAGAATCTCGGCGTGGAGAGAGAGGAAATTATTCGCAGAGTCGAGTGGGCTCTGTCCAAAGTCGGCATGCTCGAGTATCGCAAACGCACTCCTTTCAAGATGAGCGGAGGACAGAAACAGCGCTTGGCTATCGCAGGAGTGCTTGCCATAAAGCCGAGGATTTTGGTGCTTGACGAGTCTACGGCAATGCTCGATCCGCAGGGGCGAAGCGAAGTGCTCAAAGTCGCGCATGAACTCAATAAGCAAGACGGCATTACCGTAATCCATATCACGCATTTTATGGAAGAGGCTTTGGGCGCGGACAGGCTTATCGTAATGAACGGAGGACGCGTCGCTTTTGACGGAACTCCCAGAGAAGTATTCAAAAATTATGAAGAGCTCAAGGCAATTAAACTTGCAGTGCCTTGGGAGACTCAAGTGGCTATATCTTTGCAAAAAGCAGGCGTAGACGTTGGCGACGGGATAGTAGACCAAGATGAACTTGTGGAGAGATTATGCCGATTGTTATAAAGAACCTTACGTTTACTTACAGCGCAAAGACGCCTTATGAAAAAAAAGCGCTCGACAATATAAATCTACAGATCAACGAAGGAGACTTCCTTGGTATCATAGGTCATACCGGGAGTGGAAAATCCACGTTTATTCAGCATATCAACGGACTTATCAAGCCGCAAGAGGGCGAGATAGAGATCTTTGATTTAAAGCTCACTCCCGCAAAAAGACCCAAGGTGGATTTGAGGGCTTTGAGAAGCGGCGTGGGAATGGTCTTTCAATATCCCGAATATCAGCTTTTTGCCGACACGGTGGAAAAGGACGTGGCTTTCGGACCGAAGAATTTGGGACTCGGCGCAGACGAGGTGGCGCAGAGAGTAAAACACGCCATAGAGATGGTGGGACTTGATTACGAGGCTGTCAAAGACAGAGCGCCGTTTGAACTTTCGGGCGGTCAAAAACGCAGAGTTGCCATTGCGGGTATTATTGCTATGCAACCCAAGATGCTCATACTCGACGAGCCTACGGCGGGACTCGACCCGTTTGGCAAAGAGCAAATTCTCAATCTTATAAAGTATCTTAAGACGCACTGTTCGCCGACGATCGTCGTCATTTCGCACGATATAGACGAGATCACTCGTTTTGCCAACAGAATAGTCGTCTTCAACGATTCGCATATAGTCTACGACGAACCTATGCAGCAGCTTTTCAAGCATTCGGAGCAATTGCAGGAAATGGGATTGGATATTCCAAGAGCGGTCAAGGTCGTCAATGCTTTGCGAGACAAAGGGATAGATTTGGGAGACGAAATCGTCACGGCGGAAGACTTGCTTAAAGCTATAATTACGAGATATAACGCCGTACACTCCACGAATATTGACGAGAATGCGGGCGTATTCGACATGTACGATTTTTCACAGAAGTGGCTGACGTCGGAAGAAAGAGAAGCGTTGGGGCTTATCTCAACTCCGCAGGGCAAAACGCAGGACGATAATAAGGCTCGCAAGTCAAATAAAATTTTCGGATCAAAAAGCGAAAAGAAGAACAGGTCTTCAAAAAAAGACGCTGCGTCAAAGAGTAAAAATAAGGAGGGCGAGGAATGAGAGATATATCTTTCGGACAGTATTATCCCGTCAAATCTTTCGTTCACGGTATCGACGCAAGAATCAAGATCTTGGTCACGTTGCTATATATGGTATCGGTATTCTTTATCGTATCGTATACGACGTTTTTCTGTATGTTTGCTCTTTTGACGATAATAATTGCAATCTCTCACGTGCCTTACAGGATAGTCTTGAGGAGTATCAAAGGATTGCTGTTCCTGTTGATTTTTACGGCGATAATTAATATATTTTTCACTTCGTCGGGCAATTCGCTTTTATCTTTTAATATAGGCAAGCTAGTCATAAGTATTACCGATCAAGGTATAAATTTCGCTATCAAAATGGCGTTGAGATTTTCACTTCTCGTATTGGGATCGTCCATATTGACTTTTACTACCACGCCGACGGAACTTACCGACGCTTTGGAAGTGCTTTTAAAGCCTTTGACTTATATCAAAATCCCCGTGCATGACTTGGCTATTATCATGTCGATAGCGCTTCGTTTTATCCCGGGACTTATGGAAGAGACGGATAAGATCATGATGGCGCAAAAGGCGAGGGGAGCAAATCTCGACAGCGGTAATTTCTTTAAAAAGATTAAGGCTATGCTACCCGTGTTGATACCGCTTTTTGTCAGCGCATTCAGACGAGCGGACGAACTTGCCGACGCATTGGACGCAAGATGTTACAACGCTTCCAACAAGCGTACTAAAATGAAAGTCTTCAAATTGAAAGCAACCGACTTGATATCGTTTTTCGTATTTGCGGCGCTTGTCGTATTGATTTTCCTTGACAAATATTATATCGGAGCAATGGTACCGTCTCCCGACCTAGGCGGATTTGAAGTGCAAGGACTTGATATTTTCGTATACAATCTTATCAGGATAATTACGGGTTGAGTATGGCGAGATATAAATTGACGGTATGTTACGACGGCAGCGATTATTACGGCTTTCAAAGACAAAACGATTTGCCCACCGTTCAGCAAAAACTTGAAGAGGCGCTTTCCACACGTTTTCAACAAAAGATCACGGTTCATCCAAGCGGACGGACGGACGCAGGTGTGCACGCAATAGCGCAAGTCGCGCACTTTGACGTCGACAGCGAGATCAAGACGTCGAACTTCGGATACAGTATCAATACGCTGCTGCCAAAGGATATTGCCGTCACTTCCTGCGAAAAGGTAAGCGATGAATTTCATGCGCAATTCGGCGCAAAACGCAAGACGTATCTTTATAAAATTTGCCTTTGCAAAATTCACAGCCCCCTCAAGCGTAAGTATTTCCATATTTGTTTTTACGATTTGGATATTGCAAAGATGCAAGAGGCTTGTAAATATTTTGAGGGCGAGCACGATTTCAGAGCATTTATGCTTGCCAATGACGAGAAAGAAAATACCGTGCGTACTATCTACGCTTTGACCGTCGAGCAATTAGGCGACGAGATTTTTATCAGAGTGACGGGCAACGGCTTTTTGCATAATATGGTGCGTATTATCGCAGGTACGCTCGTCGACGTGGGCAGGGGAAGAATTGCGCCCGAGGATATACCGAAAATCATCGAGTCAAAAAGACACGTCGGCACGGGTAAGACGCTTGATCCGCAGGGGCTGTATCTTGAGAGCGTAGAATATATTTAAAAGGAAGATATATGTTTAAAATCATGTTTGTATGTCACGGCAATATATGCCGTTCGCCTATGGCGGAATTTGTATTCAAGGATATAGTCAAAAGACACGGCAGAGAGTCCGACTTCTTGATCAAGTCGTCTGCTACCAGCAACGAGGAGATAGGAAATCCGGTGCATTACGGCACGGTACGCAAGTTGTCGCAATACGGCATAAGTTGCGCGGGAAAGTACGCCGCGAGATTGACGAGAGAGGATTATGACAAATACGATTTGTTCGTGGGTATGGACAGTTATAATCTCGTCAATATGCTCAAGATTTTCGGTTCAGATCCCGACGGCAAGATACATTCTATGCTCGAATACGTAGGATCGGACGGAGACGTTGCAGACCCGTGGTATACGGGGGATTTCGACAAGACTTACGACGATATTAAGAGGGGCTGCGAAGCGCTTTATAAATTTCTTTGTCAGTAGGTATTGAAATAGGTAATTTTATCTGTTATAATGTTGTTGTTATCATTTTCAATGGGGGTTTATATGAAAAAGAAACGTGTAGCGATAGCGCTTATAACGGTAATTATTGTCACGGTTGCCATATTATTTGCAGGCTGTAGCGGTTACGACAAATTCACGCTCAACGGGTGGGAAAAAATCGCGCTCGAAAGAATGGGGAAGTTGCCCGACGAGGTCGATTTGACCAAACTCAAGGTAGAAGACTTTATTGATTTGAGCGGTTTGACTACGGATACTTATCTTTATACCGGCGGAGAAAAGAATGTCAACAATGAGGGGTGGTATGCTACGCTGATAGATAATTTTGACGTATCATATACAGAAAACAGCGGACTTAATCCGCAGATTTGGGCAACTTCACGACACGATATCCGTTGGGCTAGCCAAAAGAAAAATCATCCCGAATACGCCAACTATTGGTGCAGTGAAATGGTGTCGGTCGTTGACGGCGTAGTCAAGGTCAAGGCGGAATACGATGCCGATCATCAATGCGAGGTATGCAAAAGTTACGGTCATACCAACGGCCGCTTTACGGGCGGATTCGAGACGAGAGCAGAGGTCGTCAAGTCGGACGGCAAAGGCGGCAGAGCATACGACAGCAATATTATATGGGCGCAAGCGTTTGGCTATTATGAAGCAAGCGTAAGATTTCCTAATTTGGACGGAATGTGGTCGGCGTTTTGGTTGCAAGGCAACGAAATGCGCGAGATAGGCAACGACGGACTTGACGGTACCGAAATCGATATTTACGAGTCGGCGTTTAGATATAACAACGACAAGATATCCCGTATGGGACACGCCTTGCTGTGGAACGGCTACGGCAAAAGCGGTAAAATCGAAGATCAAATCGTCAAGCTCGAACAAAACCTTTATGACGGCAACTTCCATACTTTTTCGTTGTTGTGGACGCCCGAATGCTACGTCTTCTTTATCGACGGATACGCAACGTGGGCAACCAATGCGGGCGGAGTATGCAGAGTACCCGAGTTTTTGAGATTTACCAATGAGATCGACGCAGGCGACGGATACGGACCACACGGTCAAAAGATAGGGCAGTTCCCTCATGACAAAAGCGCATCTTTTGACATAGATTACGTCCGCGTATATCAGAACGTGAATTATCTTGAGCATATGGCGCCAAGCAAGGACGGCAATCCGTACTCTCAAGCCAACAACTTTGAGAGCGCATACGACAGTCCTTTCGATACGGCAAATTGATGTGAATTTCAAACGGCTGTCTTCAAATTTGAAGACAGCCGTTTGGTAATTTAAATAGCGTCAAGATGAATTATCAATAATTTTTGATAATTTTAAAAAATCAGTTGACAATATTTTTAATTTATATTATATTGTATTAGCGTAAATTAAATATGGCTCCATGGTCAAGCGGTCAAGACATCGCCCTTTCACGGCGGTAACTCGGGTTCGATTCCCGATGGAGTCACCACTCAAAAAGTTTGACTGTATTATTCTATAGCGTAGTGATTTAAGAATGATACAGTCCTTTTTCTTTGATTTAATTTTAAAATTTGTGTCAAGATTTGTGTCAATCTATATCGTTCTTTTTCTTAATGTTTTCTTTCTCAAACGCTCCTAGTATATTTATATAATTATTTAAGGTGGTTTGAATATTTGAATGTCCTAGCCATTGAGCAGTTTGTTTTACGGATATTCCTGCCTCTTCGCAACGTGTTGCAAAAGTGTGACGTAGAGAATACATCTGTTTTGTTATGTTTGTAGCCTTTTGAATTTCAGTATATTCTTTGACAGCGGTATGTTTGTTGACTTTTCCAAGACAGGGGGTAGTAGACGTTCCTCGATATTTATCGGCGTAGGGCTTAAATTTATCAAAGATTGGAACGATCCTTTTGTTATTCGTTTTAGTTGGAACAAAATCGCCGTAGTCGTTTATAGCCTTATTGACGACAATATAGTCGTCTTTAATATCCGACGGAGTTATTGCCTTTGCTTCAGATGTTCTCAAGCCTTCGTATAGCATTAAAAAGAAAATGAGACTGTAGTTTGATTTCTCGGCTTGTTTAACGAATAAGGTTTCCTCTTCGTGGGTTAACGGCTCTCGTGGTTTGTCTTTATGCTTGAAGTGGGTTATTTTTTGCATTACGGAGACTTGAATTAAGTCGTAGTTTATTGCGTGCCGGAAGATGTCAGATAAAATTATGTAGCACCTGTCTTTTGTGCACGACGACGTAATCTCATTGAGAAAAGTCCTTATTTCGTTTGTTGTGATTTCGTCAATGGGGCGGTTGGCAAGTTTGTAAAAGTAATTTTTGTATTTGCTTTTTAGTCCTCTTATAGTGTTAGGCTTGCATTTCGGTATTTTTTCTTGCGTGAGCCACGTCTCAAAAAATTCTCCAAAGGTTGGCTTTGGGGGAATTTTCGGGGCAGTTATGGATTGGATCATATTCTTGACGAGTTTCTTATTGTCGGCAAATTCTTTTAATTTTTCGT
This sequence comes from uncultured Clostridia bacterium, assembly GCA_947177795.1. Lineage (GTDB taxonomy): Bacteria > Bacillota > Clostridia > Christensenellales > UBA3700 > RACS-045. Next base: position 16,972 of record CAMWVR010000007.1, on the reverse strand, counting down.
AACATTCAAGTTGAGTTCTGCCGTAAATGTACTTGTAGATTCCGTTGTCAAGTTTGTACCTTGCGTACCACCTCCCATCGGTTCGCTTTTTAATTTCAGTGTTTTTGTATTTCATTTTTTCAGACTCCTTTGAGGAATCTCTAGAATTACATTGTTGTGCTTCGAAGTCTTCGTTGGCTTTAATATAGCCTAAAAAAAATCGATAGAGTCGTTGACGTGTTGTTGCAGTTCTATTAAAAACTTTTTAATTTCTTTGGTATCCATAAATACTTCTCCTAATTTTAGTAGGGGTATTATAAGATACTTTCTTAAAAATGTAAATATCAGCCGTTTATTTGTTTTTGTAGTAGTGCTGTGACATAGCCAAGTACCATCATTTGATTTTGATGATTAAGTTTTTCATAAATCTCTTCGATTTTGCTTTTAGGTGTATTAGGTACAATAATGACTCCATCTTCTGATTCTCTTCCTATAATATAATCAATTGAACAGCCGTAGTAATCTGCTAATTTAATAACATTTATTAAATTAGGCATATTTTTATTTGTTTCCCAGTTTGTGTAATGTCCTTGTTTAAAGTCGCAAGCGGTTGCAATTTCTTCTTGCGTTTTTCCATATTGTTTGCGTATCAATTTTAGGTTTTTTCCAATGTTCATAATTCACCTCTTTAAAAAAATACAAGATTTTTATGTATTAGTGTTGACAATAAAAGAATATTGTGTTAAATTAAGTTTGTAAATACAAAAACATTATGTATTTATTTGGGGGGTATACTATGAGGCAAATTGATGGATTGAAAGCAGTATTAGAATATTTTGAGAAAAACTATTCGGAAATTATACGTGAAGTATCTTATTGTGAAGGTCGTACGTTTGGTACAAATAATTATTTATTTCTACGTTTTGAGATAACCTTTGAGGTTGAGTTAACTCCTTTTGATATAACAACAGATTTTGTGAGAATTTCTGTTGTTGATGAAAATGGACAGATTAGAGTAATAGAGGGATAGAATGGATATCTTAAATGGCTTTTACAATTTGAATAAGAAGAGTATTGCAGATCCTTATGGCAATGGCGTTCAGAGATTTGATAAACTCGCAGTTTACGTGGATATGGCGGTAAAGGGGCTTGGTGACAATACAGTGAGTGCAATTCAAGTTGCAAAGGCTTTGTATAGAATAAAGCAGGAAGAGTTGTATAAGGACTATCCAGTTCCGAATACTGACAATACACAGCGATTTCACGAATTTGACGCATTTGCTCAAACAATGTTTTCGGCAAAGAAGTCAACAATATCAAATTATCTTGCTCTTTATGAGAGGTTCGGGGCGGATAGCCCATTAAGGGTAAAGGGTATTCCCCCAAAATTTGAAGATAAATATTCATACACTCAATTACTTTTGATGTTGCCATTATCTGCTCCCGAACTTTTAACAATCAAGCCAAGTATGAGTTGTAGCGAGATAAAGAAGTACGTTAAAGAGCAAAAAGAAAAGAATATAGTAAATTCCAATCGATTGGAAAATAGTCAAGAAGTTGCCGAAGTAGTTGAAGACGTACGTTATAAGTCGTACAAATTAGATACAGTGGAGAATTGTAAAGAGTTCTTGAAAACTTATTCTAATTGGGATAAAGTAGTAGAGTTTAAAGTAGACAAATCAGTTGTTAATTTTTATCAAATACAGTTGAGTGATATTATGGTAGTTGCATATACAAGTGATAATACCGGCATATATGAGATTGGTGTAGGTAAAGCGCTTTTTTATATTTTTTCAGTTGGTCGTTATTATGAAGGTTTAAATTTATATTTTTCAGCGCTTTCTAAGTTAAATATTGAAGGTGCAAGCGCGTTGCTTAGCAGTTTGCCAGTTGAATTTGCTGAAGTAAGAGTATAAGGGGGGTGAAATATGACGTTTACAGAATTACAAAGTATATTAGGCAATAAAGAAAAGACTTTGACGAGGTTTGATTTAGAGAAGATTGTTTTTGAATTAAAGAATGACGTCTCAATTGCTGCTGATAAGGCTTTAAGCCTATCAGCCGAAATGAAAAGAGATTTTCAAAGGAAAAGTCTTTTATTACGTGAACATCATTTTTTGCGTGGTGAACGAACTGCCTATCAAGTTGTTTTGGATCTGTTAGATCATTTGGAAGATTTTGATAGTGAGGCACTTGGTTTCTTTTCATTGCACTTTTGGTTTAAAGGCGAAGTTGAAAAAGCCTTACTTGTAGATATGTTAATCGACGAGTTTACTCGTGAAAGAAATAAATAAATTTTGGAGGAAAACAAAATGAACAAAGTTATTATGATAGGTAACTTAACAAGAGATCCAGAGGCAGGCGCAACTCAAAGCGGAGTTGCGTATTGTAGATTTTCGATTGCTGTTAATCGGAGATTCAGCAAAGACGAAGAACAGATTGCTGACTTTTTCAACGTAACAAGTTGGAGAGGTTTGGCGGAAACTTGTAGCAAACATTTAAAGAAAGGCAAGAAGGTCTGCGTAATCGGTTCTATCCAAACTCATCAATATGAGGCACAGGACGGTTCAAAGAGGACTTCATACGACATTATTGCAGACGACGTTGAATTCCTTTCGTCAAGTACTTCAAAGACTGCCGGAGATAAGGTTGACGGCGCAAACAATGGCGAATTGAAGCCTGTCGATACAGACGATTTGCCATTTTAATAAGTCAAGAGGTCAATAATGAGTTCTATTTTAGTAGGCATAAAAGAGCCTAGAAAAGATATTCGTTTTGAGTGTATTGAACCGACGTTGGACAACTTTCACAAGTTGATAGATAAGGACAACGATATTACGTTGGAAGGCGTAATGGTAGATAGTGATCTTGTTATCTATATAGACGACGAAGGTAAGTTGAACAATCGAGAGCCTAATTTTACGTGGTTACACGGAGACTATATAGCCGGAACTGCGGTGTTTGTTGGAGTTGGCTATGGTGGAGAAGATGTATCTTTGACAGAGTTCCAAATGTTGCAGATTCAAGTAATGTTGGAATTAAGAAGACTGCCAAAAATACATTTTCGTTAATTCAAATAGTAATACATATAAGGGAGGTGATAATATGCCAAGAAGTCAAAAGCCTAAGAAGTCTAATGCTACTACAAGACTTTTAAATCTTACAAGAGATCTTGCAAAGATTGAGAAGGGTAAGAAGAACCCGGATAGTCTTGTGTATGAAGCACATCAGAAGGCAATGAAGGACGCTGAGCCTAAAAAGAAAAAGCCGGTGTATTAAGCCACAAACTAGGAAGGTCAATTAACTAAACTCTATCGATTCATAGTTCCCATAAAAGTTGACCTTCCTAGCATTTTTTTTATAGAGAGGTGATTATGTTTTTTAATCGAAGTAATAAAGAATTGCAAGATAAGGTAGATAAAGCAAAGTACGAACGTCTGATGAGTTGTCTGCAATCTATCTTGAAAACAGAAGTCAAGGTTGCAACTTCTGACGGTAAGGAAGAAGTTGATTATGTCGAGACGTGTCGAGTGATAAAGTCGAAGGCAAGGTTGACGATTGATTTTGTAAACGACTTGGATAAGGAAGATAACAAATGAGTAAAGCAGTAATGTTATCAATACAACCACAACACATAAAAAATATATTTCCAATCATAGATATGAAGATTGGCTTGAGTTCCTTTGCGAAGACAATAGAGGTGCGCAAGACTGCTCCAAAGGTAGATATGCCGTTTAAGTGTTATATTTATATGACTGCGACAAAAGAACGTTGTCGTTTTTGGGAATATATGACGGCATATCAAAACAGCAAGGGCGAGATATTAGACGGAAGTCAAAAAGTTGTTGGCGAATTTGTATGCGATAGAATAGATAAATACGAATATAGCAAAGTTGACGGAGTGGACATAGACGACGATACTTTATTAAAAACTATGCTTGATAGAGAAGAAATAAATATCTATGCACACGGTAAAGACCTCTACGGTTGGCATATCTCTGACCTTATTATTTATGACAAGCCAAAAGAGTTGGGAGAGTTTTTCCGCAAGGCAAATTGTACTTATGTCAATACAGAATATTGTAGGATATGTAGGGACAATTGCAGGTATTACAAAGGCGAATTTTATCATTCGCTTACTCACTCGCCACAAAGTTGGTGTTACGTTGAGGGGGAGGTAAAATAATGGACAAACAAAAAGAGATTGAGAAAATGGCAAAGTTATTGTATTCTTGTTTCCATACTACTACGTGCGAATGCTGTAATGTTCATTGCGTAGATTATTTAAGGGGACAAGTACTTGTCAACGCAGGTTACGGTGACGTCAGGCAAGCCGTGAGAGAGTTTGCGGATAGTTTGAAAAATTATATATTAAAGTGTGATATGTGGGGCGGTAATGGTTTATGTAAAAAAGTTGACGAACTAGTTAAGGAGGTATGCGGAGAATGAGTAATCAATTTATAGTAGTAACAAGAGCAAGTAATTTAGATACAGTAGTTGTCAACGCATCTCAAATCATTGAGATTTACGAATTAGAGGACGACTGTTCGTTTCTTATTTTTAAGATAAATTCTAAATTTGAGATCGGACTTAAGGTTACCGACAGCGTAGACGAGTTGTTGAGTAACTTTGACGGAGCGTCTCCGTTCGTTGAATTATATACGATATTAAAAGAGCGAGTTTTTGTAAATATATCTAAAATAATTACAATTGTTTCAGAGAGCGAGAATGTGACGTTTGTTGAACTCTACACCAAGCGCAGAAAGTCTTATGGCTTGAAAATAGCAATGCCTATTAGAGAGGTATTAAGACGAGTGGAAGATCCGTTTTATTTCTTGAATAATGACGACTGAAAAGTCGTCTTTTTAAATTTATATATAAATCTTGTATTTCTTTATTGACAAATACAAGAATATCGTGTATTTTAATATTGAACAATACAAGATTATTTTGTTTTTGTTGAATAAGTTTGTTGAGAGGTATTAAAATGCAAAACAAATTCAAAGCGGTCAAGACAATATTTATTGTCATCTTAGTTTCGGTAGTACTTTTAGGTGCACTTGGTTTGACAGTGCATTTGATACGTAAGAATAGCGAAACACAACCTGAACCGATTCCAAGCAGTTGCTCGGTTGAGATTTCCAACTTCGAGTTTGGACATAGTAGCAGTGGTTCGTATTCGTTGTGCAGTTCAAAAGAAACAGACGAATTGATTAAGAACTCAATTGCTGAGTACGGATATTTCGATGTAAATATCACATTGGATATTGATACTACCGAGATGTTACAGTGGGAGTTCCATTTTACAAGCGGTGCAAATTTATCTGATAAAATGGAAGTATTGGCAAATGAGTTAGATAGTAGAAAAGCGGTTATTAAAGTAAAAGATTTGAGTGTTTTTCCAATTACAGGCACTTCAACTCTATACTTGTACGTATATAATTCAGATCGTACTCAATCGAGTTCGTTTGTTTTTGATATGCTTTCAATGTCTAATATTTATTTTTATGATACCGACGCTATTGTGGAATTACCAAATTTTGAATTCGGTATTATCAGTGCAGAAGATTCGCCTTATTTAATTAATTCTAAAGAGACTTACGCCAAACTTGTTAATTCAATTGAAAGTAAAGGTTACTTTGATATCTCAGTGCAGTTGGATTGTGATACTGCTGAACAACTTTCTTGGCAATTAGTATCTACTTCAGTTGGCTTTTCTGAAGAGTATCTAGAAGTGATTGTAGATAAAGAAGATAGCAGAAAAGCGGTAATAAGAATTAAAAACATTGAAGTTTCATATCTGCCTATTGTAAGCGTATCCAATTCTAATGACAAAAGTTATATTTATGTTCAAGTTTTAGACTTTGGAGACGTTCTATTTTTGTTTTAAAGGGGGTGCAATATGAAGAGTAATACGCAACAAGTAGTATCTATATTTTTGGTAGTATGCCTATTTATATTTTTTGGAGTAGGTATCGCAAGTGACGGCTTTAGTGACTTTAAGGTGTTCGAGCCAAAGCCGATTGCGCCGTCCATTGCGACAGCAGAAGTTGAAGATTGTTCTTCAGAGGTAGTGCAGTCGGATACAATAGATCGAATTACGTGTGAGAATGAGCGAGTGGAGTACGGATTTACGCTTGTGTCGGGAGATAAAGACTCAGACACAGGCTTTTCCATTTCCGACGAGGGAATATTAACTTTTACAAGTTTTGAGTACGCTCTTTCTAAATTCGATTATGATTATCTATCGGATTATGAGGGACAGGGATACGTATCCTCTACGTTGCTTTTAGAGATAGGTCTCTCTTCGTCGTCTTCCACTTCATTTCGTAGCCTTTCGTTTACACGTTCTTCTTTTGAGGCTACAGGTGGAAGTATAGATCTTGTTCGAGAGATTTGTCGTAGATATACTTACGTTGAAAATCTTTCTTTTAATTCTGTACATATATATTTTGGCGTAAGTCTTTATAAGGAAAACCATTCTGCACTTAATACTTCTTTTGTATTCGGCAACGTTAGTTATAGAGGCTACGTAAATTTTTTTGATAGAGTTGATCCGAGAGAACTTTATGTAAAACCGAATATCGAAGAGGGGTATATATTTGACGGTTGGTATACAGATTCCGGGTTTACGAATACTTCTTACTATGGAAGTTCTACGCCAAACCCTTTTCCTAAAAATTATTTTTACGTTGACGCAATAATAGATTTATATCCCAAAGTTTCTCCTGCTGTGACTGTATCAATAGATTTTGGAGATAGTATAGAAACAATACAGTGTGCAGTTGGTACTTCTTCTTTAACTTCAAGAAGTATATCTCGAAGTAACCTGATGTCTCTTTTTAGAAAACATTGTCATTCCGGAGATAAATTTTGTAGTGACGGAATCGTAATAACTTCTGATATGGTAATGTTTGGCGGAACTGAGTCGATAGTAGATTTTGTCATTGAATATGATATGATTTTTACTTACGAGCCTATTTTGACTGAAGTGACGATAATTTTTTACGACGGTGAAGAGATTTTTTACGCTAGTACTATTCCATATAAATCAAACTTGGATTTGGATTTAATTCCTTTACCAAAGAAGCCGGGTTATGATTTTAGAGAGTGGACGCTTGTTTCGGACGGTTCTTTGTTTAAAGGTGGAGTAATTAGTGAGAATACAAGTGTTAAGGCAAATTTCGATTTGCATTATTATACAGTCACGTTGAATTTCCCCGAAGGTTACGCAACCGAGAGCGGACGCACTTCTTTTAGCGAGACAGGCGTATCTCATTTGACAAATTCATATTATCATTTTCCGTACGGTGATGTTTTCGAGTTAAAGGGATCTGACGGTTTGTTGTATAAGACAGACGGTTGGATTACAGAAGACGGCGCAGAATATGATTTTTGTTCGCCTATTTATGCTGATTTGAATTTGTATGCAAAAGTCGTTAGATTGCGTTATAAGGTGTCTTATTGGTATAAAGATAAGCCGTCTGCTTATGCAGTTAAAATAGTAGAGTATTATCCCGGCGAGTTGGTTGACTATGTTCGTGATACGGTGGAGTTCCAAAAGCCCGGATACTTAATGACATTATTTGTGAGCGGTTCGGGTGTGACAGCGGAAGAGTATTTTGAATACGATTATTCTCCTGTAAATTCTACTGTCTATTTGTATATGAAGTTTACTATTATTGAATATACGATAAAATTTCATAGTGATTATAAATTGTCTTTCGATAATGTTACTTGCACGTGTGAAGATAATTTAACGTTGCCTGACGTAGAGACTAGAGTCGGTTACGATTTCTTGGGTTGGTATTATAAAGACGGTAGCGTTTTTGAAGAGAATACCGTTATATTATCTGATTTAGATTTGTATGATAAGTGGCAGATTCAACGCAAGAAAATTACGTTAATGACTGACGGCTTGTTGGAGTGGTCTTTTAATGTAGATTACGGAACATCGTTAGAAGACGTATTGACCATAATAAACAAAAAGAATTATAACGTTGTTTCGTTTACTTCGGTTAATTTTAGAGAAGATCAGTGTTTTATAGGTGATACAACGTTTGAAGTTCAGGCAATGGATAATACAGATTCTATAAAAAATACTATCAAAAACAAATGGCAAACAATTGTTGTAGTGATAGTTGGCGTATTTTTGTTTGTCGGTATAGTGAGTATTATTCCAAAATCCAAAAGACGTAAGAGGTGATTTATGAAGTTGTCAAAGTTATTTACGATAATAGTGTATTTGGTAGTTGTTGCAATTGTTTTTGGCGTAGTGGGTATGTTTGTAGTGTATCTCAATAATGGACAGAAGAGTTTTTATTTGCAAAATGGTTCGAATAAAATTTATACGGACAATGAGCAGTATTATTTTGTTCTTGACGACTACAATGTATTTTATGTCAAGAATAGTTTAGGATTGACTAATCAGCAGGAACAGGATATAGATTATACAGTTCAAGTTGTACTCAATCCGTCTGCACTTGCAAATTATGGTTATGTCTCCTATAAGGACGGAGATAATCTTCTTTCAATAGTTGAGTTGGAATTGACGGATTGTTTTGAACTTATTCAAGACGGCAATCGTTTTCTTCTTCGATTGGATTCGGAGACAACGTTGTTAAGTTGTTTAAAGCATTTTCATAATTCTGTTTCTATCAATGAGTGTCCGGAAGTTGACTTGTATAGTGATAATTTTTTAACGTTAGTTATCACTAATAAAGCAGACGAAAGTTCTATTCGTTTAGGTATATTGAGAGAGGTGCAGGAATGAGAATTGAGTTGTTAATAAAAAAGAGTGTTTACATATTGAGCATTATCGCTGTCATATTGACTGCGGTATTATGCTTTTATCCAAGTGCGACAGCAAGTGCTGTAGTTGTGCCAGCGTTTGAGAGTACGGCGGTTTTGGACGACTTAAACGGAATGACTATTGACGGCAAAGAATTTGACGTTGCTAATTATCCTAAAGATCCATACGGTGTTGTTAAGCCATTAACTTTTGTTGAGTATTGCTATTCGCAGTACGATAACAAAATGGGTAATTACGGCTTGTATATATATTTAAATAATACAGGAATGATAAAGTTTAATGATATGCACGTGCTTAATAAAATTAGTATGGCAATTGAGTATAACGAAGATGATCATCCTTGCAAATATAAGAAATTTGGTTTGAAGTTTTGTAGTAAGAGTTCTGACGGTCAATTTTATAAGTATAAAGTGATTGATACTGATAACGAGATTTTACGTGTAGTTGAAAATTATGCTAAGGGTCACGGCGGTCAACGGAACTACTATGTAAGTGAAGTAGAGTTGTTAAAGGTCGGGGATTACAATGCAACGGCATATAATGTCGGTAGACAATACGTTTATGAAGGTTTTGCCAAAGGCTACGGAGATAGTGATAATTTTCCATTGACAATGAAGTCATTAGGTATAAAGACTATCCAAACTGATTTAAAATATGCTTTTTATCGTCCTGACGGTGAGAGTAGCGAGGGCAATCATACCCAACATCAATTAAACAGTGTTTATTTTAGTGTGCCTGATACGTATGTAGAGGAATACGGTTTGCTCTCGGCTGTCCATATGGAGTGGTACGAGTATTTAACTAAAGAGATTTTAGTTGTTGGTAACAAGTCTATTTATGATACATTTAAATCTCTTTTGAATTTGAGTAAAAATGACTCAATGAGTTTAAGTAAATACGGATTTACTGTTCATACAGATAGTATGTCAACTTGGTATTCAGGTGTAAGTGCTTATTATAATTTGGGAGCATTTTATAGTTCAATGTATGACTTTACTGGCGAAATAGATGTTTTAAATTATTTGTTCTATTCTTATGATGTTGACGCAAAAGATTATTCAGTTTCGTCAGAAGACTTGTTGGAGTATATACAAAATTTTGAAGGTAGTGGGGAATTGATAAACGGCAAGTATTATAAAGAACTGTTTGAAGATTATGTTGGAGAAGGTCGCAAGATTGATCATAATGACTTGACAGTGCAGGCAGATGATAAATTTTCATTGACAAGTTATAAACTTGATCAAAATTGGTTTCAAAAGTTATTTGGTATTAAAGATTATAATTTGACAGTCTTTGACGAGATAGACGGCATAGTACGAGTGACGTCAAAAGATGTAACAGGCTCGAAAAGTGCTGTTTGTTCAAAGTTATATATAGACGAGAGTAATTATGACGAATTTATGAGTTATTATAATACGATTCAACAAGGCTCTGAAAAGCGTAGTGTTTATTTGTTGCGTTATGCTGTTACAGATTATTATTCAGTTCCAGTAACTATTGTGGAGAGATTAACAGAAGGTGTACACGGCTTGACTAATTATTTGGGTAAGGTTGACGAAAATGCTTATATGGCACGTCAAACAGCCTTCTTAGATTTAGATTTGATAGACGTAACATTTAGAGATAAAGAAGGTGTTGAGACGGTCATACCTGTTGTTGCAAGTCCTATCGACGGCATAGGTAGCGTTACCGGACCTGTCAATGAACCTAAAGATCTGAATTGGAAAAAGATTGTTGCTTTAATTTTGGGTTTGGTTCTTTTAATTATTCTTTTGGTAGTCTTTGCTCCAATGCTTCCTTCTATTGTGGGAGTAATCTTTGATATAGTTCTATTGCCGTTCAAACTGATCGGCGCTATATTCGAAGCAATAAGGAAGAATCGATCGAAGAGGGAGTAGCAAGCAATGAAGAATAAGCAAAAACAAGAAAGCAAAGGCTTGGATCGACTTGTAAAAGCGTTTCGAGCCTCGTCGATAATCTTTCATATCTTGTTGTTTGTCGGCGGAGTGGCAATAGCAGGCGTGCTTATATGGCTGTTCGTCCATATAGGCGTATGGGTAAAATTGGGAATATAGAAAAGCGAGGTGTTTATATGGGTAAGAAATTTAAATGCAGTTCAGAGGAACAGAAGAGAGCAATTCGTATCAGTTATGCAATTCGTTCAAAGCAGAGTGATCACGAAGTTGTTAATGTCGAGCCAAAGCAAAAAAAGTACGTAGGTAAAGTCTTTAGGGGGAAAACTAAATATATAGATCCGGAGACTAAAGAAGAGCGTAATTATGTAGTTGTTTCTGAAGATAATCGAGGCGTTTCCGTCTCTAAATTAAAGTCAATAAAAAAGATTGACGAAAATGGCAAGAATGCAGATAAGGCTTTGCAAGAAATTAATTATCAAAATTATGGATTGGAAAAACGAACCGGTGTGGATTTTGAAGTTCTCCGTAGGAATAGAATGTCGGGTAGACCTTTGCAGATTGAGGATAAGGCAGTTTTTCCAGAAGATCAAGAGCGGTTTAAGTTGAGTAGCCACGATTTGTCGAGAGTATTGGTACATACTAAACAAGCCTTGAGGAAAAAGAAAAAGAGATAACCGAAGTTATCTCTTTACGTGCGGGTCGGAACGTTGCCGACATAAACAATCAAATATTGATTGAGTTCGCTACCTTGTAATTATTATATGCTATTTGATTAAAAATTGTCAAGTGAAAACGGAGGGAAATTAAAATGTATAGATGTTTAAACGTAGGTGATCGCACAATTATCGTAAGTGGAGTACTTCAAGGGTGTGTGCGTACCTTTCCTTCCTGTGGAAAAATACTTGCGTCTGCTATTGAGCGTTGTAGCAAAAATCGTTATAAGGTTTGTGTAATATGGGTTACTAATCGTGCGATAATCGGATATCCTTGTTCAAGTTTTTCGGAGGCTATGGACTTTTTGCAGACTTGTTATGATCAAGAGATTCAGTTATTAAAATAGATCCATTTCCCAAACATAGGGGATATAGATCTGTTTCCCCGACGTCGGGGACCTTGAGCCTTTTTGGGAGTAGTGTTTATGAAAAAGATAAAAGCAATATTGACTATCGTAATAGGACTTATTAGCGTATTTGTAATAGGCTATTTTGTCTACGTGGGAGTAAGAATATGATAAAATTACAAGATTTAAAGCGTTTAAATTACCGTCATTGGATATGTATTGTCATTACGATAACCTTTTTTATTGTAATGGCGGTTTGTTTTAAGAATTCTCTTTTGAGACTGTGGGATAGTATAAAAGACTTTTTTGCTTCTTTGCTTTATTATATTGACAATCTCTTTGAATTAAATAAAGGCTTTGAGTCAACAGTCAATCAGATTCCTAATCATAATAGTACGCCGACAATAGATTTTCCGTCGACGTCAGAACAGTTCACTAGCAAGTGGGATCTTTTTTGGAAGAGTTTTGCCACCAAAGAGAGTTTTGTTGGATATATAGATTATTGTGGCAATACATTGCTCAACATCTTATTTATAATTCTAGTTGCTATAATTCCGCTTGTTCTTGTATTCGTCATTCTTTTTAAAAGATACTTTAAGGTACAAAATAACGATTATAATAAAGATAGTCGACCGCTTAAAATATTTAAGCGGTTGAGTGCTATAACGTATCAGCGGGTAAAGAGGTTTGTCGTTACGTTTATCTGTTTTCTTCGTATGAATAAAGTTTATTGCTTGCTTTGGCTTGCAATATGGGCAATTAACTTTAACTTTCTTACAATCATTATTGAGTTTATATCTTGGTATCTGTACTTTGTAATGTCATTTGATTTAAGTTCGTTTTTCGTTCAATTACATAAGTTAGTATTAGATTTAAAGACAATGTTTGATACTATTCCTCTGTGGGTATTTGCGATTATATTTGTATGCTTGTTATATTATTTTTCTCTAACTGTTGGATATTCTCGGCTTTATCATAATGAAAGACGTAATCGAGGTTTTATCAATTCTCTTGGTGCAGTAGCCATTTGCTATGGGTCAATGGGAGCAGGTAAGACAACTCAAATTACTTGTATGGCATTGTCTACCGAGATACAGTTCAGAGATGACGCATTTAAAATTCTTCTTGAAACGGATATGCATTTCCCATTTTTTCCGTGGATTCAATTCGAGAGAGAATTGCGTCGTGCTATATATTATGGCTTTGTTTATGACTTATTTAGTTGTCGCAAATGGATAAGACTGAAACACCGACGCTTTGATAAGTATCATAATTCTGCTCATATTTTTGATTACGATTATGCACGGTACGGACTTGAATATAATAATAATCTTTATACGCAAGACATTTGGACTGCTCTTGAAGATTATGCTTGTGCGTACTTTATTTATACAGTTCAGTCGTCTTTGCTTATCTCTAACTACTCAATAAGAGTAGATAATTTGATGTCTGATTTAGGCAACTTCCCATTGTGGAACACTGACTTTTTCCGTAAGGATAGCAGGCTTTTGGATAGTTATTCAAGGCACGCTCATATACTCGATCAAGATATGCTTAGGTTAGGTAAGATTATGTTAGAGAAGAACCCTAACCGTAATGCTTTCGGCTTTGGTGTATATATCATATCTGAGATAGATAAGGAACGCAAGAATACCAAGACGCAGACTGGTAAAGCAGACGATAAGGAATGCAATCAAAAAAATGATATGTTCAACGTATTGCTTAAAATGAGCAGGCACGCCTGCGTCGTTGCTAACAAAGTCTTTGTTAAGGTTTATGCAGATCTTCAACGTCCAACGAGTTTAGAAGCCGACGGCTTGGAACTTGGAACAATCATAAATATAGCAGATCAAAGTGATATGAATTTGCTATTGCCGTTCTGGTCACCGTTTTACATCTTCGATTTAATCTTCGGCTTTATTAAAAGCAAGTTTGAAAATTTATATACTACGTATCGATATAATCGTGCGGACAATACATTGTTTATGTATTTGTTTAAGACGTTTGTATCAAAGTTAGGGCATTATTCAGAGCGAATAAATAACCTGTTTAGTTGTCAGACATTAAAGTTGGAATTAGAGAGCGGTCGTCAAGACGGCAAGATAAGAGAGTGTAAATACTTCCGTATGCCTAAAAAGATCTATTCAAAAAGATTCTCTACGAATTGCCTTAGCGGTATATTCGAGGCAAGAGCCGAGTTTAATACGATAGGAATAGAGGACTTAGCCGAGTATGCAGACATAATGGCAACTAACGCCGAGTTAGAGGCACAAAACTCACACTTCCAAGCAGATATAAAGAAATATCGAGAGAATGCCCAGTAGTACGCTTTGAGATTGCAACAGCCTTAATTAGCGGTTTAGCGGTAATTGGCTGGCAATCAAAGCGTACGGCGTTCAACGAACGGAAGAGAGTTTAACTCTCAATCTATTATTTAAGGATAAGAATAAAAAAACTAATGCTTAGCAGTAACCGGGATAAGCCAGTGGCTAAGGGCATTAGCCCTTATTGAACAGAGGCGCTGTATAAAACGACAGAATAGACAAGTGTGATAATAAACCAATTAAAAGGTCTATTCGTCGTGCTGTACAGTGCAACCGCTCACTTGTGAGCGTAATAAAAAGAAAGAAAAGATTGGTTGTGTAGTCTAAAGGAATTTTAATTTATACTATAGAATTATTTGACACAGCAATTGAAAAAAAATTTAGTAAAGAGGAACTATGAAGTACACTAAATTTAAAGAGTTAAAGAAGGTTAATCGAGAGATAATCGTGCCTGCCTTTGAGAGAGCAAGGCTCGATAAGATTTCTACGGCAATAGCGGATTGCGGAGATTTCAGCGTGCTGTATGAGTGTACTTCTTGTGGTACAAGGGAGTGGAAGGGATTTACACGTTGTAAGAATAAGTTTTGCATTTGCTGTAACGCTGTCAAGTCGTTGACTTGGTTAGCAAAGACGTACAGCAAGTTTGAGAAGTTTTTGGAAGAAGGCAAGTATATAGTAATGTTGACGTTGACAATACGAGATCGAGAGAATTTGCAGAGTGCATTAGATATCATAACTAATGCTTGGAGATTGTTCTACAATAGAGATCGTCAATGTGCAAAAGAGTTTAAATATACTTTTGAAGGCGGTATTAAATCTATTGAAGTGAAGACAGGCGAGAACTCGGGTATGTGGCATCCACACTTGCATTGCTTACTTGTAAAGGATCATTTTAGTTACGACAAGCCGTATATTGATAGCGCTTGGAGTAAATGTGTTAAATTAGCCGGTGGAGATATTGACGAAAAGATAACGTATATAGAGAGCGTCTATATGCGTGACGAACACGGTGTCAAGACTTATGATAAAGACGCTCTAATGAGGGGCATTGTTGAGTCAGTAAAATATATAACGAAGTTTGACTATGCTAATGAGTCGACAGAGCGGTTGCAGGAACTTGTAGGGGCATTGAACGGAGTAAGACACATAGATACGTTCGGCTGTTGTAAAAACATTCATAAAGACGTCGAAGACGAATTGAGCGAACAAGTTAAGATAAATGAGATAGTAGAACACGCTTGCAAAATTTGTGGCTGTAATGAATCTAAACTTGTTCAAATGGTTACAGAGCGAATGTTCGACTCTGATGTAATAGTCTTGACTGACGAAATGAATATAGGCAGTGAGCATAGTGAAGAGTTCATTGAGGGCTTCAAAGCGTCAAATGGCAAGCGTAGTTGGGACGGCTTAATAGACGACGACGGTAAGCAAGCCGATAACGACAAACTAGAAGAGTTGTTTTACCAGACTTCAATATTTGATGTTCCAACGCTTGACGCAAACGCTGATAATTTGGATAAACTATTTTTTGAAGCAACAAAGAATGATATAAAGATAAAGCCTTGAATTTAATCAAGGCTTTTGTGGTATCGGGGTGAAGTAATTCAAGAGATTCCGCATTAAAATTTTGTGTAAATTTGTGTCAACGTCGTTAAATCGACGCATATTTATTATTTTCTTTACCCCGATGGAGTCACCAATAGCAACCTAAAACGAACTACGATTTTAGGTTGCTTTTTACACGAGAGGAGGTAATTATGTTTGATTTGTCACAAGTAAATTTTGCATTGCTCATTTATGAAATAATTAAAGCCGTGCTTATTTCGGGTGCAACCGCTTTGGTAACATATCTTATTTGTAAACATTATGCTAAACATATTAGTTTTGCAAAAAAAATGAAGTTATACGGTTTTGAACACACTGTTGTAATTGACCAAATTAACTACAAAAAAATTTTTAAAAAGGCTGACACTATAAAAATGATGTATGTATCAGCGTATCGTTTTTTTAATGACGATGAAAAAATTGCATTAATTGAAAGCGCCGCTCAACGAGGTGCCAGTATGCAATTTTTATTTGCAAAAAAGCATACTTGTTTTGTTGATGATATTATGAATATAGAAAGACGAAATGGGCTTAGAACTTTAAATAATGACATTAATGATGAGACCGATACAGTAAACTTAAAATTAAACGAGATAATGCAAAAATATCCAGAAACGAAAATTGAGATAAAGTACTTTTCGTCTGAATTTAGATTGCCGATGATTATTGCCAATTTTAAAACTAGAAATGGGAATAAAACAAATGGGTATTTAAATCTTACCTTTCCGCCGTCACGTTCACAAGACCATATACTATTAAGCGGAACTGCTTATGAAAATGAGATTGAAGATGAATACCATAAAAATATTGTAAAAATAATGAATGACCATTTTAATAGTGTTTGGGAAATTAGTAGTACAAATAAAGACTAGACTTTTTAAAAATCGTTTTAGGTTATTACCGTTTCACCAATCGGGACTCAACTGAACTCGTAGAAGAGTACAGTTGAGTCCTTTTTTATACCATTTTAGATAAATAGTTGCATTTGGTAAGTAATATTTTTTAATTTTCCACCAAATGTATGGCAGTCGATTTTAACTGAATAGTTTGTTGTATACAAAATGAAATCCCGATGGTCATCTGTACCATCGGGATTGTCTGTGTATTTGCAATGTATTTCTAATGATTTTAAATAATCATTTGTTTCGTGGAACGCAAGCTTTTTATATAATATTTACGGAGAGAACTAACTATTTATATAATAATTATTGTTCGATTTGCGTCATAGTTCAAGAAAATTTTGATTCAACATTACTAGCTCGTTAGAATTCTATAT
>CAMWVR010000006.1 GCA_947177795.1 uncultured Clostridia bacterium | reverse complement strand
ATATTAATATTATGCAAATTTTATTACAATATATTATGACATATGCGACTATGCTTCGCAAAAAGCGTTCGGTTGTTGACAAATCTATAAATTAAATATATAATCAATACAATAAAAAAACTTCAAAGCATTTATGCAAAAGGAGCAAAATATGAAAATAATGATTACAGCAGAGGCTACCAGCGACTACCCCGATAGCCTTCTTACCGAAAACATAACGATATTCCCTATGGGCTATACCTTGAACGGCGTAGCTTACGACGGAGCGACGACCAAGTTGTCTCCCAAAGAGTTCTACGACGCATGCCGCAAGGCAAAGTCAAAAGAAGACTTGCCGCAGACGTCTATGATAACTGCCTATCAAGCCAAAGAACTCTTTAGACCAATTCTCGACAAGGGCTACGACGTCATCCACGTAGGTTTTACGAAAGCGCTCAGCGGAACTTACGATCAAATGTGCATGGCGGCTAAAGAGCTCAAAGAGGAATACCCCGACAGAAAAATTACAATCGTTGAATCCCGCTCGGCAGCGTTCGTGCAGGGACTTCTGGTGTGGTACGTAGATCAAAAACTCCAAAGCGGAGCAAGCTATGAAGAACTTGTCGAGTATGCAGAATATCTCTCGTTGCATACGGCAGGATACTTCACTATCGACGATATGAAACACCTATACCGCACGGGCAGAGCAAGCAAGACTCAAGCTTTCCTCGGCGACGCTTTGCAAATCAAACCGATACTTTATATCAACAAATTGGGCAAATTGGTGGCAATAAGCAAGCAGATTTCCCACAAAAAAGCAATGAAGACCATGCTTGAATATTTCGACAAGCGCATGATGCCCGTCGAAGAGCAGAAACTCGTTGCCGTAATGCATGCCGACGCTTACGACGAAGCTCTCATGCTTGAAAAGGCTCTCGTAGATAAATACGGTTTTAAGAACACTGCGATCGTCGACGTAGGCCCCGTAATCGGCACGCACGTCGGCGCTGGCATGGTAGCCGTCATATTCTTGGCAAATGAAAAAGCCGAGCCAAACGACAACGAACTCAAAGAAGAAGAATAAAATTAAGAATCAAAAATCAAAAGCAAGTATGCGTCAGGCATACTTGCTTTTTTATTAACGGATTAAAGTTGGATTATTTTATCTCCGTTACCCAGCCGAATTCGTCTTGATAACGCTCTGACTGAATACCCGTGATTTTGTCGTATAGAAATGATGTAATCTCGCCCATTTTTCCGCCGTTGATGAGCATATCTTTGCCTTTATAAGAAATCGTGCCGACGGGAGAAATTACGGCGGCAGTGCCCGATCCAAAGCTCTCTTTGAGCAATCCCTTGTCGTAAGCGTCGACGATCTCATCCATTGAAATTCTTCTCTCGCTTATCTTATAACCGTACTTCTTGAGAACCTCTATGCAAGATCTTCTCGTGATTCCGTCGAGAATACTGCCGACAAGCGCAGGCGTAACCACCTCGTCGCCGATTACGAAAAACATATTCATCGATCCGACTTCTTCGACGTACTTATGTTCGGACGAATCCAACCAAAGCGCTTGATCGAAGCCCTTGGAATTTGCAATCTCTCCGCCCATAAGCGACGCTGCGTAGTTACCCATACACTTTGCTTCGCCCGTACCGCCGATAGAAGCTCTGACGAGATTTTCTTCGACGAGTATCTTGGTGGGTTGAAGTCCGTGAGCATAATAAGAACCTACCGGCGAAAGTATGATAAAAAACTTATATTTTTTACTTGCGTGAACTCCCAATACCTCTTCGTTTGCGATGAGCGTAGGTCTGATATAAAGAGCGGTGCCCGGCTCGGTCGGAATCCAATCTTTTTCCAACTTGATAAGTTCAAAGAGCGCGTCTTTGACGACTTTTGCGTCAAAATTCGGCATGCAAAGACGAGTCGCCGACTTGTTCATACGGGTAAAGTTGTCATCAATTCTGAAGACCGTGATCTTGCCCTCTTTGGTTTTATACGCTTTTGCGCCCTCGAAAATACCTTGAGCGTAATGCAAAATATTGGTTGCGGGAGCTATTGCAAAGGGCGCGTAAGGCACGATTTCGGGCTCTTTCCAAGCGCCGTTTTCATAGTCCATCACAAGCATATGATCGGTAAAATATTTGCCGAAACCGAGTTTTGAAGAATCGGGTTTTTGCTTAGGTTGTGTTGTCAACGTAATTTTCATATTTTCACCTCGTATTCCCATTTGGGAATTTTGATATTGATTTTAATTAAATAGACGCATTGAATGCGACGTAGTCTGACCTCAAGGTCTCTATCTTTGCCTTGTCAAGCGTGATATCCACTATTTTTGCGACGGTATCCCTTGCAACTTGCTGAGGTATTGCCACCGTCAAATTCACGTCGTTGCCGTATTCAACGCTCTCGACCTGACCGCCTCTGCTCACACAAGCCTCTTCGACTTTTTTGTATATTGCGTAAGACACGGTTATTTGCAACACGTCCGCCCATATCATCTTGACCGTTTTGGCTTTTTCAAGAGCCTCGCCGACGCTTGACGAATACGCTCCCACGAGTCCGTTGGCGCCAAGCTTTATTCCGCCAAAATACCTCGTCACGACTGCCAACGTCATATATACGTTACGTTTTTTCAGCACTTCGAGCATTGGCGTTCCCGCAGTGCCTTGCGGCTCGCCGTCGTCGGAGAATCGCTGTTCAGTTGCGCTTTGATTGGATATAAACGCATAGCAATTGTGCGTTGCGTCGCCGTACTTTTTTGAGATAGCCTTAACTTTGGATATCGCATCGTCATAATCCCTTATCGGCATAAGCGTGGTAATAAACCTCGACTTGCTGATCACGACGGTATTCTCAAAAGGCTCTTCTACCGTGAAGTAAGGCTTTTGCATTATTCGACGGTCACTTTGACGTGCATTTTCTTACCCTTGTGCAAAACGAAGCCGTTTGCTTTTTGAGAATCGGACAGAGCGTAATTTATATCGCTGATTTTTTCTTCGTCAATCTTCACTCCGCTGCCTGCAATGAGATTTCTCGCCTCGCTCTTTGATTTGCAAGCGCCCACGGCTACCATGACGTCGAGAATATTGACGCAATCTTTGGATATGCTTCTCGACGGCATATCTTCTCCGCCTCCGCCAAAAGCCGCCAACGCTTGTTTTTGCGCAAGCTGCGCCTCTTCTTCGCCGTGAACGATCTTGGTCAGCTCAAAGGCAAGTCTTGCTTTTGCGACGTTCATTCTCTCGTCTTGATATTTGCAAAGCTCGGCAATCTCATCAATAGGCATATACGTCAAAAGTTTCATGCACTTTTCCACGTCTGCGTCTGCGGTATTTCTCCAATATTGATAGAACTCATACGGCGAAGTCTTGTTGGGATCGAGCCACACTGCGCCCTTTTGCGTCTTGCCCATCTTCTTACCCTCGCTGGTAGTAAGAAGCGTAAAAGTCATTGCGTAAGCGTCGCTGCTCTTCTTTCTTCTGATAAGGTCTGCGCCCGCCAAAATATTGGACCACTGATCGTCGCCGCCGCACTCGAGCTTGCAACCGTAATGCTCAAAAAGATACAAAAAGTCATAAGCCTGCATAAGCATATAGTTGAACTCGAGAAAGGACAAGCCCTTCTCCATCCTCGACTTAAAGCACTCGGCAGTGAGCATTTGATTTACAGAAAAATGCGCGCCGATATCTCTTATGAACTTGATATAATTGAGCCCGTCAAGCCAATCGGCATTGTTGACCATGATAGCGGCATTCTCGCCCTCGAAAGAAAAGAACTTGGACATCTGCTCTTTGAATCTGTCGCAGTTGTGCTTGATCGTCTCGTCGGTCATCATCTGACGCATATCCGTTCTGCCCGACGGATCGCCTATCTTGCCCGTTCCGCCGCCGATAAGCACGATTGGCTTATGCCCTGCCTTTTGCATATAGCTCATTACCATAAGTTGCATAAAGTGTCCCACGTGAAGGCTGTCGGCAGTAGGGTCAAAACCTATATAGAAAGGCACGCTTTCGCTGCCCAAAAGTTTATACAACTCTTCTTCCCTTACCGTCTGTTTGATAAAGCCTCTCTCCCTGAGGACGTCCATTATGTTTCCTTTGATTTCCATTTCGCATTCCTTAAATGAGTTTTATTTTAAAATATTATAACACCACTTTTTTGCAATGTAAACAAAAAAAACTTTTTTATTTATAAAAGCGAGAGTTTCCTCTCGCTTTTCAACATATTACATCAATTGTAGTTACACCTCACCCCTACCCTCAATGGAGGGCAAGTATTCGGTTGAGATTTCTCGACTTCACTCGTAAGGAGCGTAGCGACGGCATAGCGAGCAAGCAAGTGCGTCTCGTGCGAGCGTCAGTGACAGAAAATATCCGTGCCTCGGCTTCCCCTTGAGGGGAAGCTCCGCCATTAGCGGTGATGAGGTGTATTCGTCACCTCGACCGTAGCGGAGAGGTCTAATCATTTTATATCGTTGAGATTTCTCCACTGCACTTCGTTTCGGTCGAAATGACAATCACTAGTTACGCCTTAAATGCGTCACCCTGAGCGTAGTCGAAGGGTCTATTTCTTATTCTTCATCGCTCTTTGCTCTATAAGAAGTTCTTTATACCTCTCTATCTGATCGTCTCTCAAGTCCACCATCTTCTTCGCCGTTGCGTAAGCTTGTGCGTCGCTTACCACCACTTCCGTCTCTTTGACTCTCACTTTCGTGCCGTCTCCGCTCGCGTCTCTTCTGATGTCTTTCATATACTCGTCTTCCATTTTCAAGAGTGCTACAGTCGTGTCTTTCTTTATAGTGAGCTTGACCAATGGATTGGTACTCGTCTGTCCGTACACTACGAAGTACGTCGACTTCTTCTCTTTGCACTTATACTTTGTCAGCGCATAGTCTCTCAATCCGTCAAAGTATTTCTTTTGCTCTTTGCTGAGCAATGCGTAAGCTTCGTCAAGAGTAAGTCTCGGAGCTTTCTCTGCCTTTGGCTTTGCGGGAGCGGCTACTTTGACTTTTACTTCTTTCTCCACTACCTTTTCAACAACCTTCTCGACAGGTACTTCCTTGACGACTTCTTTCTCTACGATTTTTTCTACCTCGACAGGCACCTCTTTCTCTACTATCTTCTCTACCTCTACGGGCACCTCGACGACTTTTTCCACTATCTTCTCGACGGGGATTTCTTTCTCGATGATTTGCGTTTGAGGTTGAGTCGCAGACAGTTCCAAGATTTTCTCCATGAGTTTTTCTTGGTTTTGCATCAAGTTCTCTTGCGTCTTCATCATCTGCTTGATAGTCTCATCGTTTGCCGTCGTTGCGACGACTTCTTTCTCGACTACTCTCTCATTAGGCTGTTCGGCAAGTTTTCTTATCAAATCTTGCATTGCTTCTTCGTTCTTTTGAGACTTCTCCATCATCTTTTGCATAGTCTCTTCGTTCTTTTCGCTCTTCTCAAGGAGTTTCTGCACGAGTTCATCGTTAGTCGACGCTTGTTGAGGCAAAAGCTGTTGCATACCCGGCAACAACGCCGTGACGGTCTCCGTGATCAATCCTCGCATGTCTTCCACGCCGATTCCGTAGCCGCCCATATATCCGCCTTGCGGCTGAGCGCCCATGCCACCGTTTACCCCTTGACTTCCCATCATACGCATAAACATCATTTGCATATCGTCGTCTCGACGCTTTCTCTCTTCTTCCGCCTTGTTGGCAAGGAATTCTTCTTTTGCGTCGTCCAACTCTCTCTCGGCTTTCTTACATCTCTTCTTGGCGATCAACATTATCACAAGGCTTGCCACCGCCAAGCCCATGAGCACGCAAGCTATTGCCGTCCAACCCGTCATCGCCAAGCCTAAGAATGAACCTGCGTAATACGTCGTATATTTATCCTTGACGAGTCTCTTTGCTTCTCTTCTTCTGCTCTCATATCCCGCCGTCTTGGATAAGAATATAAGTATCAATATAATAGATATTACTCCCGCTATCATCTGCCAAAGCGGTATCTCTTTGAGCTTGGCGAGTATCTCGTCCAGCGTTCCGCCACCGCCGTTGTTACCGCTGTCGGGGTCGTTACCGCTGACGTCTCCGCTTGGGTCTTCTCCGCTGTCGATATCTCCGCTTCCGACGTCTCCACTGCCAATGTCGCCGCTTCCTATATCTCCCGGATTATCGGGATTATCAGGATTTTCGGGGTCGTCGGGCTCAACGGGCGTATCGGGAATCTCGGGTTTTTCGGGATCGTCGGGCGCATATATCATCAGATAATAATCCGCATTCTTTATCTCATACACTGCGTTGGGTTTTGCAAACGCTACACTCATCTTGTATTCGCCCACTTCCGTAGGATTGCCGCTCATCTGCTCCCATTCGCCGTCTGCGTTGAGCTTGTAATACGTTACCGCAAACCCTGACGCTGCAAATCCCGACGCCGTTGCGGTCAAAGTATATCCGTTGCCGCTGTATTCCGCCGCAAACTCGTTGGCGCTGTCTTCGACGGGACCGGCCTTGTCGCCTTTTACGCTGACTTTGATCTCCAAGCCCTTTTTGGTCGAACCCACTGTAAACGACTTGACTGCGCTCTCGTTGGGCAACAGCTCGTAGTTGTCTTTTGAATCGTCGTTTATCGTCACTTTTACGTAATAAGTGATGAGTTTTGGCAATTCATACTGCACGATTATGTCTTCTATACTGATTTCTTGCGTACATGCCGAATCCGTATAATATCTCACGTCAAGCACTCCTGCGTAGTCTTCGTATTCTTTAGGCAGATACGACTTGAACTGAGCTCCGTTGATATCCGTGATTATATCTTCTTTCCAATATGTCGCCGCATTGCCGATAGTGATCTGCGCTTTGGCAATGAACCAATCGTACTCTACGTAAGCGTCGCCGTTGTCTTCTATCCATACCACCGCTCCGTTGGCAAGACGGTACTTGCCGTCGCCGTCGGGATCAATCGAGCAATAATACGTGAGATTACCGCTTGCGTCGCTGTAAATCGCAAAGCCTGCTTTATAATTTCCCGCCCATATCTCGCTGTTGACGTAATCGGCTCCCAAAGGCTCGCTCATCGCCGCTATCTGCGCATTTGTGATGACAATTTCATGCTCAGTCCAATCAAACGTCGCATTGGGCGAAAACGTGATGTCTTTGAGATCGAATACCACGGGCAACACTTCCCATTCAATGGAGAATACCGTCTTGGAATCGCTCGCAAACGTATATCCCTCGACGTCCTCTTTGAGTTCCAATCTCACAGTCGTGACGTATTTGCCCGCATTCTTGAAATCCGTCACCGTCACGCCCGAAGAATTAGTGATCGTATAGACGAACTTGATTCCCGCAATATTGGTTATTCTCACTCCTTGCGCATCCCAAAGTTTGTCTAAGGTAAATTCATAATCCGACCCGTTGTAATACAACGCGGGAACTTCGTCCTCAATTGTCTGCGCCACGCCGTTGTTCAATCTGTCGTTTCGATAATTCCAAGTCACGTCGTCGACTCTTATCTCTGCCGTCAATATCGTGAACTTGAAAGTAAATTCCTCAACGGGTACTATGATACCGTCGTCGTCTTTTACCAACGTATAGTTGTCGTTGGCGGAGATTCCCTCTCTCAACTTGACCGTGAAGGTATACGTACCCACAGGCAAAGTCAACAGGTCTATATTGACTTTGACGTAATTGCCCTCGACCGTCATTTGCGTATCTGCAATGACGCCGCTTGCGCCGTTGGCGCTATTGGTATAGGTCACGTCAAGCGTAACCTTGCTTTGGCTCGAGCTTACTGAGCTGAGTATTTCTCCTGCGGATAGCACCAGCGTCTCATGCTCGCCCTTGGAAAATGCGTTGCCTTCGACAAACGACGAGTCATCGCTGTATACGAGCGAAATATTGAGATACGCCTCTGTGATAATCAAAGTAAGCGTCTGGGGAGAAGTATTGTCTTTTTCTCCCGTCGCCCAACGGGTATTATCTGAATCGACAAGTTCCACCGTGACCGTATAAGTATTCATATTGGTTGCGGAAACCGTAAAAGCGTCTTCTTGCGAAAGTCCTGCGCTAACCTGCGTGACCTTGATACCGTCTGATAGATAGAACGTACCGTCGTCGGACTTGGTGTTGACAATATCGAATATCTGATTTGCTCCCGTATATGGGACTGTGGTCTTATGCGCCACGCTGTCGACCGTCGCTCCGTCCAACCAAAGATAAGGTATCGCCACCGTATCCTTCAACCTTTCAAAAAGCTTATAACAAGAGCCTACGTTGCCGCTGATTTCATAATCTATCTCATAATTGCAATCATCGGGACTCAAGATATACGGTCTTACGTAATACTCTCCTGCGTTGACAGGCGTCTGACGAGACCAAACTCCGCCGTCCAATTCGTCTTTTTTGACATATTCGAGTCCGTACGCTTCCCTCATCGTCGCCACGTCGGCAGGGTAAACACCGCTTTTTGCGGATATTACTTCTCCGTCGGCAAGCTCTCCGTATTCGTCCACGTTGGGAGCGTTCATTACGATAGGCGCTTTGTCGACCGTGAGCGTAAAGGTCTTGTCTCCGTCCGTGCCGTCTATCCAAGCGTAATTATGCTTATCTTTTACAGCAAGCGTAATGCGATAATAGCCTGCGCTGACAGTTGCGCTCATTCCATCGACTTGAGCGTAGACTGCGCCCGACGCAAAGTTCTTATACTCGACTTTTTCGACCGAGACGGTATCTTCGTCGCAATGGTCTGCTGTGCACCATTCGCCTTCGGCGTTGCTCAACGACCAAGCAGACGCATTATACGTCTTTGTCTCTGCGCTTGGCAAAGCAAGCTTTCCTTTATTTAAAGTAAAATCTATTTCAATATATTCCTTTTTCTCCAAAGCAGTCGTCCATTTGGTGTCTGCCCAACCTACAAGCCCGGTGTCTATCTGATCTGCAAATTCTTCTTTGAACCATAATTTTATCTTATAGTCTCCCGTGCTGAGAAATTGTATATAGTCTCCGTTAATTTTTTCCGAAGCTGCGCCCGAAGGCGTTGAAAGTATTTGATACTCCAAATAATCAGGGTTAAACAATACGCAGTTTTGATATTCTCCATTATATTCAACGTTTAAGGTATCTACGTCTATATATAAAACACTGAAAAACATTTCCACCGTCAAAGTTGAATTGAGATAATTTCCTGCGCCGTCATATCTAAAATGGAACTTACCTGATTCATAGTCCAACACAGACGGAGAACATACCGTAAAATCTGTTTTCCCGGTGGAAGTCGTTCTCGTCAACTCCGTCATCTGCGCAAGCGGAGTCGTTGAGTCAGCCGTAGCAAAAGGCGCAACGTATATCTTTTTGGACGGATTTGTAACCGCCAAATAACTATCCGACGCAAAAGTTGCAAACTTATCACCTATCTGAACTGCCGTAGCGACTGCTTTCCAATCAGACTCGCCCTCATAGCGCATTTTCCAAACAATTTTATCTGTTGTTTGCGCCCCTGAGACCACTGTTCCCTCATTTGTCGAACCGAGCGCAGCAACAGTGTCGCTCACGTGATAGCTGGAATTCGTGGTATAATAAAAGAATTTCGATGCGCTCACGTTAGGATTAAATTTACCATACCCGGAAGAAAAAACTCCTGTCTTTGAAATACCGATGTGAGCAGAAGTAAAAGCCCCGCCTACGGTAAAACTTACCGCTACGTCCTGTGGTGTAGTACCTGCGTAATTTCCATAAAATTGAGCGCTACCCGAAAAAGTAAGCGTACTTCCGGATAACGTTATAATAGGATAAGATGCGCTTTTAGTCTTGTTGCCCGTGATAATACCGCCGTTCATAATAAACTTTGAAGAACTATTGATCCAAAGAGCGCCACCATCTGTTCCGCTGGTATTATTGTATAGTTTTCCGCCGTTCATCGTCAACGTAGACGAAGCGTGAACTTGAAAGCCTGCGCCCGCATAATTACAACTGTTGTCAAAAATTTCCCCGTCGTTTATGGTACCCTTAGCGCTGCTGTGAAGCGAAATCGTTCCCGCAGAAGAAGCTGACAATCCCGATACGTTCTTAAAAATCTTTCCGCCGTTCATAGTGAATTGACCGCTAGAGCCGCTTATTTGGATAGCGGCGCCGTCTGCGCTTGAGCCTCCCGCATAATTATTGCAGAAGAAACCGTCATTCAATATAAACGTACCCTTTGACATGACGCCGCCGCCACCGCCGCCGCTGTCTGCGCCAAGCGCTTTGTTATAGCAGATTATGCCGCCGTTCATTATCAAAGTTCCGCCTGCGGCCACGCTTATACCGCCGCCGCCCGTTGAAGAACTAACTCCGCCCATTATCATACCGCCTACTGCAACTCCGTCTTCCATCTCAAAATCGCCGTCAAGCGTAAGATTGCCCAATACGGTAATTACGTGACCTTCTCCCGTACCGCCTGCTGACGTTATGTTAGACGCACTACAAAGACCTCTATTGATTTTATAAGACTTTAAATCAAGATTGATGTATTTTCCGGCAGGCACGTTGAGCGCGCCGTTATAAATTGACGCCGTTGCCGCAGAACTGACTCCCGAAATTGCAAACGTACCTGTCGCAGTGATATCTGCGCCAAGTTGAACGTAGGTCGGGTCGCTCTCCGAACTTGCTCTGTCAATGACAGTCTTCCAATCCGCAACCGTCGTCATTACGAAAGGATTGCTCTCTGATCCGTCGCCACTGCTCATTGCCAATGCAGGTTCTTGATTTGATTTGGTTAAATCCAATAATATGCAACATAAAAATGATACGCATATTAATAATATTACTAAACTAAACAGACCTAATTTCCTGATAGTAGTTGACGAATTATCTTTTTTCATATGTTTTCTCCGTTATCTTGCTTTCATTTTGAAAACGAGATTTCTCGACTTTGCTCACTTATTATTTGTCACCTCGACTTATTTGTTGTCACCTCGACCGCAGCGGAGAGGTCTAATCCGTTTGAGATTTCTCCACGTCGCTTACGCTCTGGTCGAAATGACATATATTCGTATTCCAAAAAAAGTATACTTTTACTGACCCAAAGATATTGCAAATTAATTATTCGTGAAGTATAATGTAATCGTAAAAATACGCCTTTTCACAGGCAGTCAGTTAAAGTATACTTTTTTTGGAAACATTGAAAAATCTGCATTAAAATTAGAATTTAATAGATTAAATAAGCCAACCGAATTATATTTCGGTTGGCTTGTTGATTGGTCTTTCCTATTACTTATTACCTACTGATGAGGTGTCTCATAAGGTCTTTTATCGTAATGCCGTCAAAATATTCGTCAATCAGCTTTTGAAGCCCTTTCCACATCTCCAAGGTGCGGCAATGCTCTGCATTTTCGCAAGGTTTTGCTCCGCATTCAAGACACGACACGGGCGCAAGGTCTCCTTCGACGATTCGCAATATCTCGCCGACGGTATACTCCTCGGGTTTTCTCGTCAGCTTGTATCCGCCGCCCTTGCCGTGAAGTCCCTCGACGATATTATTTTGTTTGAGTATGGACAAGATATGTTCCAAATACTTGAGCGACAGTCTTTGCCTTTGCGCAACTTGTTTCATCGGGATATAAGACCCGTTGTCGTTTTCCGCAAGGTCGATTATTATTCGCAAGGCGTATCTTCCTTTTGTCGATATGGTCATATTTTGTTCTCCTTGTCTTATTAGATTCTTCGACTCTACTTTCGTTCCGCTCAGAATGACTCGTTTAAAGCAAAAGTTCGCCTTGATTGCGTCACTCTGAGCGAAGTCGAAGAGTCTTTTGTTACCTCGACCGCAGTGGAGAGGTCTAATCTGCAAACAATGCCGTCGAGAGATATCTGTCTCCCGTATCGGGCAAAAGAACTACTATCGTTTTACCTGCATTCTCGTGGCGTTTTGCAAGTTGGATCGCAGCGTAAGTTGCTGCGCCCGAAGAAATACCCACAAGTATTCCCTCGCTCTTGCCGATCAACTTACCCGTGGCAAAGGCGTCCTCGTCCGACACGGCGATTATCTCGTCGTATACGTTTGTGTTGAGCGCCTTTGGCACGAATCCTGCGCCGATACCTTGAATCTTATGAGCGCCGGCAACGCCCGTAGACAGCACTGCTGAAGTCGCAGGCTCGACCGCCACGACCTTGACTGCGGGATTTTTGGATTTGAGATATTCGCCCACGCCCGTGATTGTGCCGCCAGTGCCCACTCCTGCGACGAATATATCCACTTTGCCGTCGGTGTCCTCAAAGATTTCCGGTCCCGTGCTCTGCCTGTGCGCCTGCGGATTTGCGGGATTGGCGAATTGATCGGGGATAAAGCTGTTGGGTATCTGCTTAGCGAGTTCTTCCGCTTTTTCGATTGCGCCTTTCATTCCCTTTGCCCCGTCGGACAGCGCAAGTTCTGCCCCGTAAGCTTTCATTATCTGTCTGCGCTCCACCGACATGGTCTCGGGCATAACGATAATTATTCTATATCCCCTTGCCGCCGCAACGGACGCAAGTCCAATGCCCGTGTTGCCCGAGGTGGGCTCGATGATGACGGAATCGGGCTTTAGCTTTCCAGACCTTTCCGCCTCGTCTATCATAGCCTTGGCTACTCTGTCTTTGACTGAGCCCGCAGGATTGAAGTATTCTACTTTCGCTATGATTTTTGCCTTGAGGTCAAATTGCTTTTCCAAGTGAGTCAACTCCAAAAGCGGAGTT
This sequence comes from uncultured Clostridia bacterium, assembly GCA_947177795.1. Taxonomy (GTDB): domain Bacteria; phylum Bacillota; class Clostridia; order Christensenellales; family UBA3700; genus RACS-045. The sequence goes on along the minus strand of CAMWVR010000006.1, from coordinate 29,213 downwards.
CTTCCAATTAGTTGATCTGCTGAAGTATATATCTTTGACATTGTTATATCTCCTTATTATTTTACTGCCGCAAAGCCTTTTTCCAGGTCTGCGATAATATCGTCTATATGCTCCGTGCCGATAGACAGGCGAATCGTGTTTTGCTTGATGCCTTGATCGGCGAGTTCTTCGTCGGTAAGTTGGCTGTGCGTGGTGGTTGCGGGATGAATGACGAGACTCTTGACGTCAGCGACGTTGGCAAGTAATGAGAATATCTCGAGACTGTCAATGAACTTGTGCGCTTCCGCCGCTCCGCCCTTTATCTCAAAGGTAAAGATAGAGCCGCCGCCGTTAGGGAAATATTTCTCATAGAGAGCATGGTAGGGATGATCCTTAAGCGACGGGTGGTTGACTTTCTCGACTTTTGGGTGCTTCGTGAGATATTCTATGACTTTCTTTGCATTCTCCGCATGCCGCTCAAGTCTCAAAGACAGCGTCTCCACGCCTTGCAAAAGCAAGAACGCCGCAAAAGGCGAAATCGTTGCGCCAGTATCGCGAAGCAACACCGCTCTAATATACGTCACGAATGCGGCAGGTCCAACCGCCTTGACAAAAGATATATTGTGATAAGACGGATTGGGATCGGCTATCGCCCGATACTTGCCCGATTCTGCCCAATCGAACTTGCCGCTGTCGACGATCACTCCGCCCAGAGTGGTGCCGTGACCGCCGATAAACTTGGTCGCCGAATGTACGACGACGTCTGCGCCGTGCTCTATGGGTCGGATGAGGTACGGCGTGCCGAAAGTGTTGTCTACGACCAATGGTAATCCATGCTTATGCGCAAGCTTTGCAAGCGCATCAATGTCGGGAATATCGCTGTTGGGATTGCCGAGAGTCTCGATATAGATTGCTCTCGTGTTGTCTTGAATTGCCGCCTCGACCTCTTCAAGATCGTGGATATTTACAAACGTGGTCGTGATGCCCAAGTTGGTAAGCGTGTGCGCAAGCAGATTGTAACTTCCGCCGTATATCGTCTTTTGCGAAACGAAATGACCGCCGTTTTGTCCAAGCGCCTGCAAGGTATAAGTTATTGCCGCCGCTCCCGACGCAAGAGCCAACGCAGCTACGCCGCCCTCAAGCGCGGCGATCCTCTGCTCGAATACCTCTTGAGTGGAATTGGTCAAACGACCGTATATATTGCCTGCTTCAGCAAGTTCAAAGCGCGCGGCAGCATGAGCGCAATTTTTAAAGACGTAAGAAGTCGTCGCATATATCGGCACGGCTCTTGCGTCCGTAGTCGGGTCGGGCTGTTCTTGCCCTACGTGAAGTTGAAGCGTTTCGAATTTATATTTATTTGACATTGTTATATCTCCTATTATCTTATTTATATTGATATATTATTTTATTTATATATAATGATGATTACTGAAGTTTTGATTTGCCTCAACACATTCGACCAAAACGAAAATTTGCTCTGACGAGCTTTTCAAAATAGTTTTGCATTTTCGAGTTTCTCCCGACTTGATTTATTCCTACCTACTAGGTTAATATGATTATAAACCCATTTACCTACTATGTCAATAGGTTGAAAGTATTTTTTTGTTTTTTTATTGATATAATTGTATTTCTATATCTATTTTGATATAATAGTATTAAAACTTCAGGAGGAATAAATTTATGTATACAAAAGATCATGACAGAATGGTTGAAGAAAAATGTTATACTTTAAAGCATATGGAAAAAGTGCTCGAAAAGATTGCAGATAATTTTCCTTTATATTTTGATAATTATTTAAAAAGTCAAAAAAGCAATATACCAGAGGAATCTATTGACAAATTACGCGATAGATTTATGGTAGATTCTAATGGTAAGCATCTTGTTTTCGATGAAAAACGCGCATTTCAAGAATTAACAAAAGAAGCTATTATTGATTTCAATAAAGATGTTGATGGATACAGAGAATTGTTTGACAAAGACTCTCTAGAAGAATATAAAGATGATCCACAAGAATTCAAGTCACGCGCTTTAAAAATTGAAACAACAATTATTAGAAAAACTATTCAAAATAAATACGCTAAAGAACTCGACAAGTTTCGTGCTGCCTTTAACAAAGCTAGTTCATATGAATTGTTAAAAGTGGTTACACGTCTTGCTGATTTTTCAGAAAATTACGCAACAAAAAAATATGATAGAATTGAATTTGAAAAAATTTTAAATTATAAAGATTTTGGATTTTCTGTTTTAGATACCGAAGACTATACTGCTCATGGGGTTATTGGCGGCGGCATAAAAAGCACAATGCTTTATAAAAATTATCCGGACATATTCCCTTGTAGAAGCCGTATGAGTTTATGGGCATTATGGTATCTTGTAGATAAAGATACATTTGATTGTTCTATGGATTCCGAGTTTTTAATGATAGATATCGATAAAAATTTTACTCAACAAAACTATTTCTATCCATACGAACTTTTTGCATTTTACGCATTACAAATATATTTACTAATTAAAAAAGAGGCTATTAGATTAGAAGTAAATCTAGATACTTCGTATAGATTTGTTTATGTTGAAGCCTTTCTAAATTTTGTCGCTAACCAGCACATTGCTGCAATTAATGAATTGTCTACACGATACAAGGAGGATGCTTATGTCTAATAGTATTCAAAAGCAATTTGAAAGTCTCTTCCCCTCCTTAGCCAAGGAATTTACTTTAAAACCATTTCAAGTAAAAGTTATAGAAAATATATTAAACAACGGAAATACGCTTTGTATAATGCCTACAGGTGGTGGAAAATCAATTATATATTATTTGGCAGGATTAATTAACGGCGGCATCACAATTGTTGTCTCGCCATTAATTGCTCTTATCTGTGAACAAGAAGAAAAATTAAAAGAATTAGGTGTGGAAGTTTTAGCATTACATAGTGGCATATCTCCTGAGAAACAATTTGCATCATTAAAAAAATTTGCACGAAAAGAAATCAATCCGAAATTTATATTTGTTAGTCCTGAAAAACTTGCCACTGATGGTTTTTTTGAGTATTGTATTAAAAGTAGGAAAGATGAAATTAAATTAGTTACAATAGATGAAGTTCATTGCGTAAGTCAATGGGGATTATATTTTCGCCCTTTCTATAAAGATATTCCTACATTCTTATCCAATGTTTTTAACGAAAATTTCCCTAAGATTCTTGCACTTACTGCAACACTTAATCCCAAAGAGGTTGAGGATATAACGAATGCTTTTTATATAAAGACTTGCAATATTCTGAAAGATGATGCATTTATGAGATCAGAAATTACATTAAAGGTTATAAAGTGTATTACGGAAGAAGAAAAAGAAGAAAAACTTTGGAACTTACTCAAAATTCACAAAGAAGAAAAGACTTTAGTGTACGTTTATCGAGTACAGGGCGGACGAAGCGTTGAAGACTTCTCGCATCGAGCAAATGCAGATCATTCATTAAATTCAGCATTTTTCCATGGAGATATGTCAGCAAAAGAACGACAAGAAATTATTACTAATTATAAAAACAATAAAATTAACGTGGTTTTTGCTACTAATGCATTTGGAATGGGAATAGATATAAAAGACATTAGAGTTGTTATTCATTTCTGGATTCCAGAATCAATAGAACAATATTATCAAGAAATTGGTAGAGCAGCTCGCGATAAGGGCGCTGCAAATGCATACCTTTTGTTTTCAGATAAAAATATCGGCATAAAAAAAGATAATTTTATAAACAAATCTTTCCCAAGTCGAGAAAAACTAACAGAAGTATTTAACAGAATATTTAAGCCTGAACCCGGATTACAGACATTATCTTATTTTGAAGAAGAAGATACTGCTAAATGTCTACAGTATTACATTGCGGCTGGAGTAGTTAAAATTATTGCAAAAGGGTTTGGAAATTTTAAAAATTTATCAGGAATAACTAATAGCGAGCTACAACGAATATATGACTTAACTAAGAATCAATTGCTAATTACTTCAACAAGAAAATCTGGAATCCCTATTAAAAATATAGTTGAGTTAGTTTATTCATCAATAGTTAATAATGAGGCAAAAGCAAGTAAATTAAATAAAAGTTTAGTAGTAGAGGTCAACAAATCCGCCCTATCAGATACAGATTTAGACACTATAGAAAGAGAAATCGAAATTAAGAAAGATTACAAGCATGGACTATTAGACTTTTTTATCTATACTCTATCCAATACATGTAGTTCAGTTGAACTTCATCAAGAAATTGGAAGATATTTAGGTGCAAATAAGGAAAGTTTGAGAAAAATATATCCAACAGCTAATGGAGATTATGTCCGTAGTAAGTCTGAATTAATTATTGCCAATTTATTATATAGCAGTGGATTAGAATACGAATATGAAAAAGAGCTTAAACACGATAACGGGATTATGCGCCCTGATTTTACAATAAAAACACCTAGTGGAAGCATTTATTATTGGGAACATTTGGGAATGCTTGGTACAGAAGAATATGACAATACTTGGCTGTATAAGAAAAATATTTATGACACTCAGTTTAGTGGAAAACTTAAAGTAACATATGAAGGAATAACAATAAATACGAGTGCAACTCAACTTATAAATGATCTTAAAAACCTTTAATAGCACCATAAACAGCGAGCAGAAAATCTGCTCGCTGTAAAATTATAAAAGCTATTAGTTTGTAGTGCAATCAACTTTTTACATCCAAAAAAATTTTTGTTATAACATATGCTAGTTATCTCTAAGATAATTATTATTTTACGTTTTCAAGCTCAAGCGTAATAATATTTTTTATAAAATATATTTTAAGAACTAAATCAACGCCGACATATGAATATTTACCGACAAATTGCAAAGTCTATATTTGGAGGAAAAACAATGAAAAAGAAAATAATAATCACAACTTGTATTACGTTGGTATGTATTCTCGCAGTTTGTCTATGCGCCTGCAACAAAGACGGCGAGGGATTCGACATGGAATATTATGACTTAAAAGACTTCACTACCCTAAAGAATTTTACGGTAGTCAACTCACAAGAGCCCAACACGGTTGCAAAATACGTCAACGACGGGTCAAGAATACTCTTCGAAACCACCACTACGGGCGATAGCGGCGAGCCGAACAACGTGATTTACCAATTTTCCATTGACGAAAACAAAGCGTATATTTCCGGCGCTTGGCAAGATATCGACGTCAAAGATGCCGACGACTATCTATCTTCTATTGCCGACAGAACGGGACTTGCCTACGTGGGAGTAAAAGAGCCTTACGTCAAAGAGATTGCCGATCACAAATATTCTTTTGACGCCGATAACTTTTTCAAAGAAGCGTTTAGAGTCAAGTACGAGACTTTCTTTGGCAAAGAGTATGAAGAAAGCGAATTTACCGCAGAATACGAAAGCCAAAAAGAAGAGCTTTTCGGCAACGTCGACAACTATATGATTACGCTCGATTGCTCAACAAAAAAACAAATGACGCTTTCTATAGAAAACGCAAAGGAAAAGAAATTGTTGACTTATAGATATAGCGATATCGAAGATACAAATATCACTTTGCCAAAAGACTAAAAATTAGGTTTGATTAAATAGACTCTTCGACTACGTTTCACTTCGCTCAGAGTGACGCATTCAAGGCGTGACTTACACTTTAAACGAGTCATCCTGAGCAAATGACAATAATATATCCGTAACTAAAAAGACGCGTACGAATTTGTACGCGTCTTTTTAATATAACTCCGACGCAGTCGGAATATAACTAGCCGTGGGCGAATATAACTGCCACGCAGTGGCAATATAACTCCGCGGGCTCTTATTTCTTACTCTTCATCGCTCTTTGTTCTCTCAACAGCTCTTGATACCTCTCAATCTGGTCTTCCCTTAGGTCAATCATATTCTTTGCCGCCTTGCACGCTTGCGCATCACTTACCACGACTTCTGTCTCTTTGACTTTGATCTTCGTTCCGTCTCCCGTTGCGTCTCTTCTGATGTCTTTCATATACTCGTCTTCCATTTTCAAAAGAGCTACTGTCGTGTCTTTCTTTATCGTCAGCTTGACAAGCGGATTGACACTTGACTGACCCAAGAGTATGAAGTACGTCGACTTCTTCTCTTTGCACTTGTCTTTAGAAAGTGCGTATTCTCTGAGACTGTCAAAGTACTTTTGCTGAGTCTTGCTGAGTTTTGCGTACGCTTCGTCTAGCGTAAGTCTCGGAGCTTTTTCTGTCTTTGGTTTCGCAGGAGCGGTTACTTTTACTTCTTTCTCCACTACCTTCTCGACCTCTACGGGTACTTCGACTATTTTCTCGACTTCGATAGGCACTTCGACCCTTACTTCTTTTTCTACTATCTTCTCAACTTCGACAGGTACTTCGACTATCTTCTCGACAGGCACCTCGACTATTTTTTCCACAACTTTTTCTGTTGGTTCAACTATCTTTTCTATTACTTGAGTTTCGACCTTTTGGCTTGCCGACAATTCCAAGATCTTTTCCATGAGCTTTTCTTGGTTTTGCATCAAGCTTTCTTGCGTCTTCATCATCTGCTTGATAGTCTCGTCGTTTGCCGTCGTTGCGACGACTTCTTTCTCGACGATTCTCTCGGCAGGTTGCTCTGCAAGTTTTTGCATGATTACTCTTTGTCCGTCGACAAGGCTCTTGATGACTTCGTCATTGGAAGACGCCTGTTGAGGCAAAAGTTGTTGCATACCCGGTAGCAATGCCGTCATAGTCTCGGATACTATTCCTCTTATCTCGTCTGCTCCAAGTCCTTGTTGCACGACGTAACCGCCGCCCATATTGCCGCCTTGACCGCCTGCCATACCCATAAACATCATACGCATTTCCTCTTTGCGCTGATTCTTCTCGTATTCTTCTTTTACTTCGTCAAGTTCGTCTTCGGCGCTGCTTTGTCTGTGAATGGCTATTATCATACCTATCAAGCACACTACTGCGCCGCCTGCCAAAGAACATGCGACCACCGTCCAATTTGCAAAACTCAATCCCAAGAATGCGCCTGCAAAATACGTGCTGTATTTCTCGATTTTTTTATTCGCCTTTTTACGCTTGCTTTCGCAACTGCCTATCTTTGCCAAGAATGCAATCATCAATATAATACTGACTACGCTCACAATGATTTGCCACAACGGCAAGTCTTTTAGTTTTTCCAGCAAGTCGTCAAGCCCGTTACCTGGACTTCCGTTATTTTCACCGCTGCCCACTCCGCCTATGCCGTTGCCGTCGCCGTTATTGCTATCCTTGACGGTAAACCCCTCTTTATCCGTGCTAGTGGGGTCTTCAAGCACCGTCTCTCCGTCTTGAGCTACGAACTCATAGTTCTTCCCGTAATCTCCCTTGAGTATTGCCTTGACGCTGTAAGTCTTGCCTACTTCGAGTTGAGCTCCGTCCTCAAGTTGGTTGCCGTCTGCGTCGTAATAGATATATCCCACTATCTCTTTGAGATTATCGTCCAAGTTGGATATCACGGGGATTTGTCCGCTCGTATTCCATACCGCAGTTATCTTGACTTTATTTATCTTAAAACTTATCTGGTCTGCTCCGAGATATTTTGTCTGCGCATCGCTCTCGCTCAACGTCATGACCAATATATATTCGCCTGCCTCGGTCGGCGCTCCGATCAATTTATTATCCTCGCTTACGCTGTCTTTGTAATACGTCTTTATCACGTTGACTACGTTCATAGTGCCCGACGTCACGCTCAATTCGCCGTCCAAGCCGTGCGCATTGCCGTCATAGGTATACTCCTTGATTGGCATCTCAATCATTATTTCGTTTTTGTTGGAGCCTACCGTCATCGGTTGAGTCTCTCCGCTTGCTATCTCATAGTTGCCTAAAAAGTTGCTCTTGAGTATTGCTTTGACCCAATAATACGTCTCCTGTCCGGGGATAACTTCTATCGCCGACTTGTCTATCAACTCGCCTAACGCGCCGTTGTCGTCGGTATAGTATTCATATCTTTCTATCTTGTCACTATTGACAGAATTTACAACGTAGTCGGTATATGTTCTGCCGTTGACGTCAGTCACGCTCTTGCTGTCCCACACGAGATTTAGTTTCGCCTTGTCAATGCTCCATACCAACTCCCAAGGAAATTCCTCGCCGTCGGTATAGATATACGTGCTGTCGTCGCCTTTGACAGGCGTAATAAAATTATTGTCGGAATTGACGAATGACAGTATCGTTGCCCTATAATCGCTCTTGACTTCCGTCCCCGTGTTGTTGCGTATATTTGGCTTAAGCGTAGAATACGGATTGACAAGCTCGACTCTCTGCATATCTCCCGTATACTCCAACGTGCCTGCCACGTAATCCCAATATACTTTGCTCAAATCGTATCTGCCTTGGCTTATCTTCCACTTGATCGTAAAGGTTACGCTCGTTCCGCCGTTGAGCGTACTGCCCGCTCCCAACGGCACCAACGTCACACTCGTCGAATAGTTGAGTCCGCAATCTTTGTAAGTCTGATTTTCGTATTTATCCAATTTGACGCCAAGTCCGCTCAATACAGTCTCGTCTATGCTGAACGTATAGTCCGACGCAACGTAGAATACTTCCACCACCGTGGTATTATCCCAAGCGCCAACTTGCTTGACTGCTCCGCTATCCAAGTTGATACTGCTGTATTGCCACAGTATATCTGCTTCGGTGAGTACTATTGCCTTGTCCGTCACGCTGAACGGCTTTGTATGCGTACCTGTGATTTCATAATTTTTTCCGTCTCCATTGTCCGTAAGCTCCACAGAGAAAGTATAGTTGCCGTTGTTAAGCGCAGGTATCGTGATATTGGTTTGTTTCGCCACGGTATCGTCGGCCGAGCCCGTCAAAACCGTCGGCGTTCCGCCGTCTGCGCCCACGTATGAAAATCTGAATGTAAGGCTCTCGTTCTCGTCGCACCTGTTGTCTCCTATGCTTACGTTGCTCTCTTCGCCGTTTGCCCACGACCACGCAGAAGTCGGCACAAACGTTATCGTGAGAGGTCTTCTAGTAACCTCTATACTCAACGTCTTGTCGTCACTTCCGCCGGTATTCCACTCCATAAGGTCCTTGTCGTATAGTGACGCCGAGGCGTTATACGTACCCACTATCTTGGCTTTTAGCATAGCGTAACTTCCGCTGTCGTCAAAAGTAAGTCCGCTCGACGTAGGCGTAACGGTAATCTTTGTCTTGTCGTAATTAGCGCCCAATCTAAACTCTTGATTCGTACCGTCATACGGTCGGCTTGTCTGACCGACAAACGACACTTCGCTCACTTGATATACAATCTTGTATTTATACTCCTTGGTAGCAGTGCCTCCGTCCGTCCATACGTTGTTCCCCTTTGGCTGACATTTGACGGTATATTCTCCCTGTACGCTTGCCGTAAGCGTAGTTACGCCGTTTGCCGTACTGTACGTCATATCAGAGGTCGTATTCTCTCCCTTGACAGGCTTGAAGTCTATAGACGTTATCTCCATCTTTTCCGTATCGATATTCAACAACTTGAAGTCTATACTTGCGCCGCTTGCGTAATAATCCTTTGTCTTTTCGTCTTGCTCGGGGATTCCTGCCGCAGCCGCTTCTTGCGCCTTAGTAAGATTAAGGTGGAACGCCGGTCTGATACCTATGGTAGATACTCTTGTATAACTAGTAGAATCTGTGCCGGCAGAATTCATATGATCCACACGATTTGTACTTCCCATTGCGCCTGCTCTACACCAATATGAAATATTGTCTTTTTTTAAATCTGTCGAACATTCAAAAATAGTGTTAGGAGTTCTCAATTCTACGGCGCTAGGAAGCCAAATGTAATCATATTGCCAATCAGCATACGCATACTTGTTCTGTATTCCGCTCGTACCTGTCCAATTGTAACCAATTGCGGGAGTTCCGTACGCCTCATTTGGTCCGGTATATACTGAAGATGAATTGTTAGATGCAGCACGTCTATCTTGAGTTTCCTGATAAGCTATTTTAGTTGGTTTAACGATATAATCCGTCAAATTATTGGGATTACTGGTATTAGTAAATAAATCGTATTCATAATTTTCCGTCTGCACGGTAGAATAAGGAGTGTATACAGTCTTTACGCTTGCGCTTGTAGAATATTCCACTATCACAGGATTTCCTGCGCTGCCTTCTCCGTCAGTCATTGCGTAACCGTTGAGAAGTAACGACCTAACGTAACTCGTACCGTATACGTTGCCCGGATACGTATGGCTCATACTGCTACCGCTTGTACTAGCGGCAGGCCAAGGGCAAAATGCAGCCTTATGCGCATCATCATTAGGCGTATTCTCACGCCAAAGCGTCAATACTACGTCTCCGTTGTTTTTATCTACAGTCAATACCGTGGCTATCCAATTTATACCGCCCATTTTTACTACAACTTTATTGGCAAATTCGCTTGCATTTTTACCTACCGTAAGTCCGCCTACACCGCCTGCGGGAGTACTTCTCACAGTACTTGCCGCTGTCTCAATATCAGCATAAGTTGCACTGTCACCAAGAAGAAGTCTGTATAACTCGTTTAGTTTTCCGCCGTCAAAGACCTTTCCGCCCGCTCCTTGAGCGTCGCCCGTAATCGTCAATTCGTCGACGTATTTTGCCTTAGTACTGTCTATCAAAGCGTTAGCCTTATTATCTTTTAATAAAAAAGTAGATAAAACGCATATAAAAAACATACACGTAAGCAACGTCAAAGTCATCGCAAATGTTATTTTTCTTTTTTTCTCTACAAATTTATTTTTTATCTTAAACATATCGTATTCCTTTATTCCAAAAAAAGTATACTTTTACTGACCCAAAGATATTGCAAAATGAGACTTCGTGAAGTATAATGTAATCGTAAAAATACGCCCTTTCACGGGCAGTCAGTAAAAGTATACTTTTTTTGGAAATGTGAAAAATTTGCATTAAAACTAGCATTAAATTTGTTGGTTTTCGCATTGAATGCGTTACTCCCGATTTATAAAAGTCATTCTTGGCAAAGTGTAACGAAGTCGAATAATCTAGACGATTTTTCATTGACAGAGATTGCCTTTATATTGTATAATTTTATACGGTAAATATATTTTTAAGGAGGTTATTCCTAATGGAATATTCACATGAAGTATTGAATATGTGCAAGGTCACCAAGGGTACCGACCACGGTCCTGCTCCTATTCCGGAAGAAGGCAAGTGGGTACAATCCAAGCAAATCAGCGATATCAGCGGTCTTACCCACGGTATCGGTTGGTGCGCTCCCCAACAAGGCGCTTGCAAATTGACGCTAAACGTAAAAGAAGGCATTATTGAAGAGGCTTTGGTTGAGACTATAGGCTGCTCGGGTATGACCCACTCCGCCGCTATGGCCGCTGAGGTACTCCCCGGCAAGACGATCCTCGAGGCTCTCAACACTGACCTCGTATGCGACGCTATCAACACTGCAATGAGAGAACTCTTCTTGCAAATCGTCTACGGACGTACGCAATCGGCTTTCTCCGAAAACGGTTTGCCTATCGGCGCAGGTCTTGAAGACCTCGGCAAGGGCTTGCGTTCGCAAGTCGGCACGATGTACTCCACCGGCGCAAAAGGCGTAAGATATCTTGAAATGGCTGAAGGTTACGTGACTCATATCGGTCTTGACAAAGACAATCAAGTAATCGGTTATGAATTCGTCAACCTTGGCAAAATGATGGAAGCAATCAAAGGCGGTATGTCCGCAAACGACGCTTTGGTTAAGTTCACCAACTGTTACGGCAGATACAAAGAAGCCGTCAAGGTCATCGACCCGAGAAACGAATAAGGAGGTACGTTTATATGGCAGTTACATTTGAAAGTTATTCAAGAAGAATTGACAAAATCACCAAGTGCCTCTCCGAATACGGAATTAAATCTCTTGAAGAGGCAAAGCAAATTTGCACCGACAAGGGTATCGACGTCGAGGCTATCGTAAAGGGTATCCAACCTATCGCATTCGAGAATGCAGTATGGGCTTATACCGTAGGTTGCGCAATCGCAATCAAGAAGGGTTGCAAAAAAGCTGCTGACGCCGCTGAAGCAATAGGCGTAGGCTTGCAAAGTTTTTGTATCCCCGGCTCCGTTGCAGAACAAAGAAAGGTCGGTCTCGGTCACGGCAATCTCGCAGCAATGCTTTTGAGAGAAGAGACCAAGTGCTTTGCTTTCCTCGCAGGTCACGAATCGTTCGCTGCCGCTGAAGGCGCAATCGGTATCGCTATGAAGGCAAACAAAGTAAGAAAGCAACCTCTCCAAGTTATCCTCAACGGTCTTGGCAAGGACGCTGCAAAGATCATAAGCAGAATCAACGGATTTACTTACGTTCAAACCAAACTTGATTATTTCACGGGCGAACTCAAAGTAATCGACACGATCTCCTACTCCGACGGCGAGAGAAGCAAAGTAAGAGTTTACGGCGCAGACGACGTAGTCGAGGGCGTAGCTATCATGAAGCACGAAAACGTTGACGTATCTATCACCGGCAACTCCACCAACCCGACTCGTTTCCAACACCCTGTTGCAGGCACGTATAAGAAAGAATGCGTCGAGACAGGAAAGAAATACTTCTCCGTTGCTTCCGGCGGCGGCACGGGTCGTACGCTCCACCCAGACAACATGGCAGCAGGTCCTGCATCTTACGGCATGACCGACACAATGGGCAGGATGCACTCCGACGCTCAATTCGCAGGCTCCTCTTCTGTGCCTGCTCACGTAGAGATGATGGGTCTTATCGGTATGGGTAACAACCCGATGGTAGGAGCATCTGTGTCCTGCGCAGTTGCAGTTGAAGAAGCTTTGAAGTAATTGTAATTTTGACTTATAAAATTTAGGGTACGACGCAAGCCGTACCCTTTTTTAATAATTATAATATTTTTTCATAATTATTAATGCCCAACTATTTGTAATACTCTTCAAAAAGATCGTTGGGCGTGCATTCAAGGATATCGCACAATGCTTTGAGATTTTCAAACTTTACGCTTTTTGTCCTATTCTCCACAAGATTGTTGAAATTTTGGTAACTCATTCCCAGCCGTATATAAAGCCAATACTTGCTCTTCCCTTTCTCTTTTAATATCTCTAAAATCCTGAATTTCATTATACTATACACCCTCCGCATTATCTAATATATACATTATATATAAAAAAATGCTTGACATATAGACTCGAACATTATATAATGTTATTAATAACTAATGTATGCATTATATAAAGCTTTACTACGAATCGTGTAAATAATACAAAAGACAAAACTTATTAAATTGACTTATCCGCATACATATCTCAAAAATACGCCTGTCGATTTTCGACAGGCGTATTACCAATTTTATTTAAGGTATTTATGCTTTTAGATCTTCCGCGATAGCGTCGGCGAGTCTTTCAAGCTCTGCGTAACTATCTGCATTCAAAGCCGATTTGACTGTGACTTTGGGCTCGATGATCTTGTTGTTTTTGAGTTTTTCAAGAATCTCGCTCATGAGTTTTGCACTTGCGGGAGTCCAAGTTCCGTTCTCGATAAATGCAAAGCATCTGTTTTGCAAATTATGTTCGGCAAGTTCGTGCAAAGCCGTCTGCATCGGCGGGAACAACGACATATTATACGTAGCGCAAGCAAAGATGATATGCGAACGCTTGAAGCACTCTGATATTATCTTTGAATAGTGATTGGTCGAAGCGTTGAGCACTTCGATATCCGCAACACCTTTGTCGCCGAGCAAATTGGCAAGTACCTCTGCGGCGTTTTCCGTATGACCGTGGACCGATCCATACACGATGAGCGCTCCCTTTTCCTCGGGAGTGTAACTTGCCCACTTGGTATACTTGTCGAGAATATATCCGATATTTTTTCTCCATACGGGACCGTGCAAAGGACAGATTTTTGAGATCTCAAGCGAACTTGCTTTCTTCAAAAGATTGGTAACTTGTACGCCGTATTTACCCACGATATTGGTGTAATAGCGTCTTGCATCGTCTATCCATTTATTTTCAAAATCGCACTCGTCTGCAAATATATTTCCGCTCATTGCGCCAAAAGAACCGAATGCGTCCGCCGAGAAAAGTGTCTTGTCCACCGTATCGTAAGTGACCATAGCCTCGGGCCAATGCACCATAGGCGCCATGACGAAAGTCAAAGTATGCTTGCCGATATTCAAGGTATCGCCCTCTTTGACGACAACTTTGCGAGAGTCTACGTCAAAGTCAAAAAACTGAGACATCATCGTAAAGGTCTTGAAGTTGCCCACGATTTTTACTTGAGGATATTTTGCGACTATTGCGCCGATATTTGCGCAGTGGTCAGGCTCCATATGGTTGACGATGAGATAGTCAAGTTCTCTGCCGCCAAGCGCATGCTCTACGTTCTCTAAAAATTGCAAACTTGCAACGCTATCCACCGTGTCAAAAAGCGCCGTCTTTTCGTCCAGCATCAGATATGAGTTGTAACTCATACCGCGCTCCACGGGATATACGTTCTCAAAAAGTGAAATCTTGCGGTCGTTTACGCCCACCCAATACAAATCTTCGTTGATTTTCTTTACGCTATGCATATATTGCTCCATAAAATTTATTGCGAATATATTTTAGCACATCAAAAAAGATTTATCAATGTTTTATATCGCTGTTAAAATAATTTATTTGTCACCTCGAGCAATCTTGTGTCACAGACCAAACTTGATACCCTTATGGAAATCCGTATACTTATCTGCGTACTTATCAAGTATAGCTATCACGTCGTCGGCAGTACTTACGCCGTAGACCTTGTCTTCGGGTATCTCCGGATAGCGTATTCTTTGATCCATTCTTGTATTTGCGACCTTGCTGCTCCAGCCGTCCACACAGTCGCAAGCCATGATGAGTCGCATCATGGGCCAAGCAAAAGCAATCTCCGAAAGCGTACCCGCTCCGCCGCCAATGGCTATGACAGCGTCAGCGTTGGCAACGATAGAATTGCGCAACATATCAAGACCTGTGGAAATGACTATATCTGCGTATTCGTTGTGCATAGTTCTGTCAAAGGACGGAATGATAGCAATCGTGTCGCCGTCTTGATATTTTTCCGACGACCTTGCGCCTGCAAACGCCGCTTCCATAACTCCGCCGAGTCCGCCCGACTGAATTCGATAACCGTTGTCAATAAGCGCCTTGCCCACCGAATATGCAAACTTGTATTTGTCTCCGTCTTTTTCTATTTTACTATCACCTACGATAGCCACGATTTTCCTCATATATTCCTCCGTTTTCACTTGATGACTATATATAATATTATCCATATAATCAAAACGTGATAAGTAAGATTTATATATTTATTTTATCACTTAATTTGATTTTGTCAAGAGTGAATTCTTTGATTTATACCCATTGTATATTTATAATACAATGATAAATTAAAAAATAAGGTTGCCTATTCGACAGCCTTATTTTATTTCTTTGCGTTTAAATGCATTGAAAGATTATTTATTCTTATGCTCCAAAGAGGCTTTTACGAACTCGCGGAAGATCGCGTGCGCTCTGTTGGGTCTTGACTTGAATTCGGGGTGATATTGCACTGCAATGAAGAAGTCATTGGCGGGCACTTCGACAGCCTCGACAAGTCTGTTGTCAGGCGACGTACCCGTGACACGCAGTCCTGCTTTTTCAAGCTCTTCGCGATACACATTGTTGAACTCGTATCTATGACGGTGTCTCTCTTGAATGAGGTCTTGTCCGTAAGCCTTTTGCATAAGCGAATCTTTTGCGATCTTGCAAGGATATGCGCCAAGTCTCATAGTGCCGCCCTTGGGGATATTGCCGTGCTGGTCTGGCATAAGGTCGATCACGCAATGCTTGCCCTCAGGGTCAAACTCGCTTGACGTAGCGTCCTTATAACCAAGCACGTTGCGCGCGTACTCTATTACTGCAATCTGCATACCTAGGCAGATGCCGAAATACGGGATATTGTTTTCTCTTGCGTACTTGCAAGCGTTTATCTTGCCCTCAGTACCTCTCTCTCCAAATCCGCCCGGCACCAAAATACCGTCCACGTCGTGCAAAATACTCTTGCAAGCGTCGTCATCGACAAGTTCTTCCGACTCTATCCATTTGATATCCACGATACAGGAATTCTCGTATCCGCCGTGTCTCAAAGCTTCTGCCACCGACAAATAAGCGTCGTGCAACTTGACGTACTTACCTACGATAGCAATAGACACTTGTTCTTTTCTCGACTTGATTCTGCCTATCATGTCTATCCACTCTTGCATATCTGGCTTTGGAGTGTCAAGACGCAATTGACGGCAGACGACTTCGCTCAACTTGCTGTCCTCGAGCATCAAAGGCGCTTCGTAAAGCACATCGACAGTGAGGTTCTCAACCACGCAGTCTGGCGCAACGTTGCAGAACAGCGCAATCTTTTCAAGCACGCTCTTGTCCATAGGCTCGTCGCAACGGCATACGATGATATCGGGATTGATACCAAGTCCCATGAGTTCTTTGCATGAGTGCTGAGTCGGCTTTGACTTTTGCTCTCCGCTCGACTTGATATAAGGCACGAGCGTAACGTGTACAAACAGACAGTTGTCTCTGCCAACTTCATGGGATATCTGTCTGATAGCCTCCAAGAAAGGCTGACTCTCGATATCGCCTATCGTGCCGCCTATCTCCGTAAGCACCACGTCTGCGTTGGACTTCTTGCCCACGCTGTATACGAATTCTTTTATTTCATTCGTAATATGCGGAATTATCTGCACAGTCTTGCCGAGATAATCTCCGTTGCGCTCTTTGTTGAGCACGTTCCAATACACCTTACCCGTGGTAAGATTGGAATACTTATTGAGTTCTATGTCGATAAATCTCTCATAGTGTCCAAGGTCGAGATCGGTCTCCGCTCCGTCTTCGGTGACGTAAACTTCGCCGTGTTCAAACGGGTTCATCGTGCCGGGATCCACGTTGACGTACGGATCCAACTTCTGAGCCATTACCTTGAGTCCTCTCGATTTGAGCAATCTGCCAAGACAAGCCATAGTAATGCCCTTGCCGAGTCCGGATACTACGCCGCCTGTCACGAATATATACTTTGTCATACTTCCACCTCTCCGTCGTATACTTTTACAGCGCCGCCCGTCATATATACGGTATCGTCTTGAGAGTACTTGACTGTCAAGTCTCCGCCGAGCAATTTGACGCTTATTTCTTCATCTTTATTGCAATATCCGTTGAGTACTGCGGCTACTGCGACTGCGCAAGCGCCCGTTCCGCAAGCCCAAGTCTCTCCGCTTCCTCTCTCCCATACTCTCATCTTGAGCGTACGCTTGTCAATGACTTTGACAAACTCCACGTTGACGCCCTCCGGGAACAACGGACTTTCTTCAAATGCTTTGCCAATCTTAGCGATATTGAGATTTTCCACGTTCTTGACAAATACCACGCAGTGCGGATTGCCCATAGATACGCAGGTTATGTCATAATCTTTACCGTCCACCTTGACTGACTGGTTGATCACGCTCTTGCCATCTAACTTGACCGGGACTTTCTTTGGCGAAAGTTCTGCTTTGCCCATATCGACTGTAATGAGTTTTGCCACACCGTTTTGCGTATGTACGTCCACGTGTTTAATTCCGCTCAAAGTCTCGATAGTCAATTGCTTTTTGTTGACGATAGCGTTGTCGTAGCAATACTTTGCAACGCAACGAATACCGTTGCCGCACATCTTGCCCTCGCTGCCGTCTGCGTTGAACATTCTCATCTTGACGTCTGCCACTTCGCTGTCGCAAATCAATATAATACCGTCTGCGCCCACGCCGAAGTGTCTATCCGACAGTCTGACTGCCAAACCCTCGGGGTTGACGATAGGATTGCCGATGCAGTTGAAGTAGATATAGTCGTTGCCAGTGCCTTGCATCTTGGTGAACTTGCGAATACTTCTTCCCTCTCTCAACTTGTTGATGTCGATAAGTTCGGTATTGTATTGCGAGTATCTGCTCATCAAAGAATTGACGACTGCGTTTGCCGTGTCTATAGACGTCAAGCAAGGTATTGCTCTCTCTACTGCCTTTCTTCTGATCTTAACGCTGTCTCTCGTCGGCAGCTTGCCCTTTGACGACGTGGATATGATATAATCTATCTTGCCCGACTCAATGAGCGTAAGCGTATTGTCCTTTGAATTTTGGTGTATCTTATTGACTTCTATTACGTCAAGTCCCATATTACGCAGTACTTCTGCCGTACCGCCCGTCGCATAAAGCGTATAGCCGAGTTCTTCAAACTTTTGACCTATCTCGCCTATTTCGTCTTTGTCTTGGTTGCGGACGGAGATAAATATACCGCCCTTTTTCTTCATCTTGTAATTTGCCGCAACGAGTCCCTTATACAACGCCTCTTCAAGCGTGGTAGCAATACCAAGCACCTCGCCCGTAGACTTCATCTCCGGTCCGAGTTGGGTATCTACGTTGGTAAGTTTCTCAAATGAGAATACCGGCACTTTGACCGCTACGTACGGCGAATTGGGATATATACCTGTGCCGTAACCCATATCGGCAAGTTTTTCGCCGAGTATGGCTCTCGTTGCGAGGTCTACCATAGGTACACCCGTTACCTTGCTGATATAAGGTATCGTACGGGAACTTCTCGGATTAACTTCGATTACGTAAAGTTCGTTGTTGTATATAAGATATTGAATATTTACAAGACCTATAGTATGAAGGTTTACAGCAAGAAGTTTAGAACACTCTTCTATCCTTGCAAGCATCTCGTCGCCGATATTCCAAGACGGATATACCGCGATCGAGTCGCCCGAGTGGATACCCGTTCTCTCGACGTGTTGCATTACGCCGGGTATCAAAATATCTTCGCCGTCGCAGATTGCGTCGACTTCCACCTCAATTCCCATGAGGTACTTGTCGATAAGCACGGGATTCTCTATCTTCTGCGAAAGAATTACGTCCATATACTCTATGACGTCGGCGTCGGAATGACATACCGTCATATTCTGTCCGCCAAGCACGTAAGAAGGACGGAGCAACGTGGGATAACCAATCTCGTTGGCTACCTTGAGCGCCTCTTCTTTGGTCATAATGGTAAAGCCTTGCGGGCGCTTGATATTGAGCTTTTCGAGAAGTTCGTCAAACTTCTCTCTGTCTTCCGCCATATCTATGTATTCCGCTTGCGTACCCAAAATCTTGATATTTTGCTCTTTGAGCATCTTCGTCAACTTGATTGCCGTCTGTCCGCCGAATGCAACGACGACGCCGTAAGGCTGTTCCGTCTTGATAATGGACATGACGTCTTCGTTTGTCAACGGCTCAAAATAAAGTCTGTCTGCAGTGTCAAAGTCTGTGGATACCGTCTCGGGGTTGTTGTTGACGATAATAACTTCATATCCCTTGCGCTTCAATGCCCAAACGCAATGTACGGACGCGTAGTCAAACTCGATACCTTGACCTATACGGATAGGTCCGGAGCCGAATACTATTACTTTCTTTTTATCGCTCTTCTTGTTGTCGATAAATTCTCTCGCCTCGTTTTCGTCGTCGAAAGTCGAATAGAAATACGGGGTCATTGCCGCAAACTCAGCGGCGCAAGTGTCGACCATTTTATAAGAAGCGTATCTGACGTTTTTGATTTTTTGACCGCTGAACTCCTCTATAGTGCTGTCCAAAAATCCCATCTTCTTTGCCTTGAGATAAAGCTCGTCGGTAAGTTCTGCCGTCTTCAACTCGTTTTGCATAGCGATGAGCTTTTGCAATTTATGCAAAAACCACCTGTCAATCTTGGTAATATTAAATATCTCGTCTACGCTCACTCCTCTCTTCAAAGCCTCGTAAATGACGAATATTCTCTCGTCGTCGACGTCGTGAATCTTTTCGAGAAGTTTCTCATCGGAATATTTCTCGAACTTCTTATCGTTGAGCGTATTGTGCGAAATCTCCGCTCCTCTTACTGCTTTCATTATAGCCTGCTCGAAGGTCACGCCTATTGCCATGACTTCTCCCGTAGCTTTCATTTGCGTGCCAAGTTTGCGGCTTGCATAGAAGAACTTGTCAAACGGCCACTTGGGGAACTTGACGACGACGTAATCGATAGACGGCTCGAAGCATGCAAAAGTATTGCCCGTGACAGCATTCTGTATCTCGTCAAGCGTATAGCCTATCGCTATCTTTGTCGCAACCTTTGCTATAGGATATCCCGTAGCCTTAGACGCCAACGCCGAGCTTCTGCTTACTCGAGGATTGACCTCTATTACCGCATACTCGAATGAGTTGGGGTCGAGAGCAAACTGACAGTTGCAACCGCCTTCGACCTTGAGCGCTTCGACGATCTTCAAAGCTGCGCTGCGGAGCATCTGATATTCTTTGTCGGCAAGCGTGACAGCAGGCGCAATAACTATACTGTCGCCCGTATGCACACCCACGGGGTCGAAGTTTTCCATACTGCACACCGTGATAGCGTTGCCCTTGCTGTCTCTGATGACCTCAAATTCTATTTCCTTCCAACCGCTGATACATTTCTCAACCAATATCTGATGTATAGGAGATGTACGCAAACCGTTTTCTGCAATCTCCAAAAATTCGTCTTGGGTATACGCGATACCGCCGCCGCTGCCGCCGAGCGTAAACGCAGGTCTTATAATGACAGGCAGTCCGATCTCTTCGGCTACTCGCACTGCGTTTTCGATATCGTTGACGACTTCGGAAGGAATAGTCGGCTCGTTGATTTCCGCCAACGTATCTTTGAACATCTGTCTGTCTTCTGCTTTGTCGATCGTGTCTACTCTTGCGCCGAGAAGAGTCACGCCCATCTTTTCAAGGAAGCCTTCTTTTGCAAGTTGCATGCTGAGCGTCAATCCCGTCTGTCCGCCGAGCGTCGACAAAAGCGAATCGGGTCTTTCTTTTTCGATAATTCTCTTGACGGTCGTCAGCGTCAACGGCTCGATATAAATTCTGTCGGCGATCGCATTGTCCGTCATTATAGTTGCGGGGTTGGAGTTGACAAGCACGACTTCGAGTCCCGCCTCTTTGAGCGCGCGGCAAGCCTGTGTGCCGGCGTAGTCAAACTCTGCCGCCTGTCCTATCACGATAGGTCCCGAACCTATTACCATTACTTTTTGCAATTTACTGTTGAGTGGCATTACTTTCTCTCCTCCATATTCTCCATAAATCTGTCAAACAAATATCCCGTGTCGAGCGGTCCTGCGCAAGCCTCGGGGTGGAACTGAACCGAAAATACGTTTGAATTCTTATAGTTGAGACCCTCGCAAGTGCCGTCGTTGACGTTGACGAAAGTCACTTGAGCGCTCTTGGGAAGCGTGTCGAGGTCGACTGCGTATCCGTGGTTTTGCGTGGACACGTATACTCTGCCCGTAGCAAGGTCCTTGACAGGTTGATTGCCGCCTCTGTGACCGTACTTGAGCTTATACGTCTTTGCGCCTTGAGAAAGGGCAAGCAACTGATGTCCTATGCAGATACCGAACATAGGAATGCCGCTCTTGACGAGTTTTTTGATTTGCTTTATCTCGTATACGTTTTCTTCGGGGTTGCCCGGTCCGTTGGAAAGCATTATGCCGTCGGGAGCAAACTCGATTATCTCTTCTGCCGAGGTATCGTGCGGGAATATAGTGACCTCACAGCCTCTTCTCGCCAACTTCTCTATGATATTTCTCTTGATGCCGTAGTCAAGCAAAGCCACTCTCTTCTTTGGTTTTTTGACGTTGCAGACCACTCTCTTTTCTTTGCAGGATACGCTCTTGACTGCGCCCTCTATGATATACTCCTTGAGAGCCTTTTTCTGCGCACTGTCAAGCGTAGGCTTGTCGGTGATGATTCCGTTCATAACGCCGCTTTCTCTGACTATCTTGGTAAGTTCTCTGGTGTCTATTCCGCAGATGCCTATCACACCCAACTTCTTGAGCATATCGTCGAGTTTGCCTTGCGAGCGGAAATTGGACGGCTCGTCGCATATATCTCTGACGATATATCCTTTGACTGCGCTGCTTGGAGACTCAAAGTCTTCTTCGATGACGCCGTAGTTACCTATCAGCGGGAAGGTCTGACAAACTATCTGACCGTAATAACTCGGATCTGTCAAAGTCTCGAGATATCCCGTCATTGCAGTGGTAAAGACTACTTCGCCGATCACTTCGCCTTCGACGCCGATCGACTCGCCCTCAAAGACCTTACCGTTTTCGAGAATAAGATAAACTTTTTTCATTTCTACCTCTTTTTCTTAATCGTATTGTTTTATTGATATAATTTTTTCAGCTATTGTTTTTTTGGACACTCGCATATCCATGGCGGCGCTTTCGATATATTTATGCGCCTGCTCTTCGCTCATTCCCTCTCTCGATATGAGCAAGCATTTTGCTCTGTCGACGAGTTTGAGCTCCTCTATCTTGTCTTGCAATATTCTATTGCTCAGCACGATAGAATTGATTCTGTTGTGATTGGCGTACAGCGCTTTCAAGGTCTTGAACAAGCCTTCGCCCGTCACGGGTTTAGACATGACCACGACGCCGTAATCCTCGACTTTGTTTTCCACCGCCTCGCACACGTCGCCCCTCGCAAGCATAAGCACGCTCATCGTGGTGTTTTCCACTGCGTATATCGCAAGGTCGTATCCGAATTCGTCGACGAGCGGAGCGTTGATAATCATGAGTGCATACTGCCTTTCGACTATCAGATGTCTCGCCTCGACGCCCGAATGAGCTTGATAGACGTCGGCAAAGCCCACTTCGGTCAACATTGCCGAAAACTTACCGACGTATTCAGCTGTCGACACTATCAATACGCTTGCCATATTATCTCCATTGCAACTTATATCTTGTTGAAGTAAGCCTTGGTCATAAATGCGTCTTTATCCTTTGACAACGAATAATTCTTATACATATTTTCCTTATACTCAAAGAATTTTTCCAAAGTCTTTTTGGGTATATACCTTGCGATAAAGTCGCTATTCTTTGCAAGTTGTATTGCGCTCATAAGGTCTTCGGGCAAGCGCTCCACTTCGCCGACGTTGTTGACGTCTAACTCCTTGGGAAGCTTAAGTCCCTGCTCTATTCCCTCTGCGCCCGCAAACAACAACAGCGCATATGCAATATAAGGATTGCACGAGGGATCTGCTGAACGCAATTGCATCTTGGCAAGTCCGTCTTTCTTTATCCTTATCAGTTGACGACCGTTGAGATAAGACCAAGCAATTTGGTTGTATGCCTCAATCTCTTCGTTGTTTTCGAGTCTCTCATAAGAGTTGACGGTAGGATCTAGAAATACAGCCATTTCCTTTGCCCTTGCAAGTATGCCTGCGACAAAACTCTCCGCTTCTTTTGATCCCGACAGACGAGAGGGTTCAAACAAATTGTCGCCGTCTTTAAGTAGCGACAAATTGATATGCAGACCGCTGCCGATCTCGTTCTTGAGCGGCTTGGGCATAAAAGACGCGTGAAGTCCGTTCATATTAGCCACGGCTTTGACCACCGTCTTGAAAGTCAATAGGTCGTCTGCCGCCATAAGCGCATCGTTGACTTTGAAGCATATCTCATTCTGCCCCGGTCCTCTCTCGTGATGAGAAGAGATAGGCTTGATGCCCATTCTCTCCAAAGTGAGGCAAATGTCTCTTCTCACGTTTTCGCCTTTGTCAAAAGGCGCAACGTCAAGATAGCCCGCCATATCGTGAGGCTCGAGCGTAGGCGCTCCGTCCTCGTTCAACTTGAAGAGATAGAACTCGCAGTCACTGCCAATAAGACAGGACAAGCCCATCTGCGAAAGTTTGTTTTGAGCATTGGCAAGAAGACCTCTGCCGTCGCCGTCAAAGTCTGTGCCGTCGGTATGCCTTATCTTACAAAAAAACCTCACTACGCTTCCGTGCTGGGGTCTCCAAGGCAACAGTTGAATAGTTGAGGCGTCTGGGTAAAGCAACAAGTCGCTTTCTTCCGGGTCGACGAAGCCGCCCACCGAATAGGCTTCAAAGGATACTCCCTTTTCGAAGGTGCTTGGCAACTCGTCGGCTATGATTGATATGTTTTTGATATTTCCAAAGGAGTCGCAAAAGGTCAATTTGACAAATTTGACGTCGTTGTCTTTTACAAAATCCAAAACTTCTTTTACCGTTTGACTCATAAAAACCTCTTTTAGGGGCGTACTTCCTAAATATTTTTATAATTATATCATACTAAATCTTAAATATCAAGTTTTGTAAATAGTAAATATATAAATATTTTAATTTACATCTAGTCATTATAGTAAATTATCCAATGTCATATTGAGCGAAACGAAGTGAAGTCGAAATATCTCAACCGATTATTGTTGATTTTTTGCTTGTCCGTTTGGCACAAATTCACGTCCTACAAGCTCATCAAGACTTATGCCATAAAAATCTGCTAATTGTACGCAAAAATCAATATTCGGCAGTACTTTATTACTCTCCCACCTGCTTATATTTTGATGTGACGTCCCAATTTGTTTTGATAACTCAACTCTAGAAATTCCTTTTAATTCTCTTTGTTCTCTAAAAGCCTCGCCGTAATCTAACATAATTAAGTCTCCTTTTATAAAATTATCGCACATATTTGTACAAATTGCTTGACTTGCACATATTTGTGCATATAAAATATAAATGTTAATTGCTAGTCGCCAACACTAAGTATAAAAGGAGCAAAACTATGAAACAAAAAAATTCTGCTATTATGCAAATGATGATGGGAAAACGAGGTAACTTGGATAGCCCCACTTCAAGTGACGAGTATAATAAAGCTTTAGACGACTTAGACGATAAAATTAGAGATTTTCAAAAACAAATTGCCGACAACCCCAAACTTTTGCAACAATTTAACGAATTGCAAGACCTGCACTTACGCGAAACCGTTCTCTACGGTTACGACGTATATAGAGAGGCTTTTGCCTTTGGGCTTGCCATGGGACAGGAGATTTTTGATAACTAATTTATTTTACAAAGGCATTATAATTTATTTCAAACAAAAAATTTCCGATTGGAATACAGAGATAAAATAATAAATGTCACCTCGAGCGTAGTCGAGAGGTCTAATCCTTTTTCTTGCCGTCCCTTTGACGAGAAGGTGTCACGTATGTGACAGAAGGGGTGTCGTTAATCTGTTGAGATTTCTCCACTTCACTGCGTTTCGGTCGAAATGACAATAAGTTATGTAACGAGCGTGGAGATTAGTGCGATTTTCGCTTTAGCAAGAGCGACCGAGCGGTGAGCGTACTCGCCGTACGTGACCCCGAGGTCGACTCGATGATCAAGCGGAAGGCGCGCTGATATACGCGCTCGGTCACTAAACCGACGTATATAATTGCTTATACGGATTGGCGGAATTCGCCGTCAAAACAAAAAAGTCTTTGCTCATTATCTCCTTTGGATCGTTGCCAAAATATCCGCAATATTCATTGACATACTGCTCTATCTCCTCAAGGTCTTGGGCGTTTGCCTTTCTTGCGGATATTTGCTCCGGCAGGTCGGGCAATTGCTTGCTACGCAAGATTATCTTACCGCCGTGCATACCGTTGCCGGTAAAATAACCGACGTTGGTCTTGCTGTCGGTGTCGATGCCCAGCACGAGTATAATACCGCCCGCTTGGTATTCTCCGAGAAAACTCCCCGCTTTCCCGCCGATGACAAGAGCGGGAAATTTATCCTTGTACGCTTTCATATGTATACCTGCGCGGTAACCTGCGTCGCCTTTGATAAATATCTTTCCGCCGCGCATAGAATATCCCGTCGCGTCGCCGCTGTTGCCGTGAATGACTATAAGTCCGTCGTTCATGGTGTCGCCGATAGCGTCTTGAGCGCTGCCGTTGACTACGATCTTACAGCCGTCGAGATATGCGCCCATAGCGTTGCCGGGAGTGCCGTTGATAGTAATTTCCTTCCCGCCAACGCCCGACGCAATATACCTGTGTCCTTGCGCGTTATCTATTATTATTTGCTTCTCCTCGGTCTGTCTAATCAACTTGCCTATCTCGGAAAAGTGCATATTCGTACAATCGATTTTTAACATTGTTTTTTGTTTCTCCTTTAATCTGTTGAGATTTCTCGACTTCGCTCGAAATGACGTCTGAATTAGATTTCTCGACTTATCTTCGTTTCGCTCGTAAGGAGCGTAGCGAGGACATAGCAAAAGTTGCACCTTGAATGCGTCAATTTCTATGTCACCTCGACCGCAGTGGAGAGGTCTAATCCTTTTTCTTGCCGTCCCCTTGAGGGGAAGGTGTCACGTATGTGACGAAAGGGGTGTATTAATCTGTTGAGATTTCTCCGCTACGGTCGAAATGACATTGGATTGTCTAGTGCGAGCGTCAATGACCAACTTCCAAGTCACAAGCGACCGCAGAGATTAGTTGTATTTTTGCCCGTGCTAAGGCGAGATGAAGTCGTCAAGTGTACTTGCCGTACACGTCGACTTCTCGAGTCCCGACGTTAGGACAAAAAGAGCGGCGCTATACACGCTCGCCTACTCCCCTGCGTGCTTGATGCCAAGAATCTCCAGCTCCTTCTCATTAAGTCCCACGCCTCTGAGCATAAGCCTATTGCCTTTAAGCGCCTCGATAGAGTTGATACCCATACCGCCCATCATCTCTTTGATTTCGTGCGTCCAAGCGGTGACGAGATTGACGAGTCTGTTGCAACCTATCTCGGGATCGAGTCTCTTGACGAGCTCGGGCACTTGAGTTGCGATACCCCAATTGCACTTGCCGAGGTGGCACGATCTGCAAAGATGACAGCCCATTGCCATAAGCGCCGCAGTGGCGATATAGCAAGCGTCTGCGCCAAGCGCAATTGCTTTGACGACGTCTGCGCTGTTGCGGATAGAACCGCCGACCACCAACGACACGTTGCCTCTTATGCCCTCGTCGCGCAATCTCTTGTCTACGCTCGCAAGGGCAAGTTCTATGGGTATACCTACGTTGTCTCTTATTCTCGTTGGCGCCGCTCCGGTGCCGCCTCTAAAGCCGTCGATGACGATTATATCCGCGCCGCTTCGAGCAATACCGCTTGCGACGGCAGCCACGTTGTGCACTGCCGCGACTTTGACTGCGATTGGCTTCTTATATCCTGTAGCTTCTTTGAGCGAATACACCAATTGCCTTAAGTCCTCGATAGAATATATATCGTGGTGCGGCGCAGGCGATATGGCATCACTGCCGACGGGGATCATTCTCGTCTTGGAGATGTCTCCCACAATCTTTGCGCCCGGCAAGTGTCCGCCTATACCCGGCTTAGCGCCTTGACCGACCTTGATTTCTATGCACTCGCCCGCTTCAAGATAATCTTTATATACTCCGAATCTTCCAGACGCAACTTGCACGATAGTATTTTTGCCGTATTGATAAAAGTCTTCGTGTAGACCGCCCTCGCCCGTGTTGTAGAATATTCCCAATTTCTCCGCCGCCTTGGCAAGCGCCGCATGAGCGTTGTAACTTATCGAGCCGTAGCTCATTGCCGAAAACATAATAGGCGTACTCAATTTGAGTTGAGGCGAGAGGTTGTCGACGATTTTGCCGTTCTCGTCTCTGACGATCCTATCGGGTTTACTGCCCAAAAATACCGTCGTCTCCATTGGCTCTCTCAACGGGTCGATAGATGGATTTGTGACTTGCGAAGCATTAATAAGTATCCTGTCCCAATATACGGGCAGTGGCTGAGGATTGCCCATAGACGACAGCAACACGCCGCCGCTCTCCGCCTGACGGTAAATCTCTTTCATAGACTCTGCCGACCAGTTGGCATTTTCTTTATAGGTATTGTCTGATTTGACAATCTTTAGCGCTCTAGTAGGGCAAGTAGCAACGCATCTGTGGCAGTTGACGCACTTGGTATCGTCGGTAAGCATTATGCCTTTCTTCTCGTCAAAAGTATGCACTTCGTTGGCGCACTGCTTGACGCAAATCTTGCAATTTATGCACCTGTTGAAATCTCTTACCACCTCGTACGGAGGGTATATATAATTGATTGACATATTAATTCCCCTCCTTTTTGTCAAGAGTGACTATGACGGGTTCTCCGCCCCTCGGCGACCAAATTCTGTCGGGATTGGGTTCTATTACTCTTATAGCGCATTCTTCGCTTGCGATATACGTCATATCGTCCTTTTCGCCCACTACCATACTGCGCAGCTTTAGTCTGTCGTTGAGCGCCATAAGTCCGTTTTCAAATCCCACCATTATACTGAAAGGTCCCGTGATAAGCAAGCTTGAAAAAGTATTGCGCAAGTACTCGGCAAGCGCCCTCTCCTCGGGAGATTTTTTCTCTATCGTACTCCAAAACGGAGCGGCTATGACCCCTGCCATTTCCTGCATGCTCAAGCCTTGACGGCGGCACAAAAAGTCCACTACGTAGGCTATAACTTCGGTGTCGGTCATAAGCGTACACTTGTATCCAAACATCTCTATATACCGCCTGTTGGCGTCGTAAGAAGATATTTCGCCGTTGTGCACGACGGAATAATCAAGCATACCGAATGGGTGCGCCCCGCCCCACCAACCGGGCGTATTCGTCGGATATCTTCCGTGCGCAGTCCAGCAGTAAGCGTCGTATTCTTCGAGTCTATAGTACTCGCCTACGTCTTCGGGATAACCCACAGCCTTGAATATTCCCATATTCTTTCCGCTTGAGAAGATATACGCGCCCTTGATAGTGGTATTTACTTTGATTACCATTCTTGCGACGAATTCTTTTTCGTCGAGATTAGTCTCGTGCAATCTTGCGTCAAGAGGCTTGACGAAGTATCTCAAAATGAGCGGCTCATCAGATATCTTCTTGGTCTTTCGTATAGGTATCATAGACATATTGACGATAAAAAAGTTTTGGTAGAGAAAATTCTCCGCCTCTTTTCTTATCTCGTTGTCGTCGTAGAAAATATGAAACGCATAAAAATCTGCGTATTGCGGATAAATTCCGTATCCTGCAAAGCCGCCGCCCAAGCCGTTGGATCTGTCGTGCATCGTGGCAATCGACGTAATGATCTTCTCTCCGTTGGTAAGTCTTCCGCTCCTCGAAAATATGCCCGAAATTGCGCATCCCGACGGTATTCTCACCTCGCCTTCTTTCAACATAATACAAACCTTTTAAAGGACGAAAAAGTCTCTCGCCCATTCCTTTAGCGAAATTATAATACTCCCAAATTATCCTTGTCAATAAATTGAAAAAAATATTTTCGATTTATTAAATATTTTTTGTTTTCAGACTGATTTTAGAATTAATATAGATTAAAGCAGCATACTTAATTGACATTTATCCAATATATGACATTTATTATA
>CAMWVR010000005.1 GCA_947177795.1 uncultured Clostridia bacterium | reverse complement strand
ATATCTCTATTGCCGAAGTGTTGTATGAGCCTAACGTAAACGTAACGTCATTACCTCCGTTATACGGCAATTTGTCCTTGCCGTTGAAAAACGATGGATAATCCAACAAAACTTTGTTGATAGTAAAAGTTATTTCCTTTTTACTCGCAGTCAAATCTTTCCATACAAAGTCTGTCGTATTGTCAATTATATACTCAATTTTATACGTTCCCGCACCTGTGGGCGCTGAATCTAATTTCTCGTCTCCCTTATAATATATCTCTAAAACATCGCCGTTTTTTATCGCGTTCTTTAACAATGAAGTATGCCAACTCTCCGACTCCGCATCGATTGTATTTCCCGTATAAGTCTTGTTAAAACCTTGAGGTAGTGACAATGCGTTTGCAGTAGCCTCAGCTGCTTTTTTTAGATTTAAATGGAACGCAGGTCTGATAGCATTAGAAGACGAAACCACGTCTATCCCGTCAAGAACGTTATCGGATTTATAGCCGTCAGCAAATACTTTATAACAAGCGCGTGTGCTTACAGGCGATGACGAACGCAACCAAGTATCTACTTTATTAGCTCGTTGATTGACGGAAGTCATCCACATTCCGTCTCCGCTTTCGTCATTACGATAACCTACTTCTACTATGCTAGGGAGCCAAAGTCTGTCATTTCTCCAATTAGCATAACCCGGAGAACCGTCTCCATTTGTCGAGCCGTCATAATACCCTCCCATTCCGCTGTTTATAGCGTCGTTTGGATTATTGTATGTAGCCTCAAGAGTGGTTATTGCGCTTTGCACAAGTTGCCACGACATATTGTCTGGCGCTTCGATATATGACGTAAGACTTCCCTCTGCGTCATCCATAGTATATATTGCCCATTCGCTACCGCTGCGTTGAGCTACGTTAGTTAGCGAAGTTGCGTTAAATGCTGGAGCATAGTCTCCGCCGTTGTTGAGTACGCTTGCGCGCATCCAACTTGTACCGTATTTACTATTATTATAATTACCTGCATTGCCTATGTTTTGTGTGTGCCATACCGAACTTGCAACTTCGTTGTTCTCCGAAGTTGCAAGCCAAAAAGTAAGAATCGGTTCGCCATTCTTGTTGGTCGACAGATAAGTTGCCGTCCATTTCTTACCGCCTATTGTCACAATGACGTCTGCGCCGGCAGTAGTTCTAAAATCTTGCGAAGTCCTAGTTCCGCCAACCCAATTATTCAACGTATTTTTATTAGGATTTTGTATTCCGCTTACTTGTTGAACCAATTCCCAAAAAACTTCGCCGTTAAAAACTTTGCCGTTGTCGGCTACGTTATCTTCATATCCGTCCAATAACAAATTCCCCAAGTTCTTCGCTTGAGTGTCAGAAATCTCGCCTTCTGTCAAAGTAAATGCATTTGTTATGCTACTTACGCCGATAATTCCTATACAACTTAAAATAATCAGCGAAATCATAACAATAACAACGCATATTGTATTTGACTTCTTTTTGCTAAAATTCATTATTCTTCCTCTCTTTAGTACGCAATGATCCTATTAGATTTCTCGCTTCAAATGCGTAAATCTAAGCGAAACGCAGTGAATTAAAAAGAATTTATGCTGTCACAAATTCCAAAAAAGGTATACTTTTACTGACCCAAAGATATTGCAAATTAATTGTTCGTGAAGTATAATGTAATCGTGAAAATATGCCTTTTCACGAAAAGTAAAACGCAGTCAGTAAAAGTATACTTTTTTTGGAAATGTTGAAATTTTTGAAAAATCGACGTTAAATTAGAATTATATAGATTAAAATAACACGCAAAATTTATTGCGTGTTATTTTTTAACGGATTGAGATTTCTCCACTCCGCTTCGCTACGGTCGAAATGACAATTAATTTTATTTCAATTCAAACAACAATGTCTTGACTTCGTATTTGCCGAAGTCGAAGTCTTGACTCTCGACGGCTTTAAGGTCTGCCTCTATCATATTGCTTTCGTATACATTTTTGCAAGGGAACTTTGCCTTGACAGTCGCATGGCAATCCCTGCCGTTGCGCTCGTATATTCTTGCGACGATACCCTTGCCGTCTTCGCTCACCTTGACGGTCTCCAAAATCACGTCGCCGTCTATATCAAAAAGATTGTCGAAGTTGGGAGTCTCCTCTTTTACGATAAGAGGATTGTTGAGAGCGTAAGCTTGCTTGACCAAGTCGCAGTCGTTCCACTTTCCCTCGTGAGGATAGAATGCATAAGTGAATCTATGCTCTCCCATATCGCATTGGGGATCGGGAGATTTTGGCGAACGCAAGAGATTGAGCGACAAAAGTCCGCTCTTGGCTCTATAGCCGTACTTGCAATTGTTGAGCAATGCGACGCCGTAATCGCCGTCGTCCACGTTGACGAATTTGTGAGCGCAAATCTCAAACTGCGCTTTGCGAACGGACGTATCCTCAAGCGTGGACCTGTCGAAATTGCCGAATTGAATATCGCAATTGACGGTGTCGGAATATACGCTCGGGCGGAAGTCTGCGCGCAACATCTTGTAAGTCTCTCTCCAATCGACAGTGGTGTCAAACACCACCATCGCGCTACCCTTCGTCAAAGTGACTTTTTGAATTATAGTACTGTCTTTAAAGGTATAGATATTCTCCATTATTACGCTTACGCCGTCGATATATGACTTGTGACTTTCCAATTTGAATCGCCACTTGCGCATATTTGGATAATCCATTTTGATATCCCAAGCGTTGTAATACATCTTTGGGTCTGAATACACCGTAAGCTTGTTGAGATAGTCTCCGCAAAGTTCTTTGTCATTGGACAAATCGATAAGCGAATCTATAGTTCCGTCCTTGGCAAAATGCACTTTGACTTTGTCATTTTGAATGAAGTCTCTGCCGCGTGACAAACCCTCTCTGTCTTCGCCGTTGATACCTGCGAGCAGAGCCGAAGAATACGCCTTGACGTCGGCTTTATACCACCTGTCTCCCGCCTTGACGTATTCTTGTCTGTCAAAGCCTATAGGATTGACGACACCCAAGCCGCCGCTTGTCGTCATCGCCTGCAAAAGATCGTCGATATAGCCGTTGACTTCGCCGTACATCTCTTTGTATCTGGCCACGGATTCTACGTAAACTCTGTTGATTGACGAACCGGGAATAATATCGTGGAACTGATACAGCAATACTTCTTTCCATATATCTTCAAGTTGGGGGCATTCCCACTTGACGCCCTTGACCTTGGCGAGCGACGCAAGCCACTCCAAAGTGTGCAAAGCCTGCTCCATAAGCCTGTTGTAAAGCTTGTTGTCGGATTGCGAAGTATAAGTGCCTTGGTGCTTTTCAAGATACAACTCCCCGTCATAAGTGGGCATAACCTCGATATATTGACTCTTGAGGTCGTCAAAAAGTTGCTCGGCAGGTCGGCATACGACTTTGCTCAAGCCCTTTTCGTTGCGCTCTCGCTTTATCATCTCAAGGTGCGCCTCGCCCGGACCGCCTCCTCCGTCGCCTATGCCGTAGATAAGCAAAGCTTTGTCGATTTTGTCTGCTTGAGGATTGCCGTTGTCAGACTTGGTAATAGCCATAGGCGAAGCCGTTGAATTGTAATTGCCTTGCGGAGCCAGGTGCGACAGAATTTCGCTGCCGTCGATACCCTTCCACAAAAAAGTCTTGTAAGGGAACTTATTGACGGTATTCCAAGAGAGTTTTATCGTCATAAAATAATCTCTTCCGCACTTCTTCATTATCTGCGGTAAAGATGCGGGATAGCCGAATACGTCGGGTAGCCACACCATTTTGCACTTTTTGCCAAACTCGTCTTCAAAGAACTTTTCGCCGTATAAAAACTGTCGTATTATGCTCTCTCCGCTTGGGATATTGCAATCGTTTTCCGTCCACATGCCGCCTTGCAATTCGATTCTGCCGTCAGCCACAGCCTTTTTTACTCTCTCGAATAAAGCAGGCTCTTCTTGCTTGATCCAATCGAATAGTTGCGCTTGCGAAGCTCCGAAGATATAATCGGGATATTTGTCGATATTGTTGAGCGCAGTGGCAAAAGTACGGGTACCCTTGCGCTTGGTCTCTCTTATCGGCCAAAGCCAAGCAAGGTCGATGTGCGCATGTCCTATCGCAGTGTATTCCGTGACGTTGCCGTCAATGTGAGTCGTGATAATCTTTGTCAAATACTCGTGCGCCTCTGCCATGCTCTTCTTGGCAAGCTTGTAAGAATGGTCGAGCGCTTTGCCTATCTCCTTAAGTCTTGCTTGAGATAGATGTTTGTTCTTTCCGTAAGTGAGCATGACCATGAGAAGTTGAAGATAATCGTAATAATAAGTCAAAGCCTCTTGATCGCAAATCGCCAAGTCCTTGCGCATAAGTCTGACCTTGACGCCTTTTTTATTGCGCTTGCCGTTGAAACCGCAATCGACCGACAACTCGACTTGCTCTCCGCCCTCGGCAGGATCAAACAAATCCACTGCTTGCTTTCCCTTGACTGACTGAACCAAATCTATGCCGTCAAGCACCTGCGTAATTCCCTGCCTCGGCTGTCCGTCTATATATACCAATCCTTCGCCCTGCACGTTGATGAGCGCAACGACCTTTTTGCCCTTGCATTCTTCGGGGACTTGTCCTTTGAACCTAAACCAAGCGCAGTCAAAATCACTGCCCCAAACCATACCGTTTTTGAAAGGCGAAAAACTCGCCTTGTCCAACAACGCTTTGGGAATGGGCTCTTTGCTCAGCGCAGCTTCGCACGACAGTTGTCCGACGACTTTGTATATCTTGTTTCTAATCGCAA
Organism: uncultured Clostridia bacterium; assembly: GCA_947177795.1. Classification (GTDB taxonomy): domain Bacteria; phylum Bacillota; class Clostridia; order Christensenellales; family UBA3700; genus RACS-045. Next base: position 43,295 of record CAMWVR010000005.1, on the reverse strand, counting down.
TGAGTCTTGCAACGTGCTTGGGATAAAGCGCAACTCTTTCTACCATAATACACCTGTGTCATCAATAAATATAATATTGATAAAATATTTATAATATTATAATAATTATAACCGCTTTTTAAGTCGGTGTCAATGGTATAGATAAACCCGGACGAAGTCTATTTTATCCATAATTTTGAAAAAAAAGATATTGACATTTATCTTGCTTGCTTTTATACTGATAATATAAAAATAGATTAAGGGAGAATTTTATGAAAAAATTTTTATCTATTACTTTAATTTTAGCGCTTGCTCTTACGCTGTGTTTAGGTTTTGGCGCATGCGTCAAATCTCAAAACGTCGAAGAATTCGGCAACATAGACTACGCGACGTTGCTCAAAGATTATCTTGCGTATCCCGACGCCAACAACGAAGCGTCAATGGCTGCCGTCGAGCGTAACGTCACTGATATTTTCAACGATTCGTCTTTGACCGACGCGCAAAAAATCGCTCAAATCATGGAAAGAGCGACGAAAAACGAAGTCGAATGCGCTTATTTCTGTTATTTTAGAAATCAAATGGGCGAAACCAAAATGGGTAGCAACCACGGTCAGCTTATCTATCAAAGACTTAGAAAGCAAAGCGATACTCTCAAAGACGACACGACTATCAAACTCCCCGTCAACCACAATTTCGACGCATTGGCGTCAAAATTCGTTACGTCTGCCGATATAAGATACGTCAACGACGGCATATATAACAGAATGAACAACAAAAGCGATATCGTATATAATGAAGAGACGGGTCTTTTGGAAGTTGAACAATGGAAAATGCAAGATAGAAAAAATTGGAACGTTCCTCAATCTGCAAAAGGTTCAAGAAGTTATGACGAAGCAAGAAAGACTTGTGTAAATTGGAACGTAGAAAATATCGTAGACAGCAGCAAAACGCTATCTTTAGTTGTTAAAACAGACGCTAACAACAACGAATATTACGAACTTAAATTCTCCATTGACGTGGCAGTCGCAAATAACGATTCTACCACTATCGGACGCTTGGAAAACGATAACGGCGGTAAGGATATGAAATACGAATATTGCAACTTCATAGTAGAGATTTGGAAAAACGGTCTTACCAAAAGATATCAAATCGATGAAAGTTGGTCGGGTAGAATCGGCGGCATTTATGCAGGATCGGCGCAAAGCAAATCGGAAATCGTATTCAGCTACTCCGAGCGCGACCTTGATTACTCAAAGACCGAGGCTATTTATCAAGGTATTAAGTAATTAAAGAATTAATCTGAAATTAACTAAAAAAGTAGCAAATCGACGATTTGCTACTTTTTATATACTCTCATTTTATCGTTAAATATTTTCAAGCTCCTTGAGCCACAAATTTGCGCTTGCGTCGCTGGGCATTCTCCAATCCCCTCTCGGCGATAGCGTTACGCTGCCGACTTTCGGTCCGTCGGGCAAACAAGACCGCTTGAATTGTTGAGCGAAAAATCTCTTGTAAAAATTCTTCAACCACTTAAGAATTGTTTCTTTATCGTATTTTTCATCAAAAGTATCGAGAGCTATGCGGTAAACCTTTTTAGGCGAATATCCCCAACGCACGATATAGTAAAGGAAAAAGTCGTGCAACTCGTAAGGTCCTACGATATTTTCGGTCTGTTGGGATATCTCCTCGTCCTTAGATGGCAACAACTCGGGACTTACGGGAGTGTCGAGTATGTCGAGAAGAGCCTTGCGAGCGTCGGAGCTGTCGCAAGTGTCGGCGTAATACTTTACCAAATATCTTACCAAGGTCTTGGGTATCGAACCGTTGACGCCGTACATAGACATATGGTCGCCGTTGTACGTCGCCCAACCGAGAGCAAGTTCTGACAAATCTCCCGTACCTACGACGAGTCCGCCCTCTTTATTGGCAATATCCATTAGCACTTGAGTGCGTTCTCTTGCCTGAGCATTCTCAAATGTGACGTCAAAAGTCTCTTTTGACTGTCCTATGTCTTCAAAGTGGCTCTCGACGGATTTGGATATATTTACGCTTTTAAAGTCCACTCCCAGACCGTTTGCCAAAATCTCGGCGTTTGACTTGGTTCTCTTCGTCGTGCCAAAACACGGCATCGTCACTGCCAAAATACTCTTTCTGTCCATATTGAGGCAATCCACAGCCTTGACGATGACCAACAATGCAAGCGCGCTGTCAAGTCCGCCCGACAATCCGACGACGATTTTTTTGAAATTGGTATGCTCTAATCGTTTTTTCAATCCCATAGCTTGCATTTTGAGTATGAGTTCGCACCTGTCGTTGCGTTTTTCCTCGTCGGCGGGCACGAATGGAGCGGGAGAAAACTTCCTCGTCAATTTATTCTGCGACAAAGCCTGTCCAAAACTTATGCGCCTGATATTTCCCGCCGTCTTAAACGTATTGACTCGTCTCTTCTCATACGAGATACGCTTGACGTCAATATCCGTATAAATAAGAGCGTTTTCGAAAAGAGCGCTTTCTTCAATTATATTTCCGCTCTCGGCAATTAAACCGTGTCCCGCAAATACCAAATCCGTAGTCGACTCTCCCTCGCCTGCGCTCGCATAGATATATCCGCAGTTGAGCTTGCCCGAATGCGCTATCACAAGCGACTTTCTATACTCCGCTTTGCCGATAACTTCGTCGCTTGCGGATAAATTGACGATAATATTAGCTCCGTTTTCCGTCAGAGCTGTCGACGGCGAATTGGCCACCCACATATCTTCGCATATTTCCACGCCGAAAGCGTATTCTTTTAAATTTTCGTTGACGAATACCATTTGTCCGAAAGGCGCTTTTCTGCCTGCCGTCTCTATTTCGACAAAGTCGGTATCTCTGCCGCTCGTAAAGTATCTCGCCTCGTAAAACTCCCCGTAGTTGGGCACGTTTTCCTTGGGTACGACTCCCAATATCTCGCCTTTATAGATTGCCACGGCGCAGTTGAACAACTTTCCGCCGTTGCGAAGCGGCGCTCCTATCACTGCCACGACGTCAGTCTTTGCCGTATTCTTGAGTACGTATTCTATTGCCTTTTCCACACCGTCCAAAAGCGTATCTCGCAACAAAAGATCTCCGCAGGTATATCCGCATACGCACAATTCCGGCAACGCCAACAACTTGATGCCCAGCTTGTCCGCCTTGATAACTTCTTTGACGATAGTCTTTGCATTTTTGTCGCAATCGCCCACGCTCACGTCAATCGATGCGCAGCCGCATTTTGTAAAGCCGTCTTTCATTTTTACCTCATATTTTGATATAGAATTATGCTCCAACAGTTGCATAATTATTGTTTACATTATATAATATTTTATAATAATTTTAAAAGATAGTCAATAAAGGAATGGTATTTTATGTCAAATCTTTATCCTTACTTAAAAAAGTATAAAAAACATTTGATATTAGGTCCGATATTCAAACTTTTGGAAGCCATATTCGAACTTATCGTGCCCTACGTAATGGCTCAACTTATAGACAAAGGTATCAACGGCAATGACAGGACTTACATTTTGCAAATGGGCGGAGTGCTCGTACTGCTCGCCGTGGTGGGTTTGGCTGCCGCGCTGTTTTGCCAATACGTCGCCTCAAGATGCTCGCAGGGCTTTGGCACCGAACTCCGCAACGCACTGTTTTATCATATCAACACCCTTTCTATGAGCAACAGCGACGAATACGGAGTGTCGTCTATGATAACGCGTTTTAACAGCGACATAAATCAAGCGCAATTGGGCGTCGCTATGCTCATCCGTCTTGCGATCAGAGCGCCGTTCCTCGTAATCGGCGCAACGGTGTCGGCGATCATACTCAAGCCGTCGATGTGCTGGATATTCCTAGTCGCCGCTCCTCTCGTAGCTTTGGTGTTGTGGCTGATTATGTCGAAGACTTTACCCGTATATACCAAAAACCAAAAGAAACTCGACAAGATTACTTCAATCGCAAGAGAAGACCTCAACGGTATGAGAGTCGTCAGGGCCTTTACCGAACAAGAGAGAGAACAAAAACGTTTTGAAGACTCCACTGAAGATTACGCCAAGAGCGTCATCGCAATCGGCAGAATATCCGCGCTCCTCAATCCCCTTTCGTTCGTCATTATCAATATGGCTATCGTCGCCCTTCTCTATTTCGGCGGCAACAAGATCGACGCAGGCGCTCTCACTCAAGGAGAACTGATAGCATTCATCAACTATATGATGCAAATATCGTTGGCGCTCATCGTGCTTGCCAACGTAATGGTACTTTTTTCCAAATCTTACGCATCGTCAAAAAGAGTAAGCGAATTGCTCGCAACTCAACCGGCGATAACCGACGACGGCAACGAGGAAGTCTCGCCCGCGGCAGACGCTCCCGCTATTTCTTTTAAAGACGTGAGTTTTGCGTATGGCAACGGCTCCCCCGCCCTCAAAAATCTGTCCGTCGACATACAAAAAGGACAGACGGTTGGCATAATCGGCGGTACCGGAAGCGGTAAATCAACGCTCATCAATCTTTTGCCGAGGTTTTACGACGCGTCGCAAGGCGTCCTCGAAATCGACGGAGTGGACGTAAAGAAATATCCGCTCAAACAACTTCGCAAGAAGATAGGACTAGTGCCACAACTTGCAATGCTTTTCAGCGGAACGATCCGCTCAAATATGCAATGGAAGAAAAAGGATGCTACAGACGACGAGATAATTACCGCTCTCAAGACTGCGCAAGCTTACGACTTCGTCATGCAAAAAACCGAGGGATTGGACGCTCCCGTACAGCAAAAAGGCAAAAACTTCTCGGGCGGTCAACGTCAAAGACTGTCCATTGCCCGAGCGCTCGTCGGCAATCCCGAAATCGTGATACTTGACGACAGTATGAGCGCTTTGGACTTTGCCACAGACCTTGCTTTGAGAAAGGCGCTCAATGAAAATCTTCCCAAAGATACCACCAAGATAATCATATCCCAAAGAGCTACGTCTATCAAAAACGCCGACAAGATAATAGTACTCGACAAAGGCGACGTAGTGGGCATAGATACTCACGACAATTTGCTGAAGACTTGCGAAATATATCGCGAGATCTGCAATTCTCAGCAAAAAAATCCCAACGGAAGTCATACTGCGGAGGTAAAAAATGAAGACTAAAAAGCAAAGCACTTTGTTTAGACTCATAGGCTACACCAAGCCTTACGCCCCGCTTATCGTCATATCGTTGATTGCGTCGATCGTGTCGGTCGCCGTATCCATACTCATACCGCTTATGACGGGTTACGCTATCGACTACATGATCGAAGGCGCAGTGGATTTTGATAAAGTATTCGATTATATCTGCATCATCGTCGCAATGATCGCCGCAGGCGCAATTGCGCAATGGACGCTGTCGGCAAGCGTCAACTCGCTGACTTGCAAGACTGTGCGCAATATCCGCAACCAGCTCTTTGAGCATATCAACAACTTGCCATTGAAGTATATCGACACGCAGCGTCAAGGCGACATTATCGCGCGTATATCCAGCGATATAGACCAAGTGTCGGAAGGACTTTTGCAGGGCTTCACTCAGCTTTTCAGCGGCGTGCTTACGATAGGCGCAACGCTGGGTATACTATTCTATTTGAATTGGATAATTGCGCTTGTAGTATTGGTACTCACTCCCCTTTCTCTCTGCGTGGCGGCGTTTATCACAAAACGTTCGCACAAGACTTTTGCCGCTCAAGCCGTCAAAAGAGGCGAAGTAAGCGGATACGTTGAAGAAATTTTCACGGGTCGCAGTCTCATTCAAGCTTTTTGCCAAGAGGACATATGCCAAGAGGACTTTGAAAAACTCAACAAAGAACTTTACGATTGCGGATTCAAGTCGCAATTCTACGGCGCTTTGATAAATCCTTGCACACGTTTTGTCAACAATTTGGTATACGCAAGCGTGGGTGTCGTGGGAGCGCTGATCTCACTTTGGGCAGGAGCTCCCAAAGGTTTGCCGATAGGCTTGCTATCGACTTGTCTTACCTATGCCAATCAATATACAAAGCCCTTCAACGAAATCACGAGCGTCATTACCGAAATACAGTCGGCAGTGGCGGCTTCAAGGAGAATTTTCGCTCTGCTGGATCAACCTATCGAAGAAAGCGACAGTCAAAACCAAGTTCTCGAGCATTGCGACGGCACTTTGGATATAGACGACGTATACTTCAGTTACGTCCCCGAAAAACCTCTGATACAAGGACTCAATCTACACGTCAAGCAAGGTCAGAAGATTGCTATCGTAGGTCCTACGGGTTGCGGAAAGACCACGCTTATCAACTTGCTCATGAGATTTTACGACGTCAATAAAGGCAGCATCTCAATGTCGGGCAAAGATATAAGACAAATCACGAGAACAAGTCTGAGAGACAGTTACGGCATGGTCTTGCAAGAGAGCTGGCTCTTTGAAGGCACGATAAAAGATAATATAGCGTACGGCAAACAGGACGCAACTCTCGAAGAAATCATGCAAGCTGCCCGTCTTGCCGGCGCAGACGACTTTATCGAGAAATTTCCCGATAAGTACGATACCATGCTCACGGAAAACGGCGACAATATCTCTCAAGGTCAAAGACAGCTTCTCTGTATTGCCCGCATAATGCTCACTCATCCCCCTATGCTTATTCTTGACGAAGCTACTTCGTCGATAGATACCCGCACCGAGATGAAGATACAAGAGGCGTTCTATCGCATAATGCAAGGCAGGACGTCGTTCATCGTCGCTCACAGACTGTCGACGATAAGAAGTTGCGACGTGATACTCGTCATGAAAGACGGCAATATCATCGAGCAAGGCAACCACGAAGAGTTGTTGGCAAAACAAGGCTTTTATTTCGAGTTGTATAATTCTCAATTTGCAAATAGTTGATTTTTCCGACAGGTCTATGTATAATAGATAATATAAATGCGAGGTGAAATATGAAAAACGTCATATCAATAGTTGTAAAAAATAATTCCAGCGTGCTTGCAAGGATCTCTTCCCTCTTTGGAAGAAGAGGATTTAATATAGACTCTCTCTCCGTAAGCGCAACGGACGACCCGCATATATCGAGAATTACCGTCGTCGCTCAAAGCGACGAAAGCGGTCTTGCGCAGATCATAAGTCAAACTAAAAAACTGCAAGAGACTATCAGCGTACAGGCACTGGAAGAGAACAAAAGCGTGTACAGAGAACTTTCTCTCGTCAAGATACTCACTGTCGGCGACAAATTTTTTGACAAATTCGTAATCGAACAATGCGATAAATTCGGTGCAATAGTCGTAGACGTAACGGAAAAGTCTATGATAATCGAGCTTACGGGCACATCGGAAAAGATCGATTCCTTTATGGCTACCCTATCCGATAACCAAGACGGAAGAGGATTTAAAATTTCAAAAGTATGCCGTACGGGTATTACCGCAATAGAAAGAGGCATTTAATTTAAATTTAATTTTCTATCCGTTTTATTTGCTCTTTTCTCTTAAATGAATTATAATAGAATAAACAATACGCTAAGGCTTGCCATTGAAGATAAATCAATGGATTCAAGAGAGTATGCGTAAAACAGATAAATAAGTTGTTGGAATGACTCGCTATTATCTGTTTGGAGAAAAATGACACAAGCAAATATAATAGAAAAAACAGGATATAATAAATACCAAAGTTTTATCAACAAATTCGTATATTCAGACTTTTATCTTGCTTTGGTATGTATCGTAGTATTTATAGGTTGGGCAACCAAGTGCGCGCCCGTAGGTATAACCGGCGCAGTTATTCTTGCCTGTTTGGCTCTTTTGGGCGCAGACGACATTCTTCCGCTGACTATCAATCTTTTCAGCGCAGTCTTGTTGGTTTTCTCCGACAGCTTTTCCGACTATACTTATTTATGGCCGCTGGCAATTCCGCTCGGAATTTGTTTCGTGTTCTTCCTTGTCAAAAACGGAAGACATAAGTTTACGCCTGGAAAAATGTTCTTCCCATTGGTAGCAGTGGCTTACGCTTTGCTTTTGGGCGGCGTCGGAACTCTCATCAAGCAAGACTTTTTGAGATCTCTCCCCGATTTTGCCATGTTGGGGCTTGGAGTTCCTGCCGTATATCTACTTTACAACCACTATCTCAAGCGCGACAGCCAGCGAGACGTACCTTTATATTTTTCAAAGTCGCTGATGTACATAGGCTTGGTAATATGCGTTCAACTTATTACGACCATTGCCAAAAGCAATATTCCCGTACATGAATGGCACAACGCAGTGTGGGAAGTAGGTTGGGCAGACAGAAACGACGTCGCAACTTATCTTATCTTTACCGCAGGCATGACAATGTATCTATCCACGAGATATCGCCAAGGTTGGATATTTTTGGCTTTGGGAATATTTCAATATATATGTCTTTTAATGACCTTTAGCAGAGGCGGTATTATTTTCGGAGTAATCAGCGGCATAGTTGCTTTGGTGTTCACAATAATTAAAGCTCCCAATAAAAAATTACACTTTTTGTATATAGGCGTCGTAATTTTGGGAATTTTGATAATTTATCTCTGCTTAATGAAAGATATCAATACGATGTTTGCGGCTCTTGTTGAGAGAGGTTTCGGTACTTCGGGTCGCAGCAGTCTTTATAAAGAAGCTTGGGAATTATTCAAGGCGCATCCATTTTTCGGAGTCGGCAAAGGATACGTAGGTCCTCACACTCACACGAGCGCCATAGGAACGTATTGGTTCCACTCCACAATTTTCCAAATCATAGCGTGTATGGGAATTATGGGAATTATTGCGTACGTTTATTTCTACGCAGTGCGTCTCCAAATTCTTTTCAAAAATATCAAAAATTCATTTAATCTTTTTTGCTTAGCAGTATTTATAGGCTTTGAGGGATATTCGCTAATCAATACGGGTACTTTCGTAGGTTATCCCTTTATGGCTTTGGTAATTACAATGACACTGCTTTTGGAACGCACTCAAAAGGATTTCAGCGGATTTGTTACGCCTTACAACTACTCTACCCCTTGGGGAGATAAGATAGTGCAAAAAGAAATGGAATTTATCGAAAAATACCGCGCAAATAAAAAGCGTAGAAAAACAAAGAAACTTCCGAGTTATTCTAAAAATGACTAAATTGGATTCAATGATTAATATTGGCAAAGAATTTTCAAAAAAACTTGAAAGCGTAGGAATAGACTGCGCAGAAAAGCTCGTCGAATTAGGTTCAAAAGAATCTTTTTTAAGACTTAAAGACGTATACCCTCGAATATGTTTAGTACATTTATACGCCTTAGAGGGCGCAATTACCAACGTTCCAATCAACTATCTATCTAAAGAAACTAGAGCCGAATTAAAAAAATTCTGCGATATGTATAAAAATTTTTAAACAAATTCCATTTGATAAAAACAAAACGCAAAGCGCATTTGCTTTGCGTTTTCATTTTCTTTCTAAAAATACTTTTTCAACAAGTCGTCAAGTTGCAGCACACTCTGCCCCATTTCTATTTCGCTCTTCTGACGGCGTTTGCTTTCCATAAGCTCTTTGAGTTCTTGCTTTATCTTGTCCATCTCGTCGGATTTCTTTTCCTGCTTGACTCCGCTATAAGGCAAAAATTCGTCGCTTTGCTCCTCTGATTTTATCGGCAAAGGCTTCTTCTCCTCTTCGTCGGGGAAAGAGCGCTCAAGCATTACGTAGCCGTCGCACTGCTCCGCCACGAAACTTGGAGACTCGATACCCATTATTACTCGCTTGCCAAGCTTCTTCAGCGCATTGATCATAGCAATAGAGTCAAGCTCGCTGCAAATGATGAAGAATGCGTCGACGTTGGTACGCGTACACGCAATCGTGACAGCGTCAATTACTTGTCTGATATCTACTCTAACTTTCTTGCGGTTGTTGACAGGCAAGGCGACTTCTGCGCCATAAGTCTTGATAAAAGCGTTGAAATCATTGTTACGCTTGTTGTTATAACCGTAAAGTTTTGCATAAGCTATCTTGCCGTCAAGGCTTGCTATTGCTTTGGAAAAACTCTCGTATGAGAGTCGCATGCTGTTGAGATCCACTAAAATTGCATAATTCATATTTGATATCCTTATTACTTACTCTAAATTATCGTCTTTAGTGGAATTTATATTATTGAACAATGTTCAAATTATTAATTTTATCTATTATGTGTCGATTAAACACTTATATTCGCTCTTTATCTTCTGTGATCGTAAAATATGTATTGAGTGCGCATTTCGCATTTTGAACAATGTTCAAAATGCGAAATGCCACTAATTCACTTCTAATTCTCTCTTTTGTTAAAGAACAGATATTGTTGGGCGTATCCCGAATATTCGCCGTATATATCTATCAATTTGCGCCTTATGACGTTGTTGTTGTCAACGCCGTCGCCCACCACGTCTTTATAGACTTTCTTTATCCAAGTATCGACGGGAAAGACGTCTTGCTTGTGATAACCGAATAGCAATATGCAATCCGCAACTTTGCTCCCCACACCCATGAGCGTACATAGCTTTTTATTAGCCGTATTGCCGTCTATACAGTCGATAGCGTCGAGATCAAAGCCGTCGGCGACTTGTCTTGACGTAACAGCCAGGTATTTTGCCCTATATCCTGCGCCCAAAGCCTTGTAAAACTCTTCGTCTTTGCTCGCCATTGCCTCGGGCGTGGGAAAAGCGTAATAATCTCCCATATTCTCGCCTAGACTTGCGCACAATCTGCCGATAATACCTTTAATACGCGGAATGTGATTGTTTGCCGAAATGATAAAACTGATTAGCATTTCCCACTTGTCTTGATTGAGTATTCTTATTCCATGACCGTACTCGATCGCTTCATCCATAAACGGCTTGCCTTTAAGTCTTTGCTTTATCTCTCCGTAATTACGCTCTAAGTCAAAGTAATTGACAAAATAATTTGGGTCATCACTTTCAATTATAGCGCTATCTTGCATTTGACGCACGAGGCAAGTTTTATCTTTGGAATAGACTCTGTATTCCCCTTCGTTCAATCTCTCATATCGAAAAATCTGACCGCAATCAAGGATATGTCTTATATCAAAGTCTTCAAGTTCCGTTATTATTATACTATTCTTTTGTATGACCATTTTTGCACCTTTTGCGACGTTTTGTCTAATTTTAGCACAATTTAGCAAACTTATCAATACCTTTTGCTTTAATATGCCTCAAGCTAAAGATATTTTGCTCTGCAAAAACGATTGCGAGATATTTATATCAGAGGATTATATAATTTGTCTTTAATTCCAATACGATAGCTTAGAGATAATTCAAAATGCCGACAGACTATTATTATAATAATAAATATTTAATTAGATTAATTTTGTTGACAAGGTTTTGAATTTATGTTAACATACTCATTGAGCCGCATGAGTAGGGTCGCAAAGTGTCGTTAGACCACCCGTTTCAGCGAGACTGGTAAGAGGAGGTATTCAATGTACGCAATAGTTTTGACAGGTGGCAAACAATACAAGGTAGCCAAAGACGAAATCATCAAAGTTGAGAAAATCGACAAAGAGATTGGCGCTAAGGTAGAACTTGACGTTGTTATGCTCAACAATGACGGCAAAATCGCTTGCGGCAAGGAAGTGGAAAATTCCAAGGTAGTTGCCGAAGTAGTCGCTCAGGACAAAGCAAAGAAAATAGTTGTTTTCAAGTATAAGTCCAAGAAGAACGAGCGCAAGCGTCAAGGTCACAGACAACCCTTTACTGCGTTGAAAATTGCAGAAATCAAGGCGTAATGACCAAGATATTCGTAACAAAACAAAACAACAGCATTATTGAGATAGAATGCGACGGACACACGGGTTACGGCGCGCAAGGAGAAGATATAGTATGCTCCGCCCTTTCGTCAATAGTACAGACGGCGATTTTGGGGCTGTTCAGTGTGGCGGGCGTCAACTTGGATTACAAGACTGACGACAAAAGAGGTTATCTCAAAGCCACTCTCCCAAAAAATCTCGACAAAGCGACAAGGCACGACTGCGACGTTATACTCAATACGATGATGTTGGGAATAGCAGATTTGCACGAAGGCTTTTCTGATTTTATAGAATTGGAGGTAAGATAATATGTTTATAAATATTCAACTCTTCGCTCATAAGAAAGGTGTAGGTAGTTCAAGAAACGGCAGAGACTCCGAATCAAAGAGACTTGGACCAAAGAGATCCGACGGTCAATTCGTTTTGGCTGGCAATATCTTGGTTAGACAAAGAGGCACCAAGTTCCACGTCGGCAACAACGTAGGCATCGGCAAGGACGACACTCTCTACGCTCTTATCGACGGCGTAGTAAGATTTGAGCGCAAAGGCAAAGATAAAAAACAAGTTAGCGTTTACGCAAAAGAAGTTTAACAAAGAGCCGCTCCAACGAGCGGCTTTAAAATACGTAATAATCATTTAAAATGCATGTCAAAATGATATGCATTTTTATTTATCTATAATTTCTCCGTTTTGTATTAATCGGATAGAGACCTCTCCACTACGGTCGAGGTGACAGAAACGAACGCAGGCGTACTTGCTGTACGTCAAGTGAGTTTGAAGAAGTAGAGGAAGCATTATTGCCATGTAAACTTGCGACGCCTCACTTTGAGTCAAACTCCCTAATACAACATCTTTGCTTTGTCTGGCAAATCGAGTATCGCGCCGTGCAATACTTTGATGTCAATCTTCTCGATATGCATTCTATCGTCAGGCGTAAGATATATTCTCTTGTCGCGCCATTCTCCTGCGCACTCTTTCTCCAAAAGTCTATACGCAAAAATTTTATTAAATACGCTTGGAGCCAAAGTGACAAGCACAGCTCTGTTGTCTTCGCAGGCAAAGACGTCGTTAAGTTTGTTCTTGAGCATGCCTGCCATAACCTCGTCTGACAGAACGTATCCGTTGCCTTCGCAATAAGGACAAGTCTGCAACATTACACTCTCGAGCATACTCCTCGTCTTCTTACGGGTCAACTCAACGAGCCCCAAAGGCGTCATACCTATGAGCGAAGTCTTGGTTCTGTCCAACGCAAGCGCTTCTTGCAAGACGTCAAGCACCTTTTGATTGTGCTCGGGATTATCCATATCTATAAAGTCTATGACGACTATGCCGCCTATATTGCGCACTCGCAGTTGACGGGCAATCTCTTTTGCCGCTATACAGTTGGTCTCGAATACAGTCTGCTCCAAATTCTTTTCGCCTACGTATTTGCCCGTGTTTACGTCAATTACCGTCAACGCCTCGGTGTGATCAATGATGAGATATGCGCCGTTGGCAAGCACGACTTTACGTTGAAGAAGTCCCTCTATCTGCTTGACCAAGCCAAACTTCTTATGCATACTCTCTTTTTCTTCATACAACACGAATAAATCGGGTTTTTTATCATTGAGCGCAGAAAAAGCAACCTTGAACTCTTCAAGCAACTTCCTATCGTTGATAATAATATGGTCGACATCGTCTCGAAGCATATCTCTTACCGCTCTTATCGCCACGCCCTCTTCTTTATATATCAGCGAGCCCGCAGGCTTGGTCATATTGGCGTCTTTTATCTTCTGCCACTTGGCTACAAGCTCTTGTATCTCTTCTTGTATTTCTTCTTTACTGCAATCGACAGACTGCGTACGCAGGATTATACCATACCCCTCCGGTTTGATACCGTTGACGAAATCTATAAGATCCTTTTTGACAGCCTCGTCCGTGATCTTACGGCTCACGCCGACGTAATCTATCTGCGGCATAAGCACCACCGATCTGCCCGGCAAAGTGACGTTCATAGTAATTCTTGCGCCCTTAGAACCAAATTGCTCTTTGGTAACTTGGCAAAGGATATTGTCGCCCGCCTTGAGATTGAGTCTCTTATCCGTCACGTCTTTGAGTATCTCGCCGTACTCAAGCGTATCGCCCGCAAACAAAAACGCATTGCGCTCTAAGCCTATATTTACAAAAGCCGCCTGCATACCGTTGAGCACGTTCTGCACCCTGCCTTTGTAAATATTGCCGACTAATCTCGTCATATTTTTGCGTTCTACCCAAAACTCAACGAGTTCGCCGTCGGATACGATACTTACTTGCGTATCGCTGGGATTGACGCTAATCAAAATATCTTTCATTTGAGCAATTCCTCCACGTCGACAAAATTACCTTGTACGCTTACCAACTGCGCCGTACGGCAAATATCGTTGATTTTGATATTCGTTCTAAACTTTTCATTGATATGATTTACCACGCTATCCGCCCTCAAATTGGCGTTGCCGCTTGCAAGCCGCATAAACAGCTTGTTGCCGTCCACTCTCAACCCATATATCAACGGCGCCACGTCCTTTTGCACGACTTCGCCTTTTTTGCTTGTGGATATGACGTAGCTTTGGCAATTTGCGATATCCTCTATTTCTTTGGGCAAGGCGTCTACGCTCACAGCCTCGTAATCGCTCGCGGTAATAACAGCCGCCAAATTGGGATTTTTGTCTTTATAAAAACTTGCGACTGCACGCATACCCTTGGGCATTGACGCATTGTATCTGACAAGCATCTCATCCTTATCTATACCACTGCACTCCACGGCAAAATACTCTGCGACAGACTGCACTCCAAGCGGTACGGGTGTGGTCGTATAAGTCAGCATGTGCGGCACGTAGCCTTGAGAATATTTGACATCTACGCCCGCCCGCTTGAGTCCTCTTTGCAAAACTCTCAATATATCCTTGTGCGACACGTAGCTCACGTCGTCGACCTTGTAATGCTTGAGTATTATCATATACGGCACCTCTCCAATCTGTTGGCTCCGCAACCGTTGCATTTCTTGAGACAGTTGGGAGTACAAGCGCCCTCGTAAGCCTTATGCAGCTCTTTGAGCAGATAAGACTTAGTCACGCAGTTGTCGATAATATCCCAAGGCAATTCTTCCTCTTCGCTAAAACCGTCCAAAAACTTTTGATAATCCACTCCGCTGAGTTCAAAGGCTTGCATCCACTTGCCGTAATCGAAATTTTCGCTCCAAGAGTCAAATACGCACCCGAGTTCATACGCTTTGACGATAGCCTTTGCAAGCGACTTATCTCCTCTTGCAAAGATTGCTTCGATGATCGACGATTCTGCGCCGTGCCAAGAATACTTGACGTTTTTCATACGCAACTTTTCTCTCATAAACGCCTGTTTGTCAAGCATCTCTTGCATGGAAATCTGTCTTTCCCATTGGAAAGGCGTAAGAGGTTTTGGAATAAATATCGACGTAGAAACCGTGATATTGAGCAACTTGGAAGTCCCGTATTGAGAATGCAACTTCTTGATAAGATGCACTATATCAACGATACCTTGCAAATCTTCCTGCGTCTCTGTAGGCAAGCCCATGATAAAGTAAAGTTTGACGTTCTTAACTCCATACTTCATTGCCGCCGTAAGCGAAGACAAAATATCTTCTTCGTTGATATTCTTATTGATAACGTCGCGCAATCTCTGCGTACCCGCCTCGGGCGCAAAGGTCAACGATGCGCCTTGTATCTCTTCGTATATTTCCGCCTCAAAACTGTCAAGGCGCAAAGACGGCAAAGCCACCTTGATTTTGCGTTTGTCAGCCTCGACTTTTATTCTGTCGACGAGTTCTTTGAGCCCCGAATAGTCGCTGGTACTCAAACTCAAAAGCCCCAATTCGTCATATCCCGTGTTGTCCATGAGTTCGCAAGCCTGTCTTACCAAAGTGTCGACGCTGCGTTCTCTGATCGGACGGTAATAAAATCCTGCTTGACAAAACCTGCAACCGTTGGCGCAACCTCTGAAAAGCTCTATTGACGATCTGTCGTGAACTATATCGCAATTTGGAACCAATATCTTGGTGGGATAATATGCCTCGTCCAAATCCTTGACTACTGCTCTCTTGGTGGGATTGTGAAGAGCAGGCACGTAAACGCCGTCGAGCTTGCTTGCGCGTAGCAAAAACTCTTGCTTTGACACGCCCTGGCTTTTGCACTCCATATGCAACAGCGTGAGTTCCTTGAGGTTTTTCTCGCCCTCGCCAATCAGCACTGCATCAAAAAACGGCGCAAAAGGCATTGGATTGACGACGCACGGACCGCCTGCGACGATAGGCGGATATTCCTCGCCTCTCTCGCTTGCAAAATAAGGTACGCCCATTAAATCAAACATATATACTATGTTGGTGAACTGTAATTCAAATTGAACGGAAAAGCCTATCAAATCAAAAGATTTTGCATCGCGCTTGGTCTCGAGCGAAAACAACGGTAAATTATTTTTTCTCAAAAGCTCCGCCATATCAAGGTCGGGCGCATAACTGCGTTCGCAAACGACGTCTTGCATATCGTTGAGCATATGATACAAAATTCGAGTGCCGATATTGCTCATACCCACTTCGTACTTGTCGCTGAAACACAACAAGACCCTTTCTTTGCAGGGCTTGTCCATATCGGGTAGATTATATTCTCCGCCCACGTAACGCGCAGGCTTTTGTACTTGCAATAAGATGTCTTTAAGCTTGTCCCACATAACTCACATTACCAGCGCAGCCGCTCCCATATAGCCTGCGTCGTTGCCAAGGCTGGCGCCGACGACGTCGACGTAGGGATAAAAACCGTTGTTGTCTATATATTCGTTGAGCATACTCTTGACAGGCAAAATGAGTTCCGCTCCCTCGTTGGCAATACCTCCGCCAAGCACGAAAGCCTGCGGATGAAGTATATTTGTCAAGCCTATCAATCCGTAAGTGACGTAACCGATATACTTATCGACCACGTTCTTTGCCACGCTGTCGCCCTCTCTTGCGGCGATGAAAGCCGACTTGCCGCTTATGCCGTCTTTGCAGATTTGAGCAAGCAAACTCTTTGGATTTTTCTCTATTGCCACTCTCGTCTGCTCGACGAAAGCCTTTGCGGAAATAAACTCTTCCCAACAGCCTTTGTTGCCGCAAGCGCACTTGCCGCCCTCTATCTGTATGCCCATATGACCTGCTTCTGCGCCTGCACAGCCCAATCCTTCAAAAAGCTTGCCGTCCAAGATTATGCCCGAGCCTACTCCCGTACCTAGCGTGATAAACACGAGATTTTTGAAGTTTTTTCCGCTGCCGAAGCGCTGTTCGCCCAAAGCGGCGCAATTTGCGTCGTTGCACACTTTGCATTCCTTTCCCGTCAAATTCTTGACGTCGCCCGCAAGATCGACGCCCTTCCAATTGAGGTTGGCGCACGACATAACGAGTCCCGCTCTGGAATTTACTATGCCCGGCACGCCTATACCGATGCCCGACAGTTCCTTTATATCAAAACCCGCTTCCATACACAGCGAATTGATATTGCTTATCATGTCAAGCAATATGGCGTCATAGCCCCTTTCCTTTTCCGTCCTGTAAGTCATAGAAGACACTACGTTGCCAAAATCGTCAACAATGCCCATCTTGGTATTCTTACCGCCAATATCCACTCCCGCGTAATACATACACTGCCCTCAATAAAAATAATATACAATTTATATTATAATATAAATACCCTGCTTTTGCAAGGTATTTTAGAAAATCAAATTGGTATCGGTATATTTTGACGCCCGTCATTGAGCGCGATCTTGCAAAGCGTCAAGAATGCTGACGCTCAATTCGTGAGTCATACACAACTTTTCGAGCGTACGCTCTTCGACGGCGCATACTCTGTCGCCGTTGGCGTCCGTGATAATGAATTTGCATATCTTATCTTTGCCTAGATATCGCAAAAACTTAAAAAGCTGACTGTCGCCTGAAATATATATCACTTCTTCTATCAAGCCTTGCGTATAGTCTTTTGCAAAAGGACGGCTGTTGGCAAGATGATAATAGCTCTGACCTCTGCCGGTAAATATACCGCTGAGTATCAAAAACAACCCGAATATAGGCAAAGTGATATTTAGCGTAAAGAACGTCAAGACGATACCGCCGACAAGCATTAATCCGCCTGCGGCAATTGTAAGCCATTTGAGTATCTTTACGGCGCGAATCTTTTTCTTGACGAGCGATATTACCACTCTGCTGCCGTCGAGAGGATAAAGCGGCAAAAGATTGACGAGTCCCAACGACAGATTGGCGATACAAAGATCGAGCGTATAATTATATACGTCGGGTATGAGCCACCAAAGCGCAACTATAAACGCCGCAACCGCCAGATTGAACAACGGCGCCGACAGCGCGATAAGAACGTTGTCGCCGTCGTTGTAATCGTCTCCGCTCTCCAAAGAACCGCCGTATGGCATAATGGTAATTACGCCCATGCCGTAACCGCGCAACTTCGCCATTCTATTGTGGGCGACTTCGTGCGCTACGATACTCACGAGATATCCGCACAACAACTCAAACTGCCCCAACACGAGGAATACCCCCGCAAGAAGACAGAAGAGCGGATGCAACTTTATTTTCACGCTTTAAAAACCCATTTCGATTATGCGCGAAATCAACACTCCGCAGCTTATGCCGACGCAGATAAGCGCCTGAACGATAAACACGTCCAAAGCGTTGACTTTTTTCTTTTTGGGCGTAGCCTTGGCGCGCGTGATATTTTGGTTGGGGAAACTTACGCTTTCCGTAATTTTGCAATCGTCGTATTTCATAACAAACTCCTATACCTAAGATAGTATAGTTTATTTGCTTAGATACGAATATATGACTTAAATTTTAAAAATTATCAGATAATATTGGGAGCGTTGATATTGTCGGCTTTGGCGGATATATTGATCTGGTATTCTCCGCCGTCGAGTACGTCAATATTGATGCTGACGTCTCCGCAAAGGTTCATATAACACCCAAGCAAAATTCTCAAATCACCCTCCAAAGCTCTGTTCAACCCCTCATATGCGTTGATCTTGTCTTGCATAAGCACCTTTTTAAGGCGTCTTTCCATCATCTTGCTTTCATTCATACGTCTACCTGCCCGATACCAATCTTTTTAGTTTGCCTATAATGCCCCTATGTCCTTTAGTGACGTCGTATAATTTAAAAGTGTTGTTGAGAATATTGCATGCAATCATATCTATCGCATCGCGCGACGACGAGGTATTCATGCCTATTCTGCCGAGCTGCGAATACACCGTGATAGTATCGTCTTCCGGCACTACGCCCATGAGAGGACAACGAAGAAGTTTTGATATTTCGCCGCCGCCCATCATTTTGCCCGACACAACGAAATCGCCTCGGACTCTATTGACAATTAGATTTATCGAATTGAGCTTGTAACTGCGAAGCAACCCCAGCACCTTGTCGCAATCCCTAATTGCGGGAATATGCGGAGTCGTGACGGCAATCGCCTCGTCGGAACAGCTCACAGCCCTGTGAAAGCCTCCGTCAATGCCGGCAGGACAGTCAATCAAAATAAAATCAAACATACTCTCAATACGCGAAATCAACTCTCCAAAAGCTGCGCTTGTGAGTTTCTCACTGCTATACGCGTGCGCCGACGGCAACAAGTAAAGTCCAAGTCCCTCTTCCTGCAAAAGCGCCTGATTGATGTGACACTTGTTGTCGATCACGTCAGCCATATCGTAGACCACTCGGTTTTCCATACCCATAACGACGTCCAAGTTGTTGAGCCCGACGTCGCCGTCGATCATAAGCACGCTTTTACCGCGCGAGGCGAGGCATATGCCGAGACTTGCAAGCACGCTCGTCTTGCCAACTCCGCCTTTTCCCGACGTGACGACTATTTTTCTTGCCATAAAAATCTCCTTCCCTGCCATTATAAAGCATGGAAGAATCAATGAATTATCGAATAAGGTAGAATCAAAACTATTTTTGTCGAACATGCCCCTTCGACTATATATAGAAAAAAGACGGAGATAAATCTCCGTCTTTATATTGCGATTGCGAAATTTTAGTCATTGTCTTCGTCAGATGCAACCTCGTCTTCTGCATCTTCGTCTTTTGCTTTGAATGAGAAGTGTTGAGCCACGAAAGAGTTGCCCTTGACGTGCACGTTGACGACGAGCCCTTTCTCCATCAACTCTTCAGTGCTTTCAAACGGCAAATCCGCAGCGTAGTCAGTCTCGTGCAAATCGCGCTTTAGCGTTGCGCCTACGTTGTCCATAACGACGTCGATAAGTTCCATTGCGTACTTCAAACGGCGAGGATTCTTGATCTTCATCATAAACGGCGTATCTGCGTAAGATTTGACGTCCGATACGTCCTCGAACTTATACTTCGTATCCACGTAATCTTGAGGATTGAGCGCAAGATAAAGCTTGAGCGTCTTACCTCTTATAGACATACGGGCTACGCATTCTCTGCCGAAGCGGAAGCTCTCGCGCTTCTTGCTCATTCTGTCGTGAATCTTTCTGTGAGCAAGCAACTCATTCTTCAAATGAGAATAATACTCTTTGACGACGTCGTCGGATTGGATAAGCTTTGCCTTAAAGGTCTTTTGAGCAAAGTCAAATCCGTTGCCCTCGGGCACTTTGCCTTTGACTCGTCTTTGAATGATAAGTCTTCTCTCGATAAGCGGCGGCGTCTCCTCGTAAGGATACATAGAAGTATAGTCCACAGGCTCGATATCCTGTTTCTCCACTCCGTATTTTGCCATAACTGCCGCAATAAGATCCTTGGTATACTTCAGTCGACGGTCATTCTTGATTCTGTACATAAGCGGAGTATCTGCCAATGACTTGATTTGTGACGTATCTTCTACCTTGTACTTAGTCTCCTCGTAATCCTTTGCGTCGAGAGCAAGGTGCAATCTCAAAGTCTTGCCTCTTATCGTCATACGCGCCAGACATTCTCTGCCGAAGTTGAAGCTCTCGCGCTTTCTGCTCATTCTTGCGTGAACTTTCTTATAAGAGAGCAATTCATTCTTGATCTCGGTATAGTAATCCTTGACGTATTCGTCAGACTGAATAAGTTTTGCCGTAAAGGTCTTCTCGAGCAAAATATACCAGCCGTCATCTTGAGGATTGAATAAGAATCTGTCGTCCTTGATGATGTACTGAACGTCGTCGACCACCATAGTCTGCTCTCTCGGAGCGGGCGCTCTCTTGACGCGCGGCTTAGGCTCTTCTTTGACGGGCTCTTCCTCAACGACAGGTTGTTCTTCAACGATAGGCTCTTCCTCGACTATAGGCTCCGTTTCATCGATAGCCTCTTCTTCAATGACGGGTTCTTCGTCTACGACAGGCTCTTCATCGACAATCGGCTCTTCTTCGACCTCTTCTGCGGTGAGCTCTTCGTCTGCGATTTGTTCTTCTACGGGTTCTGCAACTTCTTCGACAGGCTCTTCTTCCTCGACGATATCTTCGACAGGTTGCGGCTCTTCTTGCGCCGTTTCCTCAACGGGCTCTTGAGCAGGTTGTTGAGCAGGCTCTTCTTTGGGAGCCTTGGTCAAAGACTTGGAGAAGATAACTGCCGTGGCAAGCACAGCGGCGGCAAGCACCACCGACACGCCTATCAAAGCGTACAAAAGATATCTGAGAGAAGTTACCTGCGCGGAAGCAGACAACAGCATGATAGGAGCAAACGCAAATGCCGACCACTTGTTGTCGCTTGGCTGAGCGGACTCTTGGCTTTGCTCAACTTCTTCTTGAGCTTCGGCAGACTCTTGTCTCTTTTCTGCGACGGCTTGGTTTTCCTCTGCTATTTGCTCGCTCTCGTCTTGAGCGGGAGTATCTTGTTCTTGAGTCGACGCAGTCTCCTCGACTACGCTCTCTTGAGACTCTTCGGACACTTCTGCCAAGACTTCGCTTTGAGAAGTCTCCTCAACCGCATTCTGCGTGTCGCCCGTCTTATCGTCGACGACAGCTTTCTTATAATTCTTTTTCCACTTTACAAGCATTACCAATGCAAGTATTTCTGCGACGATCAGCACTGCAAAGACTGCAATGCAGATGCCGAGTTTTGCCGTAAGGGTAAGTGCGCCTAACAAATTTATCATATAGCGCCTCCTTGTTGTTTTTTCTTATTAGTTGATTTTACTACTACGAATGCGCCGACGAGCAATGCAAGAGAAGCGATTGCGCCGATGATGACGATGACGATATTGAGACCGCCCTCGACGACAACCTCAAAGGTCTCGCTGATTGCGTCATAGTTGCCCGTACCTGCGACAGAAACGACTATCCAATAGGTGCCCTCGCCTGCGCTGTTGATATCCGTCACTTCTTGCGTGCAAGCAGCGTCGGAATAATACTTGACCACGACGTCGCCCCACTTAGCTTGCGGCTTATCGCTGCCGCTCCAAGGCAATTTGTCTACCGTCTTATCGGGAGCGGTAAGAGAAATAAATTCATTTACGCCCTTGGTAATGGAGTAGCTTGTCGACATATTGGCTTGCTTTACTTCGTCCACAACGTAGTTGGAATTCTTCACTCCCGTTACGGTAGCCGTATAATCGCCGACGTTGATACCGTCGTTCTCGCTGACGGAGATCTCAAACTCAATCTCATCGCCTTCGACTGCGCCGACAGCGACTGCGGTCGGGAGTTGTTGCTCGCCCGTATACGTAAGGCTCGTCTTGTCCCACGTAAAGGTAATAGCCAAAGCCTTAATCTCATACGACGTCTCATTATCGCCGTCAGCGATAATATAGTTGGAGTTGCTGAGCGTAGCCGTAGCCGTATAAGTACCTGCGTTAGTCTCGCCGTCAGATACGATTACGTTGCACTCGTCGCCTTCGAAGAGGTTTCCTGCGATAACGGCGGTAGGCGCTTGATTCTTGCCATTGTAGGTCAAACCGTCCGTATTCCAATTTATGTTGATAACTGCCGGCTTGATATTATAACCATACGCATTATTCTCCACTACGTAGTTACTGTTGGAAGTCTTAGCCGTAGCGATATGATCGCCTGCGTTGACGTTGTCGTCATACTCTACGATGATCTCGCAACCGTCGTTGCCAATGAGTTGACCATCTTTGATCTTCGGTTTATCAAGGAAATGCTCCCCTTTGTTGTAAGTGAAATCACCTGCTGTCCACTCGATCTCGATAGCTTTTGGAGCGATCTCCCAATCGAGAGTTGCCGCGCTGCCAAGCGTGTAGTTGGAGTTGGTCAAACCTGCAGCAATTGCTTTATATTGCTTTGCATTGGTACCGCTGTTGTCTTGATAATTGCCGATTTCAACGCTATCGCCTGCAAGCGCGCCTTCGACCTTAGCCGTAACCGTATGGATATTACCGTCGTACTCAAACGCATCGGTATAATTCCAGGTCACGGTCAATTCTCTTGCGGTGACTGTGTAAGCGTCAACTGCGCCTACGAGTCTTACCGTATACAAAGCGCCGTACTGTGGCAACAATTGAGCCTCAATATTGTAAGTTCCTACGTTAACCTTACCGCTTGCGTCAACCTTAAGCGTGAGTATCGTCTTGATATCTACTTCGATTGAAGACTCATCACTATCCAAAACGGCCTTCGACATCTCAAACAACTTATCCGAAGAGAGCAAGTCGTCTCCGTATACGCTCGTTGCGCCCTTTGAAATATTGATAACAACGCTTGCCGGACGAACCTCAACGGTCATCGTGCCGTCTTGGGTAATGTGGTTGGCAAGTTCAATCCTATAATCAATATCGACGCCTGCGTTACCTGTCACGCCGTCAACTGTAGGTATGACGTCGGAATAGGTTCCGTCTGCTTGCTTATAAGTAATTTTTGCATCATTCCAATCGCCTACGACTGTGTAAGCATTTTCGCTCGCCAAAATTTCCTTTACGTTGACGCTGTATGCTTTGCCATTGTAATCTACCGAATGATGAGCCAAGTTGATATCAATTTTAGCGGCGGTTACTTCAAAGATTGCAAATTCTTCGTTGCTTCCCTCGCCTTTGAACGTCACTTCATAGTTAGAAGACGTATTTGTGCCGACGATATGATATTCGCCCACGCTGTAATACGTTTTGTCAGTCGTAGCAACGACAGTCAATACAATAGGCTGACCGACAAATTCTACGTCGCTTTGATATTCCACGTGGTTTTTCCACTCTCCGACTTTCGTTTCATTTGCGCCGTAAGTGAAAGATTGATTTTTGATTGTTACGGTTGCCTTCTTCGCAACGATTTCAAAGTCGAACGTATCGTTGGTGAAGTAATAGTTGCCCAACTCTGCATAAAGCGCAAACGACGGTTCTACCTCAACTTTTTCCGTATACAAGCCTACGTTGATAGCAATTGCTCTTTCCTTGTCGGAGTAACTTCCTCTTGCAAGGCTCGTCGTCGTAACGCTCGTCTTAGATGTCTCGCCGGCAAGTTTGATATACGCCTTGATGTCAGGAGCGCTGTTGGAGTACTCAAACTTGTGAGCGTCACTATCAATTGCGCCATTGAATTCCCATTCAACCACTGCTTCTCTCTTTATAATTTCATAAGCCTCGGCGTTACACTTTGCCTCTGCTCCCGGCGCTTGATAGTAATCAATAATATACTTAGTATCCTCAAGCCTATCGTTGTCGCAGTGATATACTCTATAAGTACCGATAGGATTCTTACCTACAGCAAGCGCGTCGCCGTTGCCTTGTCCCTTTTGAATTACTTTGAATACAAAGTCGTCCTCAAGACCTGCCACGGTTATTTCGTTGCCGTTTGCGTCATAAGCCTTGATTTCTATCTGACAATGTTTCTTAAGCCAATCGCTGAAATTATCTACTTCACCGTCTTGAGCAAACAACTCAGCCTCGGTGTCGCCGTAAGTCTTGGTAGTAGACTTCATATTGATAACTACGTGCGCTCTCTCGACGATAAAACTTACCGTAAATACCGCTATTTCGTGGTTTGGAGCGTCTACCTTGATGTCGACAGAGTAGGTTCCTCTTAACGCAGATTGTATTGCGTAATCTGCGCTGTATTTGCTATCGTCGTCGTCATGCAACTTGTACTCTACTACGACTCCGCTATTGAGTTTAGCACCGTCGCCCGCCAACGAAATGTTGTTCAATACGTTCTTAGGAGCAACTTTGATATCTCCGCCGTTGTAGATTGCGGAATCAATTTGCTGTTGACCGTATGACACGGCGGTAGACTTCGTGACAGTCAATACGCCTGCTTTTGTATAACTGATATCGTAGTTGTCATTGATACTTTCTACCAAAATATCATAAGTATCTGCCGAGAGATATATAAGTCCGTCGGCCAAAGTATAATCTCCGATCTTAAATCTGAAGATATTCGATCCCGCCTCGCCATAAGCAAAACTATTATAAGCGCTGCTTGAAGCAATGCTGTAGAAAGTCTGACCTTCAATTGCTCTATTGAGGAAGTCGTTGATTCCGTCACGAGTAGCATTTTCCGACAGTCCGTATTCGAGCGTACGACCTGACAAATCGAGAGTGATAGATCTTGGAGTAACCTCAAAGACTATTTCGAGCGTCTTTTCAGGGAGTTGGTAATCGTTGTGAGATACGCCCTCGACGACAGCCTTATAAGTGCCGACGTCTTTTACGTGTCCGTTGACTTTTTGCCAAGAATCATCTCCCTTCAACATATAATAACCGATCGTCACTTCAACTTGGTCGTCTCCGTGAAGATTTTTAAGCGTATAAATATGGCTATTTGAAGTATCCGTGTGTTCGCCGTATACTTCGTCCATTTCTCCCCAATCAATATCAATATATCTCTTGCCTATGGTATAGGCGTTGATATTGGAGGTATGAACGTCGCCTTCGTTCTTAGGCAAGAAACGGATGTTTTGATATTCAAAGCCCTCTTTTGCCTCTACGTATATCGAATAGTCGCCGTAAGAAAGGTTGACGTCCATCTTGTCGGCGGTGTTGCCCACGCCTACGAAGAATATGACGTTGCCGTCGGCAACAAATTGTTTCAAAGCGGCAAGAGCATCATCAAAGCCCATATAATCTCCGTCATTACCCGATCCCGTAGGTATACCTTCGATTTTCGAGAATGTCAAACCGTTGACCAATCCTGACGAAGAATGGGTAGGCTCGCCGTATTCGGCATTTTTGATACCCTCGCTGATAACGATAGATATCCAATCTGTCAAGATATTGACTTCCACCTTTATAGTAGTCGTCTTATAATTGCTGTTACCATTAGCATTTTGATGCGAGATCTCTACCCATACGTAGTATCTTCCGACAGAGCTCGGAACACCGGTTTGCTCAACGAAGTTTGTGACGTCTTTAAACTCAACGACTTCGTCTTTGCCGTAAAGGTCGCTCATGCGTACGGCAAATTCGTCAAGCGGAGTGCCGTAACTTGTGGATATTCTCTCTTTGATCTGGGCAGTCGTGACGTATTGCTGTTCGTCTTTATTATCAGAATCGATATTGAACTGTCTGCCCATATAGTGAATATCTACGGGAGTAATCTCAAATATTGCTTGCATATTTTCGGGAGCGCCTTCAGTCACGATGACTACGTCGTAATTGTCGGTAATAGCGCCTGTAGCGTCTGCGATAGGCTCTACCTTAATTGCGTGCTTACCTGCGTCCACGAGCGGCTCGCCCTCTTCGCGTCTAGCGTCAGAAGTAAGGCGGAAACTCGAATAGTGGTCGCCGATAAAGTGAGCGCTATCGTCGTCGCTGACGTATTGCCACATTGCATTGGCTGCGGTAGGCGAAACCAACGGCCTGCCCAACGGTACGGTATAAGCGTTGCCGTAAGCGGCAGTCTGATTTTGAACGTAGATCTCTACTCTTCTAGCAACTACCTCAAATTCAGCGCTTGGATTTACAAGCGTGTAATTTGCCGCATTCTGCGGATTCGTCAAAGACGTAGTGGCTGTATAAGTGCCCTTAACTGAACCCGTGAGCGTAATAGGAGACAACGAAATCGTATCGCGATTGCTATCGTCAATGACGACGACGTTTTCTGCTCCGCTCTCCAATTTGTCAGGCGCAACGGGTCTTACGACAGGCGCAGAGCCGTCGTAAGTATACTTAAATCCGTCTTCAGACCAATTCTCGCCTGTTTGCTTCCAATCTATATATAATTGCTTGGGCGTGATGGAATAGACGTATACGTTGACAGATTCTCTCACGTAATCAATAATATAATTTTCGCGATATGATTCGTCTGTGAATGAGTAAGTCACACTGTAATCACCAACGTTTGCTCTACGGTCAGTGACACCATGCAGCACAAATTCAATTTCATTTGAGAAGTCAAATTCTTTTGTTCCGCTAGACCAAGTAAAGGTGATACCGAGATTTTCGATAAGCCAGTCAGAAGAAGGCAATTCGTCGCCGTACGTCGCGCTGACCTTATTCTTTACGTCAACTGTGACATGAGCTTTGGTAATTTGCGCAGTGAAATGTCCGGAATTTTCGGCGTGATTGTCTGCGGTAACCTTGTACCAAACTTCTGTCGAGCCGAAATTCTTCATCGTCAAAGGCGTCTCGGTGTAATCGCCGTCTTGATTGTCACTGTACAAAATCTTGACGCTATCTCTATGGGTTGCCTCATATCCGCGAAGCGCAACGATTGTATTGTTGTTGGGCATTACGAGCGATTGCTCTGCTCCGTTATAAACTTTGCTTGCAATAGTCTGCAAATCCAAGTCAATCGGGGCAGGCGTGACGTAGAATTTTGCGCCCTTGCTATCGTCTGTAAGAATATAGTTCTTGTTGATACAGGTCAACGTAAGGTCATAACCTGTTTCGTTTACTTTATAATATTTTTCTGCGTCGTCTTGCGAAGTATAATCCGCATCTGTAATATCAAGACCAATCTCAAATACGATTGGAGCAGCATCTATGAGCGCATTGCCGCTAGCAACGGAAGAAACCGTATAAACTGCATTGTTGAGATTTGCAGGGAAAAGATTTTCGATATAATTCTTCCATACGTTTGGAGCCGTCGTCTCTTTTGCATATTCTCTTTCGCGGTCTTTCAATTCAACCGTGATAGGACGTTGCAAAATATCAAACTTTTGCGTAGTCTCGCACTTTGAGTCGACCATATAGTTGGGATTAGTACAGGTAACTTTTACTTCGTACTTACCCGCATAGATAGCCTCGTGCCCCACAAGCGGTACAGTCGTGCCATCGGGATGCTGTCCTTGTCCTACGATGTCCAAAGATAGAGACGTCGAAGAATTACCAACGAAATTATCCGTGCCTACAATCACAGCCTCCGGTCTCTTATTGCCGGAGCCGTTGTAATACATTTCACTCTCGGTCTTATGATTCCACTTAATCGTAACAGGTCTGGGATTGACGTGATAAGCATTACGGTTGGAATTGTCGGCAACGGTGACAGTCTCGATATAGGCAGCGTAGGGATTGCCGTCTTTCATCGCATAGTTGACGGTATAATTGCTGTCTCTGACTATGACGAATCCGTCGCTGTCTATATATCCGGACGGTATCTCAACTGTAAAGTTGAAGATATCGTTGAGATAATTCTTTGCGTCTTCATCCCAAGTCGTAGCATTGAAAATCTTGGTTTTTGTCAACATATTGTCGATAATTTGCGAAGAAGCCAATACCGTATCGCCATAAGTGTGATTATAGACGTCAAATTGTAGCGTTATCGTCGCCTTCGTAATCTCAACGACAAAATTCGATATATGGTCTTTGTGATTGGGCGCGGTAATCTTGTAATATACCGTATGTTCGCCCACACTTTTGTCTACGGACACGGTGTCAGACGCGCCTGTCCAATCTATTGCGGAAGACTCCTTACCCGCCTGGTCTTCGACTAGGTAAATGCTCTTTTTATTTTCATTCGGCAAATAGAAATTCGTAAAATTGGAATCGTTGAACACTCCCGTCGTACTTGCCGACGCAAGAGTGATGGCGTAATTCTCATTCTTAAATTGCTGAACTACTTTTTGTAGCCCGCTAACTTGGAATTCTGCCGGATTGACGGTAAATGAACCAATGCTCTTATACTCATTGTTCTTCGGGTCTTTCCAACGGAATCTCAACGTAACTTCTTGATTTGTTCCTGCATTGAGCGTAACCGAAGATTTCGGAGCCACTTTGAGATTATACGTTTTTGGCTGATTATTGTCGGCGTTTTTGATTTCCGTTCCGGAAGTAGCGCCGTTTACGTCAAGATCATAGAATCTACTGTCATATCTAGTCCAATATTTGCTTATATCAACAGCGTTGCCATTATAATAATCTTGAAGTGTTTGCGTACTGAAATTATCAAGTTCAAATACGTAATTATTGAGTCCATTCGTGTAATCGTTGATTGTCTTTTGATTAACCTCTCTTGTAGTAAGGCAGGTTCTCGCATTATCATAATAGGTTTTTGCAGCATTGTAAGCAGCATCGCTACCTGTGATTTTATTGAGTATTGACTTATTAGCCTCTGTCAAGACCTTGTTATTGAAGTTGGTAAGCGCGGTATTTAATGCCGACTTATCGTAGATTGTTACGTTAACTTTTATATTATTAACGTACGTAGTGTTAGAAAAACCGCTTAAATGGTGAAATTCTCCTGAGCCGCCGCCAAACGAAGTAACTTCTTTAATATTACGCCACGCTTTGGTAAACCATTCTGTTCCATACCATATACTAAATGCTAACGTAACGCCAGTCTGCGTTTCGAAAGTTCCGGTTCTTCCCTCATTCTTTATGTAATCATAACTTTGATCCGGCTGACCGATCATATAGTTCTTAACGGTTGCATTTGTGGGATCTCCATTTCCTCTCCACTCAATTTTCATACTGTGATTTTTTTGAGTATATTCACCTTCTTCTATGTATATTTTATATTTGTTTGTGTTAAGGGTCGGAGCAATCGCCTCTATATTCGTATCTTTGGCCTGTACGTCAGTTTTACTGGTATCAGTCAATGCCGAGACTTGATAATTGGGGAATAATCTATGCATCGTATATGCATTTGAAGTCGTAGATACATTGCAATTATTTCCGTTTGCATAATATCCTACGGCATTATCCATAATAGCCAATCTGTCATTCTCACCATTTTTAGACTTAACATAAGCGTCATAGGCAAAATAATAGCCTACGTCTCTTAAGTTTTCACTTTTATCCAAATAAATATTATTAGGAAAAAGTATTTTTAAATCAGCGGAATTGCCATCGCTGTTGAGATCAGCAAATACTGCAGACGCATTTGACGTAGTATAACTTACTTGGTTCATTCCGTAAGCCGTATTTGCCGTATTAGTAGACACGACGTCTTCCCCTTTATAAAGATTGGGAACTGTCAAAATGCATGCCGTCGCAACCACCGCAACAAGCATAACCGACAACGTGATAATTGCCGTAAGTTTGCGTTTTTTGCTCAAATTCATAGTTTTCCCTCCTACACACTCACGTGTACTAATATATAAAAAAATTAAGAAAGTTTTAATATTCCAAAATAAGTTTAGCACTCATAATATATGCTTGTCAATAAATTAACTTATATTAATATGGCAAAATATGCCAATATGTACAAAAAACCGTGATAGTTTGATAATTTTTTAACGAACGAGAATTCTCCGCTACGGTCGAAATGACATTGAATTATCTCGTGCGAGCGTCAATGACAAAATAAGAGGGGTTAAAGCACCTTTGACAAAAAGTCTTTTAATCTTTCGTTCTTTGGATTGTTGAAAAGTTCTTCGGGGGTATTCTCTTCTACGATATTGCCGCCGTCCAAGAAAAGCACTCTGTTGGCGACTTCTTTTGCAAAGCCCATTTCGTGAGTGACGATGACCATAGTCATACCCTCGTCGGCAAGGTCTTTGATAAGTGAAAGCACTTCGCCCACCATCTCGGGGTCAAGCGCAGAAGTAGGCTCGTCAAAAAGCATTACCTCGGGATCCATTACCAGCGCTCTTGCAATGGCGACTCTTTGTTTTTGTCCGCCGGAGAGCTTGGACGGATATTCGTCCTTTTTGTCGAGCAGACCTATTCTCTCAAGCAACTTCAAAGCCTTGTCGGTGGCTTCTTCTTTGCTCTTGAGTTTTAATTGTACGGGCGATAAAATCATATTTTGCAATATCGTCAAGTTGTTGAAAAGATTGAAATGCTGAAATACCATACCCACGCGCTGTCTTGCCTTGTTGATATTGACGCCGTATCTTACGTCATAGGCTTTGACGGCTCTTGCAAATTCGCCGCCCTCACGCTTTTTGAGCAGATCGCCCGTCTTGATTTGAGTCAAGACTTTGTCGGATAGATTCTCAAGGGTATCTTCGTCGACGAGTTTGATTGCGTCGTCGTATTTAATTTTTTCTTTTTCGTCCTTGCCAAGCTTAGACTTAATCTCTGCGACAATGCTCTTTTTATAAGTGTTGGACTTGACGAGAATGCTCTTGTGAAGATAAGAGTCTACGGGAGTCATGATGCTTGCGTCAAGCCATACTTCGCCGTAGGTCGGCTCTTCAAGCAAGTTCATACATCTGAGCAACGTGCTTTTGCCGCTGCCCGACGGACCGATGATCGCCACCTTTTCGCCTTTTTTGATTGCGCAGGAAATGCCGCTCAGCACCTTAAGGTCGCCGAAATATTTGTAGATATTCTGAACGTCGATGACTACGCCTATGCCCGTATTGACGATGTCGTCGGAGACGTAGACAAGATTTTTGTTATCTTCTGTCACTTGCTCTCATCCTCCTCTCAATCAATTTTATTGCCAGCGTAATGATGTATACGATGACTAAATAGCACAGCGCAAGCACTATGTAAGGCATGAAGTAATCGTAATTCGCCGCTCCGATATTTTGGAACGCCTTTGTCATGTCTATTACCGTAATAAACGACGCGACCGAAGTCTCTTTGACAAGAGATATGAATTCGTTGCCGAGCGTGGGCAGGATATTCTTGACAGCTTGAGGTATGATTATTTTGACCATTGTCCTGCCGTAACCCATTCCCAAAGCTCTGCCCGCTTCCATCTGTCCTTTGTCGACGGATAGAATACCGCTTCGCATTATCTCGCAGACGTAAGCTCCGCTGTTCATACCGAACGCAATCACCGCAACTATCACAGGCGGAATACTGCCAAGCCCTATAAGCGGCAATATTACGTAATACATGACAAGAAGTTGAACTACCATTGGCGTACCTCTGAATAGTCCAACGTATACGTCCGTCAGTCTTGAAAATACTTTTGCGCTCGTTTTCTTTTGCGGAATCACCTTTGTGACGGCAAGAATAGTGCCGAGTACAATGCCTATGATAAGTCCCAAGACGGCAATAATGAGGGTGTTTTTAAAACCGTCTAACACCCTCGTATAGCCATTGTTTGTGACCATTTGATTATAAAATGCGTTCCAAGATTTGCTTAAATCCATTTATTTATCTTAAAGCGCGGCAAGTATTGCCTCAACGTCTTCCTTAGTCTTGCAATTGTCAAAAGTAGTGTCGCTTTTCAAGCAGATGACCACTTGCGTTGCGTCATAGTAAGATGCGGAGAACTTTACGCTCTTTGCGCGATCTTCGTTCCAAGTCAATGCGGCTGCGCCGACGTCAGACTGTCCATTGCCTACGTTGAGAACGATAGAGTCAAAGTCCATGCTGTTGATGACAAGATCAAAACCGTACTCTTTGCAGAACATATCCATTACCTCAAGGTCGTATCCCTCAAAACCGTCTCCGCTGACGTTCTCAAACGGAGGAAAGTCAGGGCTCGTAGCTACCTTCAAAGGATTGGTGGGATTGGTCGCAGAATAAATGACTTTCTTCTCGTTAGTACCCTGTACGTAAGCGTTTTGCAATACTTGCAATTCTTCCTTGTGGTCGTTCATAAACTTGTTGAGTTTTTCCTCGATGCCCTTGGTGTCGTTGGGGTTGATCGCAAAACAGTACTCTTCTTCCGTCAAACCAATGTCGATGACTTTGACTTGATCTGCAAATTGAGCTGCGATCGCCTTTGCAGGAGCTATGTCAGTGATGACGTAACTTATTCTTCCCTCGATCATATCCTTGACTGCCAACGTTGCGTTGGGATATTGCGAAGGATTGAGATTTTTTAAATCTTCCGTGTAGAACTGACCAGTCGTGCCGGATTGAAAACCTACTTTAACTCTGTTGTCGCAACCTGCGAATGCCATACAGCTTACGCATACGATTGCAATTACCAAAAGAGCTATCAAAACTTTCTTTTTCATAATACGTTACCTCTTATAAATTTATCGTATAATCATTCTAGCACCGTTTTTTAGAGTATGCAAGCATTTTTATTCACAAATTTTTAATTTTTTTGCATATTTAACGGTTTATATTAATATTTTATGCATAAATTTTCATTTTGGTGTATATTTATACAATTTATGCATTTTGAGGCGTGATTTTGAATATTTATTCGTAAAAAATGGATATTATGCAAATGCGGGCGTAACTTAGCGGAGTTTATACCACGAAGATTCTTCGACTTCGCTACACTCCGCTCAGAATGACGCATGCAAGGTGTTACACTCGCTTTAAACGAGTCACCCTGAGCGTAGTCGAAGGGTCTTAAATTAATTGGATTATATCTCTCCGCTACGGTCGAGATGACACCCCATCGTTTGGCGAGATGGGAGATAGGCAAAGAATGAAATAGCGGATTTTTTGTCAAGATAGTTTTTGGCGGAAAAGACGCATTTTAAATTTGACTAGCCTCACTTCTCGCCAAACTCCATAACATAATCGTGGACACTGAATCCGTCACCGACGTCTCTTTGATATTCTTCAACTATCTCAAATCCAAAACGCTTATACACAGCAACCGTGTTGAGATTGTCGGCATTGACGTTGAGCTTGATTTTGTCAAGTCCGCGCAACTTGGCGTAATCCTTTACAAAAGCCATCATCTCTCTTGCGTAGCCTTTGCCTCTGTGGTCGATATCAAGATAAAACTTGCTCAAATACAAATAATCTATCTTGGGATCGACGGCGACAAAACCTACGCTCTCTCCGTCGAGGTCGACGAAGTAATATTCCGCTCCGCCCTCGATCTCTTGCGTAATTCCACGCACCGACTGATACTTGCCAAGCATATGGCTGTTGGTTTCGCTGCCTACGATGGGATCGTAATGCTTTCTCATTATACACGTTGCAAGGTAGGACATCTTTTCTATATCTTGAGTCGTAATTACTTTATTTAATTTTATCATAATTATTATTTATCCGGATTTCCCAAGCTCAACCTTTTATCGACAGCTCCTCGCCCTCAATGTCTATATCGTTTTTGAGAAGCGCCAACGCCTCGTCGAATCTTCTGACCATTGCGTCGCCCAATTTGGAAAAGCCCAACAACTTGGCAAGCATACGGTAAAGTCCCATTCTGTCGACAGTGATATTCTTGCAAATAACTTTATACATACCCCTTGCGATTTCTTCGGGCGCAATATACTTTATCTCGCGAGCAAATCCGTCGTTAGGTACGCGAAGACTTATAGGCTTGTTTTTGAGATACATAAATCCGTCTTTGCGGAAGATGCCCTCGCTTTGACATCTTGAAGTAAGCCTGTTAAACTTTTCCCATACCGCATCGGTGAGTTTCTCTCTGTCAAAATCTCTTATCGTCCTCTTCAGGAAAAATTCTTCGGACAGCGGCGCTTCTTTTTCCAGCACCAACCTCAGATATTTGAGATAATCGCCTTTGCCCGCTTTTTTTGCGTACTCTATATTTGCAGTCTCATATTCGTCAAACTTGAAATCTACGCTAATGCGCTGCTCTTCGAATTCGTCAAAATTTTCTACGCTTTGCGAGTCGTTGAAGGCAGGCTGTTTTTGAGCCTCATCGAGCGCCTTGAGAAGCCTGTCTTTTTCGTCCTTGGGATTTTGTATCCAATCGACAGCCCACACTCTGTGATAATGCCAACCCATACGCTGAAGTACGCTTGAGCGCAGTCTGTCTCTGTCTCTCGTATTCTTCGCCGTCTTATACGACCTGCCGTCGCACTCCACCGCCAAGATATAGTCCTCTCCGCCGGGCATCTTGACTCCCATATCCACGCTGCCTGCCGACGCTCCTATCTTGACGTCGACTTCGTATCCTTTGTTGCGCAAAAACTCCGCAACTTGCATCTCAAAATCAAAAGCGTCCTCAAACTGCTCTTGGGCAGCCGCCGTATCGGCAAAATCAAGCCGTCCGTTTTGCGCAAAATCAAGATAGTCTCTGAGCATTCTCGCTCCCGTCGACGCCGCATTCTTTAGATTGACGTCATAACCATGAATTGACGCCACGAGTTGGACGTTGAGTTTTGCTCTCGTAAAAGCTACGTTGAGACGGCGCTCTCCGCCGCTCTTGTTGATAGGTCCGAAGTTTTGCGACATCTTGCCGTCTTTGTCTTTTGCGTACGCAACGCTGAAAATAATCGTGTCTCTTTCGTCGCCCTGCACCGTTTCCAAATTCTTGACGAAGAAGGGCTCGGCCTTGTCGCCTGCAAAAAACTCTTCGTGCGAAGCGTCTTGCAATCTTCTCTTTGTCAAAAGCCTCTCTATCAAATCCTGCTGGGATATGCTGAACACTACGACGCCGAGACTTCTGTCGGGATATTTCTCGATATTCTCAAAGATAAGGTCGACGATATACTCCGCCTCGGCTCTGTTGGTGCGAGTCTTGTGATCGAACGTACCGCCCTCGACGAATTTGAAGTCCACGCCTATGCCCTCTCTGTCTATCTTTGACGAGGGGAACGTAACTAAGTCCGCTTCGTAGAAATTCTTGTTGGAAAACTCTATAAGGCTCTCGTATCTGCTGCGGTAATGCCATTTGAGTCTCAACTGCGGCAACACCGTGGAGCATAAATCAAGCACCGATTCAAAGTCCTTGACGTCTTCGTCGTCTTCATAATCCTCTACATCTACCACAGACGTGAAGAAATTGCTCGGCGGCATCTGCTTGCTGTCGCCCACGACGATAAGCTGCTTGGCTCTGTATATAGCGCCTATCGCGTCTTGCGGGAATATCTGCGACGCCTCGTCGAATACGACCAAGTCAAACTTGACGTCGGGCGTCAAGAAAGTGCTTACGCTGAGCGGCGACATCAAGAAGCAAGGTTTGAGATTTTGAGCAAGTTCTCTTATCTGCGACATCAAAGTTCTGATCGGCTTTTGTCTGCGCTTTTTGCCGCCCTCGTTGAGAAGATTGGCAACTGCGCTCCCCGGCGCAACCAAACTCAAGTCGGGACGCAACGCCGACAGCGCCGCTCTGATTTTAGCCTTGCTTATCTCAAAACCTCGCACGTCCTTTTCACAAAAGATATTGACCGTCTTGTCGTGAGCTACTCTCGGCAAAACTTTGAGAAA
The DNA here is from genome assembly GCA_947177795.1 of uncultured Clostridia bacterium. GTDB lineage: Bacteria > Bacillota > Clostridia > Christensenellales > UBA3700 > RACS-045. Next base: position 7,241 of record CAMWVR010000005.1, on the reverse strand, counting down.
CTCTTCTCTTTGAATAATCAAATCAATCCATTGACTGTAGAATACCTTTTTGAATACTTCGCTCAAGTCTTGAGGCAATATCTCTTCTTTGACGGCGACGTCGATAAACGCAGTCAAGCAATTTTTCTCCATTGCCTTAAGTAAGCCAATAAACCTGATCCAACTGTCGAGCGCGTCGAAGTTTGACAGACAGCCGTTCAGCTTTTTGTCTGCGTCTTCGTAAGGAGCGGTAAAAATATCGAATATATCTTTGTCAAAATATTCGACGGCTTCCTCGCTCTCGACGCTTGCAATCAATGCGCCTATATCTTTGGCAAGAGCGCTCATCTCTTCTCTGTCATAAGCGTATTCGTCTGCGCAGATATCGGCAAGGTTGCCGAAATCCTCTATCTTTGAAATCAACTCCTTGAGAGCGGCGAGTTCTTTGTCAAGCCTATCCCAATCGGAATTTACGCCGTCATAATGCGAAGACAGCTTTTGTTTTACGCCCTCTTCCAACTTCGCAAACTCGGCGACCTTTGCGTTGTATTCAAGCAAAAGCTTTGTCAGCGCAAGCGCATCCTTATAGCTTACTTTGCCGTTTTTGGCGCATCTCTTTATCTCGCTAGAGAGTCCCTTATATTCTTTTGAGAAAAGTCTTGAGAATGCTCCGCTGTTTTTTTGCAAAACCGAGTCGGCATGCGCAGCGTCGAGCTTGAATATATCTTGACCGTAGTTTGCCTTTACGGCGTCTTCAAGATTCTTTATTTGGTCGGCTATCGGACGCAATTTGACGACTCTCTCCGCCGTCGCTCTAAAAGTCCTTTTGTCAAACAACTCTCCCGAGACGTATTGTGAACTTGCAAGCAATGCAAACAGCTTTGAATATAAGCCGAGTTGCTCGAGATTGATTGCGCCGTTGACGCCGTAATCCTTGGAGAGTTTTTGCGCAAGTATAGTTGAGTTTTTGAGCTTTTTGACAAGGTTTTCCAAAGACGATTTCGTCTTGAACTTTTGCTGATAAGACCCGTCTTCGTTGATATAGCCGTACCAAGGATTGGACTTGTAATCATATCCCACCGACGAAGTATAGTCTGCATAATTGTCCAAAAGGTCTGCGGCAGTCTTTATATAATCGTCGCCTTTGCTCTCTATGCCGTCGACGAAGAAATCAAGCCTCGTCGAACTTTGGCATGCGCATACCTCTTCGACAAGCTCGTAAAGCGACTTGCCAATCACGTCGTTGGGACGGTGCAACACGTCGACGTAATTGTCGAGAATGATATGCGACTTGTTGAGTCTGTCCTCTTCTTCGACAGCCTTTGAGGATACTCCGCTCTTGTTGAGCCGCATCACTCGGCACAACTCCTGTATGAAATCACGCTTGTTTGCCTTGTGCGAGTGCAACTGCAAACAAAAATCTTCAAGTCCCGCTTGCTTAAGTTTGTTGTACACCACGTCGAGAGCCGCAAGTTTTTCGGACACGAAAAGCACTTTCTTGCCGTCGCCCATGCACTCGGCGATGATATTTGTGATAGTCTGGCTCTTGCCCGTTCCCGGCGGTCCTTGCAATACGAAACTCTCGCCCGCTTTGGCCATTTCCACGGCTTTGAGCTGAGAAGAATCGGCGTCGACGACGTTGAACTGCGCCTCTTTGAGTTTTTGCCCGAATGCTGAGGCGCGCCCGTCTCCCAACAGCGACCTCACGTTGGAGTTTTGTAAGACTGCGTCGGCGTTGTCCTTGAGGTCCATATACATATTGATTTTAAGGAAAGAGAAAAGACCTATCTTGCATACCTTGCACACTTGCCATTGCAGTTTACTCACAAGCTCCTCGATTTTTTGCAAATATCCGTCGATACCCTCGTCGTCGTACTCGGGCAACTCGATCTTGTAATCGCTTTGCAGCTTGTAAGCAAAAGTCGGATTGAGAATCATATCGTCGCCGTTTACCTTGATGCGGTATGGGTCGACGCTTGACGCCTTGGAAAGGCTTATGGGAACGAGCAATATCGGCGCATCGTAAAGCGCGTTGGGATCGTTGTCTTCGTGCCACGTGACAAAACCAAACGCCATGTGCGCAATATTGACACCCGTCTCCTCAATGGCGATCCTCGCCCTCTTCTCGATACCCCTCAACGCCTTGATAGGCGTAACGTCCTTGTTGTATACGAGTATCTGATTAGCTTTCTTTATCTTCTTGGTATAATTGTCTATGTATTTAAACTTATCTTTGAGCTTTTCTTTGAGTTTCGCTTCGCTTATTCTGTCATCAAAATCGTCGACGTCGATTTGCGGGTCGAACACCTCAAACACGACGTTGCCGTCCGCCTTGTGAAAAAGCGTATCGAAGTCGGGATAAACGACCTCGAGAGTATTGCTCTTGTTGTCTCTGAAATTGATAAGATTGTTGCGCTTGCCCGTATCAAGCAATAATTCAGTCAATTTTGCAAGTTTTTCTTTCATAACTCTTCCTTGATTTGCATTAAAACTCTTACATATAATTTTAGCACCCGTATAGTGCGTTGTCAAGTTTATGATTTTGGTTGGCGACAACTAAACGGGCGCATCCGAATATCGAATACGCCCGTTTGTATTATTGACACTGCGCAATTTTACTCTTGAGAAAAGTCGTCTTTTCCCACTCCGCAAAGCGGACAAGAAAAATCGTCTTCAAGGTCTTCCCACTTCGTGCCGGGAGCTATACCAAGTTCTTCGCTGCCTACTTCCTCGTCATATTCCCATCCGCAAACGCTGCAAACGTATTTCATATCGCTACCTCCTGTTGGTTGATAATATAATTCTATCCAATTTTTTACATTTTGTAAATACAAATCACAATTTTATTTTGACTAATATCATAAATATATTGTAAAATCATTGTATGAGCAATTTGAGACTTGACGATTTGCAATGCAAAGGACTTAAAATCTTGCAATACACCGACGGATATTGCTTCACTTCCGACGCCGTGCTTCTTGCCAACACCGTGAGATGCAGCCGAGGAGATACGATAGTGGATTTCGGCTGCGGCAACGGCGTGATTTCTCTGTTGCTTACCGCAAAGACGCCTTGCGAAAAGGTCATAGGCATAGAACTCCAAAAAGAAGTAGCCGACCTCGCCGTCAAGAACGTCGAGCTCAATAATCTGCAAGACAAAATAACGATACTCAACAAAAATATCGCCGACGCGCCCGCCACGCTTGGCAAAGAAAGTGTGCAAGTAGTCGTCTGCAATCCGCCGTACTTCTCCGCCGACAGCGGCGAAAAAAGAGAAAGCCCGCAAATTGCGCTTTCTCGACACGAGAGCGTGTGCGACCTCGAAGGTATAATTCTAAGCGCATCGCAGATACTCAAATTCGGCGGCGCATTCTATATCATCCACAAGACAAGCCGTATGGCGGAAGCAATCACTTATTGCTCTCAAAACAAGCTCATTCCCAAGACTTTGACTCTGATATACCCCAAAATATCCAAAAAGGCAGATACCTTTGTGCTCACTTGCAAAAAGCAAGGCAAACATTCCCTCAACGTCGAAAAGCTCGTCGTCTACGACGAAGACGGCAATATGACGCATGAAGCTAAAGCAATGTATAATCGGTAAATGCTATAAACAAAAAACCACTTCCATTCTACGAGTAGGAAGTGGCGTAATTTATAATTAATTTTTTGGTTTTTGCTATAACCTCGTTGAGCAAGATAAGTGATAGTTAAATGCTAAAACAAAAAGCCACTCCCATTCTACGAGTAGGAAGTGGCTTAAGGTTTTCACGAGTAAGAATGTTTTCTTTACGATGAAAACGAGTGAAGTCGTACTCTATGTACGTCAAGCGAGTTTGAAGATGTATAGAAAGCATTATTGCCGCGAAAACTTATGACACCTTCTTACTCGCAGAATACTGTCACATATTCTTGCTGTCGTCGTCTTTGAGACCCAACATATAATCGGTAGACTTTCCAAACAAGTTGCTGAGATCTATCAACGCTTGGTAACTAGGCTCTTTGACGCCTCTCTCCCAATTGCTGATAGACACTTGAGATACCTGCATGTACTTAGCCAAATATTCTTGGTTGTAACCGTTGATAAGTCTTTGCTCCTTCAATCTCTCTGCGAATTTCATTATACATACCTCCTAAAATTTTATATTAGATCAACTTTCGCCAATCAACACCTTTCCTATCAAAATTGACAAGTCCGTCTACAAGCATATCGATGTCGATATCATTCCATGCTCCTGCTTGACTTGCCCGTTGTTTTAATCTTGCCTTAACTTCGTTGATGACGTCCATCATCTCAAGCTTGAAACAAGACAACAACTTATATACAAACGGATAACAATCGTAATACTGTCCGGCGCTGTTCATCAACGCAAAGGCTATTGCGCTTGCCACGTCTTCGTACGGCATACCTTCATCCACTTTTGAGAAGTCGACTCCCACGACTCTTCCGTCCTTGACGACGTAATTGCTGAAGTCGATATCTTTCATAACTTTGTCGGTAAACGAATATATGATTTGCAAAAAAATCGATAATCTTGTCGCCAAAAGTTCCATAGCTTCAACGTCGTCGGTCATCGTAGCCTGTCTGAATACGTCGCAAAAGTTCTCGCCCTCGATATATTCATACAACACCAAATCGTCTTGATAGTCTATTATCTTAGGTGCATAACCTGTCAGGGCTACTTGTTTGGCAATCTGCATTTCTTTCTCGGCGTCCTCAACGCTTTCGTATTCTTTGAGTATAAAGACGGAATTTTCGCTTTCGACCTTATACACTTTTTTAAGTTTTGAGGACAGCTCGGAAATTATTTTATAACTTCTCATATATTTCGGGTACATTATACCCTAAACAAATCAACGTAGTCAACACATATTAAATAATTTTAGGAAATTATGTGTTAACTGTAAAACATTTTTCATAATTTTTACTCACTCTTGACACATTTATTCACGTTTATTCCAATCATCACCGTCAAGTCTTGACAATTATTCCACACAGAATGAGGAATTCCGCCGTCGACTAAAAAGCTCTCGCCTTTTTTGATCACGACGCATTCTTTATCAAGCAAGATCTTTGCCTCGCCCTCTAACACGGCAAACAAATGGTCGTGGACGTGCGTATGCGCTTGCGTCGGTCCGCCTCCGCTTGGCTGTATATAGGCAAGCGAGCCGTCGATGATCTTGCCGTTTTCTCCAAACAACTTAAGCGCCTCGAATCCGATATGATCGGGCGGCGTAAACTTTTGCATTTCTCTCTCCTTTAAAAAACGGCGGTTGTCGCCAACCGCCGTAATTTTGATTATTTATTGATATTCGGCAAGGTATCAAAGCCTTTTTGCAAATCGGCGTCTGAGGGAATATAATCCGTCATATTGCCCGCAAGATATTCGGAGTACGCTTTCATATCAAAATAGCCCGTACCCGTCAATCCAAAGAGTATCGTCTTTGCTTCTCCGCTTTCTTTGCACTTCAAAGCCTCGTCGATTGCGCCTTTGATCGCATGCGCAGATTCCGGAGCCGGCAATATCGTCTCGCACTTTGCAAACTGTACTGCCGCCTCAAAGACTTTGGTCTGCTCGTAAGATACGGCTTCCATATATCCGTCGTGATAGAGTTTGGACAGTATCGGCGACATTCCGTGATATCTCAAACCGCCTGCGTGATTTGCCGACGGGATAAATCCGCTGCCGAGAGTATACATCTTTGCAAGCGGCGTAATCTTGCCAGTATCGCAGTAATCGTAAGCGTACTTACCTCTCGTAAACGAAGGGCATGAAGCAGGCTCTACCGCAACGAATCTCGTATTCTTTTTGCCGAGAAGTTTATCTTGCATAAAGGCAGCGATAAGACCGCCGAGGTTGGATCCGCCGCCTGCGCAACCTACTACTACGTCGGGATACTCGCCGAGTATCTCCATTGCCTTTTTACTCTCGAGTCCTATGATAGATTGATGCAACAAAACTTGGTTGAGTACGCTGCCGAGAACGTATCTGCATCCCTCGGTGCTCACAGCCTTTTCGACAGCCTCGGATATTGCGCAACCGAGCGATCCCGAAGTGTTGGGATTGTCTGCCAAAATCTTTTTGCCTATTTGAGTAGTCGTCGACGGCGACGGGATTACGTTGCCGTCAAAAACTTGCATTACCGCCTTGCGGAAAGGCTTTTGCTCATAGGATACTTTTACCATAAATATATCGAGCGGAAGTCCAAAATACGAGCACGCTTCCGACAAAGCCGTACCCCATTGTCCCGCTCCCGTCTCCGTGGTGAGCGAAGTCAAACCTTGCTCTTTTGCGTAATACGCTTGAGCAATTGCCGAATTGAGTTTGTGACTGCCCGAGGTATTGTTGCCCTCGAATTTATAATATATCTTTGCGGGAGTGCCGAGAGCCTTCTCGAGATTGTAAGCTCTGCAAAGGGGCGACGGTCTGTAGATCTTGTACATATCCAAGATCTCTTCTGGTATATCTATATATCTCGTCTCGCAGTCTAATTCTTGATGAGCAAGTTTTTCGCAGAATATGGGATACAGATCCTTCTCGTCGACAGGCTCGCCCGTAGCGGGATTGAGCAATGGATCCGGCTGGTCTTTCATATCTGCTCTGAGATTATACCATTGCGTAGGCATCTGATCCTCTGTCAAGTAAAATCTGTGCGGTATTTTTGTCATTTTTTCGTCCTCCTATATACTTTTTACAAAAATAAAAGCCTTGTCCCCGATAATTGGGACAAGACCGTTGCGTCTTGTTTTTATGCCACCCTAATGCGCCACCACGCATCTTCCCACTAACGAGGGGATTCCGTCAGACATTACTCTGCCCTCAAAAGTCCATTCGCTATCCGACAACTCATTGCATCTCACCGCCTGCAACTCTCTGTAAAGTTCTCCTTTGATAGGTACTCTTCTTTCTCAACGGTTTGTGTAAACACTATTAAGTTATTTACATATTACGCCATACAACGCCGTTTGTCAACGGTTTTTTTAATTTTTTTGATATTTTTTATTCAAGCGTTAATCAATGTCCGACGAATTATTTACTTTATACCTCGGTGCTAGAAGCGAGCAAGACAAGGAAAGCGAGCTTTGACGACAGGAGCGTACTTGCCGTACGTGACTTAGGCAAAGCGGAGTTTGACGAAGTATCACGACACACTGTTTACTTTATTCCTCGGCGGTTAGAAGCGAGCAAGACAAGGAAAGCGAGCATTTGACGACAGGAGCGTACTTGCCGTACGTGACTTAGGCAAAGCGGAGTTTGACG